>CANGBT010000006.1 GCA_947452135.1 Burkholderiales bacterium
AGCGGCCACCGAAGTCGCCATCCTCTCCGCCAACTACATCGCCTCGCGGCTGATCGACCACTTCCCGGTGCTGTATTCGGGTGGCCAGTCGCAGCTGCGCAGCGGCGGCGTCGCACACGAATGCATCCTCGATCTTCGACCGCTAAAAGACGCCACCGGCATCACCGCCGAAGACGTCGCCAAGCGGCTGATCGACTACGGCTTCCACGCGCCCACGCTGAGCTTTCCGGTGCCCGGCACCTTGATGATCGAGCCGACCGAAAGCGAGCCGCTGCGCGAGCTCGATCGCTTCTGTGACGCCATGATCGCCATCCGCGCCGAGATCGCGCTGGTCGAATCGGGCGCCTGGCCCGCGGCCGACAACCCCCTCAAGGCGGCGCCGCACACCGCGCAAGCGCTGCTCGGTGCCGAGTGGTCGCACCCGTACACGCGCGAGCAGGCGGCCTACCCGCTGGCCAGCTTGCGCCGTGACAAATACTGGGTGCCGGTCGGTCGCGTCGACAACGTACACGGTGACCGCCACCTCGTGTGCAGCTGCCCGCCGGTGGCGGAGTACGCGAGCGAGTGATGAGCCCGAGCGTGCTTCGGGCAAGCACGCCTCGCGGATCGCGGTTCACGGCTGTGGTGTGCTGCGTGCAGCGCACCACAGCCGTCGAGCTCACTCCGCATCCATAAATCGCGCCGCGATGTCCTGAAACTGGTCTTGCACCGCCAGAAAGGCGTCGACCACGTCAGGGTCGAAATGCTGGCCGCGGCCCTCGACGATGATGGCGGCCGACTTGTCGTGCGGAAACGCCGGCTTGTAGACGCGCCGGCTGATCAGCGCGTCGTACACATCGGCCAGCGCCATCAGGCGCGCTGACACCGGAATGGCTTCGCCGCGCAGGGCCTGCGGGTAGCCCGAACCGTCCCACTTCTCCTGATGCGACAGCGCGATTTCCTTGGCGAAGCGCAAGAACTCCACCTCGGTGACCAGCCCGTGCTCGCCGGCGACCAGCGCCTCGTAGCCCAGCGTGGTGTGGGTCTTCATGATCTCGAATTCTTCGAAGGTCAGCTTGCCGGGCTTGAGCAGGATGCTGTCGGGGATGCCCACCTTGCCGATGTCGTGCAGCGGTGCCGACTTGAACAGCAAGTCGATGTTGCGTTCGGTCAGGAACTCCGAAAACCGCGGGTTCGATCGCAGGTGCTCGGCCAGGCACTTCACGTAGTGCTGGGTGCGGCGGATGTGGTTGCCGGTTTCGTTGTCGCGCGTCTCGGCCAGCGATGCCATGGCCATCACGGTCACGTCCTGCGTGATCTGGATCTGCTGCGTGCGACGCACCACTTCGGCCTCGAGCCGGGCGTTCTGGTCGCGCAGTGCGTGAATGGCGTCATCGAGCGCCAGGTGCGTGCGGATGCGCGCGAGCACGATGGGCGGGCTGATGGGCTTGGTGATGTAGTCGACCGCCCCGAGCGACAGGCCCAGTGCCTCGTCCTCGATCGCAGCACGCGCCGTCAGAAAGATCACCGGCATGCGCGCGGTCAGCGGATCGGCCTTGAGCTCGCGGCAGACCTCGTAGCCGTCGACGCCGGGCATCATGACGTCGAGCAGGATCAGGTCGGGCTTGTTGGCCGAGCGTGCCAGCTGCAGCGCTCTTTCGCCGTTGTGGGCCACGCGCACGCGGAACCCTTCCTGCGACAGCAAGCCGGTCATCAGCTCGAGGTTTTCCGGGATGTCGTCCACCACGAGGATGGTGCGTGGCGTGTCTGGGGTGGGGGTCACGAAAGGCTCCTTGGGACAGCGGCATGTGTGTCAGGTGAGGCGTGCGACTGCAAGCAGTCGTTCAACAACAGGCGAGCCTCGTCAAAGGCGTAACGGCTCACGGCGTGCGAGTAGCGCGCATACGCCTCGCCCATCGCAGCGCCGAGCAGGCTCGCGTGCAGCGCCGATGTCTGCTGGGCGTCGGCGTCACCTTCGTCAAACTGGCGCAGCAGCTGCTCGCCCACCCGGCGCAGCCGCCCCAGATCAAGCGCCGTTACGGCCGTGCGGGCGGTGTCGGGCAGCGCCTGCTCCAGCGCTGAAAGCAGGGCCGAGAGCGCCGATTCCAGTGCCTGCATGACCTGCTCGATGCGCTGTGGCGACTGCTCGGAGACGATCGCGCGCTCGAGCTCGGCAGCGAGCCCCTGCAAGCCGGTCGCGCCCACGTTGCCTGCGACGCTCTTGAACGAGTGCGCCGCGCGGTGCGCGGCCTCGCGGTCCGAACGCTCGAGCAGCGCGCGCGTGTTCTGCGGAAAACGGCGGTAGCCGTCGACGAACTTGCGCAGCAGCGACAGGTACAAGGCGGACTTGCCCACGCTGCGGCGCAGCCCGAGCGCCGTGTCCAGCCCGGGGATTGCTTGCGGCAGCTCGAGGCCGGCCGGTGCAGCCGGTGCCGCCACCGCCGCTGGCGCCGTCGGCGGCCGCACCGCAACACGTCCCGCCGCGGGCTTGATGTGCGTCAGCAGCACGCCCACCAGGTTGTCGGGCTCGATGGGCTTGGCCACGAAGTCGTTCATGCCCGCGTCAAGACAGCGCTTGCGGTCGTCAGCCATGGCGCTGGCCGTCATGGCCACGACGGGCAGATCAGCCAGCCCGGGCAAGGCGCGGATCGCGCGGGTGGCCGTCAGGCCGTCCATGACGGGCATGTGCAGGTCCATCAGCACCAGGTCGTAGTGGCCCTGCTGCGCCATCTCGAGCGCCGTCTGGCCATTGCTGGCCACATCGACCTTTAGGCCCGCGTCCATCAGCAGTTCGGCGGCCACCTGCTGGTTGATTTCGTTGTCTTCCACCAGCAACACCGTGGCGCCCAAGGGCACGCTGCGTGGCTCGATGTCGCCCTCGGCCTGCGAGCCGTGGCCCTTCAGGCCGGTCGCGGCTTGCACAGCGATCGGCTGATGTTCGCCCTTGCCGAACCGCGCACTCACCCAGAAGGTGGACCCATGCCCCAGCTCGCTGTCCACACCCACCTCGCCGCCCATCAGGCGGGCCAGGCGGCTCACGATGGCCAGCCCGAGACCGGTGCCGCCGTACTTGCGACTGGTCGAGCCATCGGCCTGGTGAAAGCTCTGGAACAGCCCCGAGATCTGCTCCGGCGTGAGGCCGATGCCGGTGTCGCGCACATCGAAGCGCAGCAGCACACCAGCCTCGTCGGAGTCGTCGATCAGGCTCACCCGGACCTCGATCTCGCCGGTGTCGGTGAACTTGACGGCGTTGTTGCTGTAGTTCAGCAGCATCTGACCCAGCCGCAGCGGGTCGCCCACCAGGTGCTCGGGCACGTCGGGGTCGACATGGAACATCAGCTCCAGGCCCTTGGCAGCCGCGCGCAACCCGATCACGGTGGACACGTTGTCGAGAACCTGACTCAGCTGGAAGTCGGCGCGCTCGATGTCGAGCTTGTTGGCTTCGATCTTGGACAGGTCGAGGATGTCGTTGATGAGTTCGAGCAGTTGCTGGCTGGAGTGCTGGATCTTGGACAGATAGTCGCGCAGCCGGTCATCGGATGCGTGCTTCATCGCCAGATGGCCCAGCCCGATCACGGCGTTGAGCGGAGTGCGGATCTCGTGGCTCATGTTGGCCAGAAAGTCCGATTTCATGCGCGTCGAGTTCTCTGCCACCAACTTGGCCTCGCGCAGCTCGGCGTCTTGCTCGAGCAGCCGCGCATTGGCCTGCGACAGCGCTGCGGTGCGCTCTTCCACGCGCGCTTCGAGGTTGGCGTTGAGCGTCTTGATCTCCTGCTCGGAGCGGATCCGCTCGGTCACGTCGCGCAAGATGGCGGTGTAGTAGCGCTGGCCGTCGATCGTGAGGTGCGAAATCGAGGCCTCGACCGGAAACTCCCGCCCGTCGCGGCGCACGGCGTTGACCACGGTATTGCCGCTCATGGCCCTCGAGGACTCGCTGCGCTCGCCGAAGCGGCGCACCTGCGAGGCGTGGTCCTGCCGGAAGCGATAGGGCAGGAACACTTCCAGCGGTTGGCCGAGTGCTTGATGCACCGGCACGCCGAACATCTGGGCCGCAGCCGGGTTGAAACGCACCACCCGTTGATCGCCATCGACGGTGATGATGCCGTCCATGGCGGCGTCGATCAGCCCCTCGAGCCGCTCATTGCTGTTGCGCAGTTGCGCCTGCCCGTCGGCCAGCCGCTGGCCCATGCGGTTGAAGCTGCTGGCCAGATTGCGCAGTTCGGTCGGGCCGCGCTCGATGATCGGTTCGCCGGCCTCTTCTGCACTGCTGATGCGCCCGACCATGTCCTTGAACGCAGCCAGTGGCTGAGTGACGGCGGCGCGCAGCATCCACAGCACGCTCAGGACGATCAGCGCGGCGATCGCCAGCTGAAAGCCCAGTCGTTTGAGGGCCTGCTGCTGGACCACGGCGTAGTCGAACGACAGGTCAAACGACAGCAGCGCCACGCCGCCTTGCTCGGTGCGCAGCCGCCCGTCGGCCGCGGACAGGAAAAACGGCAGCATGACCGACAGCTTGGTCTGGTCGTCGCTGACGTGCAAGTCGAGCAGACGGCCTCGCGATACCGTCTCGAACCGCGCGCGTGAAAAGCCCGGCACCACCGTGTCGGCCGACTTGCCGGTCCACACCAGCTTCTGGCCGACGACGACCAGGCCGTCGGGCATCACCAGCGCGACGGTCTCGGTGCGCAGGTCGGTTGACACCGCGCTCACCTCGGCCGCAGCGCGTGTCGGGTGATCCTGCAAGTTGTCCTGCGCCACCAGGGCCAGCATCTCGGCCTGACGCACGATGCTCGCCCGGGCGCTGTCCAGAGCAGCCTGCCGGCCACTGATCAGCGCGTCGACATATGACAGCCCCAGCAACAGCAACAGCAGCGCCGTGACGCCCAGGGTGAGCGCGGAGCGCACCGAATAGGCGAGCTTCACGCCGAGTCTCCGCCGGGCAGGAAACGCGCGTCGACCAGCGAGTCGGTCAACGCCGCTGGCGACAGCTTGTTGCTCAGCAAACCGCTGGCCAGCATGATCTCTTGCAGTGCCTGCGCCGCGACCACGATCTGGCCGTCAGGCCCGAGCATGCTGCGGTTGTCAGACAGCGTCGGGATGCTCAGCCCACGGAAGGCTTGCGCCACCTGCGAAACCTCCAGCTGCAACCGGGGCGCCATCTTGGCGGCCACGCCGGCGGGCTGGCTGAGGTGGTGGTGGCGGGCCTTCACGATGCCGGCGACCAGCTCACGGATCGCCGGGCGGTGCAACTCGATCGACTCGGTGCGCACGGCCAGCACATCGATGATGCGGTTGGGGATCTGGCGCGAATCGAACAGCCGGAAGCCGCCCTCGCGTTCGATCTGCGAGGCCCAGGGCTCGGCCGTCACGACCAGATCGGCGTCACCCTCCTTGAACACCTTGGCCGACAGCGCGAGCGTCGACGGCACCTTGCGGATGTGGTCCACCGACAGGTGGGCCGCACGCAGCAGGCCGTCAAGCAAAACGGCACCGGTGGCACCCTCTTCGAGGGCGATGCGCTTGCCGGCCAGCTCAGCCAGGGTCATGGGGTGGCGCGCGTACACCGCGTCGGAGCCCGCCGACACATCGAGTGCCAGAACCACGCTCAGACCGATGCCCGCCGAGCGAGCGGTGATCACCTCATCGAGCGTGAGCTGCGCGGCTTCGAGCTGGCCGGCCGCCAGCGCCCGCAAGGCGTAGGTGGTGGCCGAGTACTCCACCAGGCGCACCTGAGCAGCATCGAGGAAGCCCAGTTCACGGGCCAGAAAAGCGTATTCGTAGGTGGGAAAGACGGTGCTGCCCACGCGCAGCGGCGGCACCGGATCGGCGCAGCCCGACAGCGCCACAGCGGCAGACGAGCCCAGCAAGAGCTGCAACAACTGGCGGCGTCGTGGATCAGGATCGATCCAGGGGTTGTGCATAGGCGTGACGGCTCGAATCAGAAGCGGCGCAAGGCCAAAAGGGGATCACGGCCGGACAGCACAACTCGGCTCGCGCCAGTGTCTTCGCGCCGGGCGCGCAGCATCGCGAAGACAGCACCGGTTTTCACGCTCTTTTCACCGCATCGGACGCCGACTTGCCGCCGCGCGGGGCGGCAGCACGCGCCAGCAGCGACTCGAGGTAGCGCTCGAACAGGGCGAGTGGCTCCTGCTGGAACATGCGAATGCGCCCGGTGTGGCTGAGCAGCAGCAAGCCCACGATGTGGGCAAACAGCGCGGCCACCTCCGAGCGTGCGTTGGCCTCGCTCAGGCCCAGCGCCACCAACCCGGCCTGAACGGGTGCGAGCGCATCGTGCAAACGGGCATTGAGCTGCTTGTTGAGCGCCGGCGTCAGGCCGCGCGGCTGCATGCCGTGGAACAGGTAAAAGCCCAGATCCAGGTCGCGCGGGCTGTCGCGGTAGAAGTCGAAGAAGGCCGTGGCCTGCAAACGCACCGCACCTTGCAGCGCCAGCCGCCGCGCCGCTGCGCTGCGAGACACCACCGGCGCCGGTTCGGCCGCGCTCACACGTGCATTGAGCCGCTCGAGCGATTCGCCCAGCAGCGCGCCGTAGACCTCTTCCTTGCTGGCGAAGTAGCTGTAGATCGCCCCCGGCGTGTAGCCGGCGCGCTTGGCGATCTCGCGCAGACTGGCGCCTTCAAGCCCGAGATCGAAAAACGCAGAGCGCGCCGCATCGAGCACCAGCGAGCGGCGTACCTCGGTGACAGCCTGCTTGCGCGCGCGTCGGGCATGGCTGTGGGCCTCGGCCGCGGTGCTGGCGGGTTTGCCCATGCTGTCGGTCGAGACGACGGCGGACAGGGGGGCCCCGGATGATTTGCGCATCGATAAATTGTACGTTTGATCAATTCATTGAACAGTGTTCAAATTGTCACAGATCAAACCGCTCAAGCCACCGATGAACACCACCCCGAACGCATCCGCCGCCCCGCCCTCCACAGCGCACCTGATGACCAGCGCCGACTACCGCGAGTCGCTGCGTCGGCTCAAGCCCGTGGTCTATGTCGATGGCCAGCTGATCGACTCGGTGGCCGATGCACCGTCGCTGCAGCCGGGCATCAACGCGCTGGGCGTGACGTATGACTTCGCGCACGACGCGGCCATGGCGCCGCTGATGACGGCCACGCAAGGCAGCAGCGGCAAGACGGTCAACCGCATGCTGCACATCAACGAGTCGGCCGGCGACCTGCTCAACAAGCTCGAGGCGGTGCGCTTGCTGTGCCAGGAAACCGGCTGCGCGCAGCGCTATCTGGCGCACGACGCACTCAACGCGCTGGGCCAGGTCAGCGCGCGCATCGACGACGCGCGCGGCAGCACCGAGCACCGCTCGCGCTTCGCGGCCTATTTGCAGCATGTGCAAGACGCCGATTTGTCGATCGGCATCGCCATGACCGACGCCAAGGGTGATCGCTCGCGCCGCCCGCACCAGCAGGCCAACCCCGACACCTATGTGCACGTGGTCGAGCGCAACGCCCACGGAATCGTGATTTCGGGCACCAAGGCGATCGTCACCGGCGCGCCGTACATGCATGAGTTCCTAGTCATGCCATGCCGCGCCATGACCGAGGCCGACGCCGACTTTGCGGTGTGCTGCGCGGTGCCGGTGGACGCCGCAGGCATCACCATCGTGGCGCGCCCGGCGGGCCGCCCGGGCGACAAGGTCGAGCACGGCGCGCCGCTGTTTTCCCGCCGCTATGGGCAATCGACCGGCGTGGTCATCTTCGACCGGGTGTTCGTGCCGTGGGAGCGGGTGTTCTACGCCGGTGAATGGGAACACTCGGGTGCGCTGACCTACAACTACGCCACCCACCACCGCCACAGCTGCATCGGCGCGCGCGCCGGCTTTGGCGACTTGCTGATCGGCGCGGGCGCGCTGATGTGCGAGGCCAACGGCTTCGACCCCGGCGAGACCTCGAGCCTGCGCGAGCCCATGGTCGAGCTGATCAAGATCACCGAGGGCTTTTTTGCCTGCGGCGTGGCCGCCAGCGTGTACGGCACGCGCGACGAATTCAGCGGCAGCTTCATGCCCGAGCCGGTGTTCGCCAACATCGGCAAGCTGCTGCTGGCCACGCAGATCTACGACATGCACCGCCTGGCGCACGAGGTATCGGGCGGCCTGATCGTGGCGCTGCCCGGCCCCGACGAAGACCACAACCCGGCCACCGCCGCCACGCTGGCCGAGGTGCTGCGAGCCAACCCGGCCGTGCCCTACGACAAGCGCATCGAGGTGGCGCGCTTCGTCGAGGACCTCACCGCGTCGTACCAGGGCGGCTGGTACTCGGTGATCAGCTTGCACGGTGGGGGCTCGCCCGCAGCCATGAAGCAGGAGATCTGGCGCAACTACCCCGTGGGCAACAAGGTGGATCTGGTCGAGCGACTGCTCGATCGCGGCGTGCTCACGCAGGAATCCGGCCAGCCGCGCGCCATCACCAAAAACCGCCAGCCCGGTCGCTGCTGCGACACCGGCTGCACCCAGCCCGGCCAGCCGGTGATGGTGGATTTGCCCACGCCACGTTCGAAGTGAGAGCGGTCGTCGTGTGCCAAGGGAATAGCCCTACAAAACGACCCTGTGGGTTCGGACCCAAGCCCGTGCCGATGGCGCATCATGGCCCATGATCTGCACACACCGCTCCAGCTGATGTCCCACCAGATGGTCAATCCTGCGGAGTTCGCTCCGTCCGACTCCGATCCGCCCCCGGAGCCCGCTGCAATGATGGCCTGGGACGATGCGCAGTGCCTTGCGGCCATCATCGATTCGGCCGACGACGCGATCGTGAGCAAGCGCATCAACGGCGTCATCATGAGCTGGAACCCAGCGGCGCAGGAGTTGTTCGGCTACACCACCGATGAGGCCATCGGGCAGCACATCGGGATGCTGCTGCCGCCCGATCGGCTGCAAGAAGAAGCCAACATCCTGGCACGGCTGCACCGCGGCGAGCGCGTTCGGCACTTCGAGACGGTGCGGCGCTGCAAGGACGGCCGACTGGTCGATGTGTCGGTGTCGATCTCCCCGGTGCGCGATGCGCAAGGGCGCATCGTCGGCGCGTCCAAGGTGGCGCGCGACATCACCGAACTGGTGGCCACGCGGCTGCGCGAGGAGCGGTTGCGCGGCTTCCTGACCGCGCTGGTGCGCGTCAAGCGCGCAGCCACGCAGATCGACGACAGCAAGACCCTGCTTGAGGAGCTGTGCTCCATTTGCGTCGAGTACTGCCACGCCGATGGCGCTTACGTCTTGCTGCGCGACAGCGATGCGCTGAGTCTTGCAGCCGCCAGCGGACTGCAGCCAGAAGCCGCAGAGGTGGTGCTGCAAACCGTGGCGCCCCGGCCGCTGATCGCGCAGGCGATGGCCGAGGGCGAACCTGTCGTTCTGAATGAAACCGCCAGCCTGGGTTCCGTCGCGACGGGCAACCCCAAGGCGCCCCTGGGCGCGAAATCTTGGGCAGCCGTACCGCTCAAGCGCGCCAGCGAGACGGCGGGCGTGCTGGTGCTGCATTCGGCGCATGGCGACTTTTTCACCGCCCCGGTCCTGGAAGCACTCACCGAGACCGCCGCCGAATTGGCCGCCGGGCTCGATCACCTGGCGCGCGACCGCCAGTTCAAGGGCATCGTCGAGGCGGCCATGGATGCCATCGTGGTGGTCGACGCCGAGTACCGCATCTCGCTGTTCAACCCGGCTGCTGAATTCATGTTCCAGTGGTCGGCCCACGAGGCGCTGGGCCAGCCCATCGAACGGCTGGTTCCCGAACGCTTCGGTGCGACACACGCCGCTCACATGGCGTCGTTCGCGGCATCCGACTCGCCCCCGCGACGCATGGGTGCCACCCGCGCGGTTTCAGCGCGGCGCCGCGACGGCAGCGAGTTTCCGATCGAGGCCACCGTGTCACGCTTTGGCAGCGGCACGGACCTGCGCATGATGGTGGTGATGCGCGACGTGAGCGAGCTGCGCCAGGCCGAAGCGGCGCGGCGCGCACAGGAAGCCGCCGAAGCGGCCAACCACGCCAAGGGCGAATTCATCTCGCGCATGAGCCACGAGCTGCGCACGCCGCTCAACGCGGTGATCGGGTTCTCGCGGTTGCTGCTCGATGACCCTCGCCATCAGGTGACGGCGATGCAGCACACGCAGGTGGGCCACATCAACAGCGCCGGCCAGCACCTGCTCGCGCTGGTCGACGACATGCTTGACCTGGTGGGCATCGAGTCGGGTCGCTGCCGCATCGAGCAAGCGGTGGTGCCACTGGCCACTGCCTTGCAGCAGGCAACGAATCTGGTGACGCCGATCGCCGAGCGCGCCGGCGTGAGCCTGATCGCGCCGCCGGTCGACGAGGCGCTGCCCTCGGTGCTGGCCGACCCCAACCGCTTGCGCCAGGTGCTGACCAACCTGATGTCCAACGCCATCAAATACAACAAGCCCGGCGGCTCGGTGTCGCTCGAGGTGAGCACCAGCGCCACCGAGGTCAAGGTCTGCGTGGTCGATACCGGCATCGGCATGACGCCGCAGCAGCAGGCCGAACTGTTTCAGCCCTTCAACCGGCTCGGCCGCGAGCACTCGGGCATCGAAGGCACCGGCATCGGGCTGGTGGTGACGCGGCAGCTGATCGAACTGATGCAAGGCCGCCTGACGATGGACAGCGAGCCGGCTCAAGGCACGCGAGCCTGCATGGTCTTGCCGCTGGCCGCGGGCGTGGTGGCCGCACCGGCGAGCGCACCGGCTCACGAGGCCCAACAGCGGCTCGAGGCGGCCGACCCGAAGGGCGTGGTGCTGTCGGTCGAAGACAACCCCATCAACCAGATCCTGCTCGAGCAGATGTTCGAGATGTGGCCGCGTGTCACGCTGTTGCAAGCCGAAGACGGCGCCTCGGGCCTGGCCATGGCACAGGCCGGACAACCCGATCTGATCCTGCTCGACATGCACCTGCCCGACATGGGCGGCATGGAGTTCCTGACCCAGCTGCGCTCAGATCCGAGCACGCAGGCGCAGCGCGTGGTCGTGCTGTCGGCCAGCGCCATGCCACAGGACGTGGCCGACGTGATGAAGGCCGGCGTCGTGGATTACCTCACCAAGCCGATTGACAGGTTGCCCTTCTTGCGTCGGGTGCTCGCGCTGCTGTCGCGCAGCGCTCAGTGATGGTTCTTGTGCGTCGACGAGAAGAAGTTGCCCTGCATGACGCCGCTGGCGTCGCACTCACCGGCAGCGATCACCTCTGATCGCGGCTTGCCGCGGCGGTCCCAGCCGAAGAACCGCGCCACCTCGTCGCTGCGCTGCAAGGTGTCGGTCTCGCCTAGGGCCATCAGCTCGCGGGTGAAGGGTGCTTCGAACAGCAGATAGCTGGCGAGCGCCGCACCACGCGCCTGCACCCCCTGCCCCGACACGCCCACGCCGCGCAACAGCGCACGAATGAGCGGCGGCAGGCTTTGCAGGTGGCGCGCGGCGATGTCGTCGAGCCGCTGGCTGGGGGCGATCACCAGCACATCGATGGGGCGCAATTCGCTGTGCCCGCGCACTTCGGGAGGCAGCAGCGACAGCGTCTTGTTGATGCGCTGCAGCCGTTCGATGTCGACCGCCAGCGCGTCCAGAAAGATGCTCGACAGCGCATGGCCGGCGATCTGCGCCAGATTGGGGTATTCGGAAGAACCTGCACGCGATCCGCTGGGGACAGCGGGCTCGTGCAGGCGGCCTGCGCCGATCACCAGGATGCGCTCGGCGCCCAGGTGCACCGCGGGTGAGATTGGCGCGGACTGGCGCATGGAACCGTCACCGAAGAACTCGCGCTCGCCGTCCGGCCCGAGCGCCACGGCCGGAAACACGAACGGGATCGCCGACGAGGCCATCAGGTGCTCGATGGTGATGGCCTGGCGCATCGCGACGCGCTGGGAGCGGTTCCAGGGCTGCACGCCAGCCTGATCGTCGTAGAAGGTCACGTGCAGCCCCGAGCCGTAGCCCGAGGCCGACACCGCCAAAGCCTTCAGGTGACCCTGGCTCATCACCTGTTGCAGCCGATCGACCGGCACCAGCTTGGTGAGCAGTTCGCGCAGCGGGCTGTTGTCAAGGAAAGAGCGTGGGCGCGCACGGCGCCACTTGGCCAGCACCCAGCCGATCGACAGCATGGTGAGCCAGCGTGCACCGGTTTGCACCACGCCAAATGAATCGGAGCGGTAGACCTGATCGACGCTGAAGTCGGACCAGGTGTCCACCAGCGTGGCCAGCGCCTCATCGAAGTTGTCGGCGCGACAAGCGAGCGTGGCCGCGTTGATGGCACCGGCCGAGGTGCCGGCGATCACGTCGAAGGGGTTGCCGGTGGGCCCGCCACAGTTGCGGCGAATGCGCGCGACGGCCTTGAGCACACCCACCTGATAGGCCGCGCGAGCACCGCCGCCGGTCAAGATGAGTCCCGTTACAGGAGAGGCGTCCATGGGCATCAGTCTGTCACCCGGGGCGCTGGCAACTCAAGCGATCAGCGGGGTGATCAGTGGCCATTCCCGGAACGTGTGGGAAGGCCGAATCATCCCTCAGGATTCGCTCAGCAAGCGCGCGGGTTCCCCCGCAGCCGCATCGGCGATCGCTGACTCAGAACTCCATGTCGAACTCTTCCATGTCGTCTTTTTCCTGGCGCGCCGCAGCCACCCACTCCTTCATTTCGGGCATGGACATGATCTGCTGGCAGTAGGCCGCGCTGACACGATCGATCTTGACGTGATAGGTGAGGAATCGCGTGGCCACCGGCGCGTACATCGCGTCGGCGATACAGGGTTTCGCACCGAACAGGAACGGGCCGCCATAGCGGGCGATGCACTCCTGCCAGATGGCGGTGATTCGCTCGATGTCACCGAGCGCGCGCGCCCACACCTTGTGACCCGGGAAATCGCCCTTGAGGTTCATCGGTAACGCCGCTCGCAGGCTGCTGAAGCCCGAATGCATCTCGCCGCAGATGGCCCGGCAGTGGGCGCGCGCCACGGCGTCGGCGGGCAGCAGGCCCGCGTCAGGCTTGATCTCGTTGAGGTACTCGCCGATGGCCAGCGTGTCCCACACCTTGATGTCGCCGTGCGTCAGGCAAGGCACCAGAATCGAGGGAGACAACAAAAGAATTTCCTTGCGGGCGTCGGCGTCGTCGATCGACACCATCACCTCGTCGAACGACAGACCGGCCAGTTTGGCCATCAGCCAGCCGCGCAGCGACCACGACGAGTACGTCTTGCTGCTCAGGGTGATACTGGCTTCGGCGGGCGCCTTGGCCGTCCTCGGCGCAGCCCGCTTGGCGGACGGCGCAGGCTTGCTGCGCGGTGAGGACTTGGGAGCTGTGGCCATGGATGTGTCTCCGACGCTTTTCAATGCAAAAGGCGATCGCAAGCGCTGTGCCAGTGCGGGTTGACCAGTAGACGCCGGTGCGCTGGCGCAGGAGTTGCAAGAGGGAGCTCATGCCTAAATCCTGGGGACAGTGGATGATGTACGAGGCCTATCAGGCGCAAGCCGATCTGCTGTGGCCGGTGCGCAACTTCACCAAGGCCTTGCTGCCTTCGCTGAAAGACGACAGCCACGCCTGGAGCCAGTGGGCGCCTACCCGCAAGCTGGCCGCAGCGTGGGAGGTGTTTGGCCTGAGCGAGATCACCCACCAGCGGCGCCCGTTCGGTATCGAACAGGCCAACGTGACCGGCTCGGCCGACCCGGTGGAGATCACCGAAGTCGCCGCGCACAGCACGCCGTTTGCGACGCTGCTGCACTTCAAGAAAGCCGGCGCCTCACGCAAGACCGACCCCAAGGTGCTGATCGTGGCCCCCATGTCGGGGCATTTCGCGACCCTTCTGCGCGAAACCGTGCGCACCATGTTGGCCGACCATGACGTCTACATCACCGATTGGCACAACGCGCGCGACGTGCCCCTGTCGGCCGGGCGCTTCGGTCTCGACGAATACACCGAGCACATCATTGATTTTCTGGCCGTGATGGGCCCGGGCTCGCACCTGATGGCGATTTGCCAGCCGTGCGTGTCGGCACTGGCGGCCACTGCGCTGATGTCCGAAGACCGCCATCCGGCCACGCCGGCCAGCCTCACGCTGATGGCCGGCCCCATCGACTGCCGCATCAGCCCGACATCGGTCAACCAGCTCGCCGTGACCAAGCCGATCGAATGGTTCGAATCAAACCTGATCGGCCGGGTGCCTTGGCGCTATCCGGGCGCGGCGCGCCGCGTCTATCCGGGCTTTGTGCAACTGGCCGCGTTCATGAGCATGAACAAGGAGCGCCACGTCAACTCCTTCAAGGAGATGTACAAGTTGCTGCAGGCCCACGAGCCCGAGGGCCTCGAGAAAGCCGAGGCCACACGCACCTTCTATGAGGAGTATTTCGCCGTCGCCGATCTGCCGGCCGAGTTCTATCTCGAGACGGTGAAGTCGGTGTTCCAGGAATACGACCTGCCCAAGGGCACGCTGAAATTCCGCGACCGGATGGTCAAGCCGGCGGCGATTCGGCGCACCGCGCTGCTCACCGTGGAAGGCGAGCGCGACGACATCTGCTCGGTGGGCCAGACGCTCGCGGCCCACGATCTGTGCACGGGCCTGCGCGAATACCTCAAGACCCACTACGTGCAAGCCGGCGTGGGCCACTACGGCGTGTTCAGCGGGCGGCGCTGGAACCAGCACATCTACCCGGTCGTGCGCGAATCCATCCACACGGCACAGGCCTCGATCTGAGCGATCACTGCGGCGCCTGAGACGCGCCGCAGGTGTCAGCGATCAGCCCGGCTGCTGCGCTGCGATGCGCGGCGTGGGCACCGACACATCGCCGCACTGCGCGCGATGGCGCAAGGCGTGATCCATCAGCACCAGCGCGAGCATGGCCTCGGCAATCGGCGTGGCGCGGATGCCCACGCAGGGATCGTGACGGCCGAAGGTTTCCACTGTGGCCGGCTGGCCCTCGAGGTCGATCGACGGACGCGGGCTGCGTATCGAGCTGGTGGGCTTGATGGCAATGGCCACGGTGATGTCCTGACCCGTGGAAATGCCACCGAGCACGCCGCCGGCGTTGTTGCCCACGAAGCCCTCGGGCGTGAGCGCATCGCCGTGCGTGGTGCCGCGCTGGGCGGTGCTGGCAAAGCCCGCACCGATTTCCACGCCCTTGACCGCGTTGATGCCCATCATCGCGTGGGCGATGTCGGCATCGAGCTTGTCGAACAGCGGTTCGCCCCAGCCCACCGGCACACCACGCGCAGCCACCTCGATGCGCGCGCCGCAGGAGTCGCCGGCCTTGCGCAAGTCGTCCATGTAGGCCTCGAGGCGAGCGATGTCGCTGACGTTGGCCGCAAAGAACGGGTTGTTCGCAATGTGGTCGAGCGACTCGAACGGGATGGCAATGTCGCCGAGCTGCGACATGTGGCCCACGAAGCTGATGCCGTGGTGTTCGCGCAGCCACTTTTTTGCCACCGCCGCAGCACCCACCATCGGCGCGGTCATGCGCGCCGATGACCGCCCGCCCCCGCGCGGGTCACGCAGCCCGTACTTGTGCCAGTAGGTGTAATCGGCATGACCGGGCCGGAAGGTCTGAACGATGTTGCCGTAGTCCTTGCTGCGCTGATCGGTGTTGCGAATGAGCAGGCAGATCGGCGTGCCCGTGGTGCGGCCCTCGTAGACACCGGACAGGATCTCGACGGTGTCGGGCTCGTTGCGCTGGGTGACGTGGCGGCTGGTGCCGGGGCGACGGCGATCGAGCTCGGGCTGGATGTCGGCCTCGCTGAGCAGCATGCCGGGCGGGCAGCCGTCGATCACGCAACCGATGGCCGGGCCGTGCGACTCGCCGAAATTGGTGACGCAAAACAGGTGACCGAGGGTGCTGCCGGACATGGCTGTGGGCTTTCAGGAAACGGATAGATGGGAAAGGGGCATGGCGCTCAGGCAAGCCCGCTGTCAGGCGCTGCGGCCGGTGTCAGCGGCTCACGGAGCCGGGACTTCCTTGACGGCGGCATCGCCTTGGGGCTTGTTGGCTGGCCAGTCGCGGATGTAGGCCTTGAGCATGCGGTTCTCGAAGTCCTGCGCGTCAACCACCGCCTTGGCAACGTCGTAGAACGAGATCACGCCCATCAGCGTGCGCTGGCTCATCACCGGCAGGTAGCGCGCGTGGTGCACGAGCATCATGCGGCGCACCTCGTCGATGGCGGTGTCGGGAGTGCACGTCAGCGGGTGATCGTCCATGACCGCGCGCACGCTCATCGTGCCGACGCTCCCGCCATTGCGCACGATGGCCTGGATCACCTCGCGAAATGACAGCACGCCCACCAGATCGCCATGCTCCATCACCACCAGCGAGCCGATGTCCTTCTCGGCCATGGTGTGCAACGCCTCGGACAGCGCGGTGTCAGGCTTGACGGTATAGAGCGTTCCGCCCTTGGCGGCCAGGATCTGGGTGACATTCATGGGGGTCTCCTCATGCGAGCTGGGGAACGGAGCAATATAGACGCAAAGGCCTGCGTGGACGTTGAGCGCGGCAACGGCGTATCGGCTTTGCCACGCCGGCAGCACCCGGGTGCGGCGGGTTCATGGAACGATCAGGTCGCGCACCGTCATGTCCTGGAAATTGGCTCGCCGCCAGAACGCGGCGAGCATCGACGACGGGGCCAGCAGGCAGGCCGCCAACAGCGGCTGCGCAGGGGTTTGATCGGGGTCGCACAGCAACACATGGCGAGCCGCACCGGACTCTTCGAGCCGCCCCACCCAGTCGAGGTCAACCAGAGCATCCAGTGCCGGCTCGACGTGCAACGGGTCGGTGTTGAGCACATCGGCGAGCTGGTGCGAGTCGAGGCCCCGCTCAGGCGTGCCGCGTGCGGCATCCAGCGCCCGCAAGACAGCCACCGTCAGTTCGAACCGATGCCCCGGCAGATGGCCACGCGGCACCACGCGCAAGCGCAGCGTGGGCGCGTAGGCGGCGATCACCGCACCGAGCAGCACGATGACCCAGCCCAAGTACAGCCAGACCAGGAAGATCGGCACCGTGGCAAAGGCGCCGTAAATGGTGGAATACGTAGGCACCTGATGCAAATACCAGCCGAGCAGCCGCTTGGCCAGGTCAAACCCCAGCGCCACGAAAAAGCCACCCGCCAGCGCATGCGACCAGCGCACATGGGTATTGGGCACATGACGGAACAAGGCGGCCATGCCCAGCCACTGCAGCGTGAACTCGACCAGCAGCAGCAGCACGCTCACGCCGCCCGGCAACGCACTGACAAAGCCGCGCGATGCCGAAATCAGGTACGAGGTGATGCTCATGCTCACCCCCAGCAGCAGCGGCCCGAGGGTGGCGGCAGCCCAGTACACCAGCACGCGCTGCGCAATGGGCCGGGCGATGCGAACGCGCCAGATGGCGTTGAGCGTGCGGTCGATGGTGAGCATCAACGTCAGCGCGGTGCCCACCAGCACGATCAGACCGACCGTGCCGAGTTGCTTGGCCTTGCCCGAGAACTGCGTGAGCGACGCCAGCACGGGCTTGGCGATGCCCGGAGGCACCAGCGCCTGCATGAGGTACTTCTCGAGGTCGTCCTGGAATGTCGCGAACATCGGGAACGCCGAGAAGATCGCCAGCATCACCGTGAACAGTGGCACCACCGAGATCAGCGTGGTGAAGGTCAGGCTGCCGGCGGTCAGGCCGAGGTGGTCCTCACGAAAGCGCTGCCGCAGCGTGCGCGCGGTGTCGAGCCACGGCCAGGTTCGCAGTACGACCAAGGTGTCTGCGAGGCGCTGACGCCATGCGTCGAATCGAGTGCCGCTGGCGCGGGGGGATGCATCCATCGCTGGCTATCATGCCAGTGATGAGCTCCCACCCCGCGCCCTCCACGTCCGCAGCCGGCACTGCGCCTGACTCGCCCACAGACACCCTCACCGCTGCACCGTCCATGGTGGTCTGGACGCGCGCCGTCGCGGTGGGCAGCCTGCTTGGGCTGATCGTTCTGGGACTGGCCTGGGAACTGGTGCTGGCACCCACAGGCAATCGCACGCTGGTGCTCAAGGTCTTGCCGCTGGCGGTTCCGCTCATCGGCCTGCTGAAGAACCGCATGTACACCTACCGCTGGGTGAGCCTGATGATCTGGCTGTATTTCATCGAGGGCGTCATCCGCGCCAGCGGCGACCGCGGGCTGAGCGCAGCACTGGCCGGCGTCGAGGTGGCACTGTGCGTGAGCCTGTTTGCCGCCTGTGCGGTGCATGTGCGCTGGCGCCTGTACAAGGCCCATGCCATCGCCACCACCGCGCAGGGCTGACAGCGACCCGGGGCTGACGCCCTACTGCACCGGTCCCTTCATCGCGTCAGGCATGGGCAGCGCAGCGACCTCGATGCCCTCCTCGCGCAGCGCACGGGCCTCGACGGGCGTGGCCTGACCCCGGATCGGCCGCTCTTCGACCTCGCCGTAGTGCATGCGGCGGGCCTCTTCGGCAAACCGCGAACCAACATCGTCGGTGTGGTTGATCACATGCTGCACGGCCTGCATCCAGGCGGCCTGCACAGCCTTCGGATCGATCTGGGATGCGTGCTCGGCTTGCCTGACTGACGGCTCACCCGGGTTGGCTCCGCCCCCGTCACCGGCACTGCGTGTTGCACAGGCTGCAGCGGCACCGGCAGACTCGCGCTCAGGGGTTGGCGCGCGCGAGTGCGAGGTGAGCACGTGCGGCGCTGAGGGCAGCCTCTGCACCTTCGTGTCACCGCACAACGGACAGGCGACCAGGCTTTTCTCGATCTGTTCGACATAGTCCGACTCGGAGCCGAACCACCCCTCAAAGCGGTGTTGTGCCGAACAGCACAGGTTCAAGACCTTCATGGGCGGATCACGATCCGGTCGGCAACGGCGCAGGCGTGGTCCAGGACACGCTCCAGCGGCCCTCGCGCCAGTGACGCAGCCACAGCAGGCCGACCAGCGTCTTCACGTCGGTGAGCGCGCCTTGTTGGGCGGCTTCTTCCATCGACTCGAGCGTGGTCGTGTCGACGTCGACGAACTCGCCGACATCGAGCGCGCGCGCGCCCAGCGACAAACCCCGCGCGAACCAGATCTCGATACCTTCGGTCGAATAGGCGATGGCGTTGTGAAGGATGCCGGCGCGAGCCCATTCGGTGGCGCGGTAGCCGGTTTCCTCGGCGAGTTCGCGCATGGCGCATTCGAGCGGAGGTTCGCCAAATTCCAGCTTGCCGGCCGGGAACTCAAGCATCACCCGAGCGACGGGATAGCGGTATTGCCGCTCGACGATCAGGCGGCCGTCGTCGAGGATGGGCACGATCATCACCGCGCCGGGGTGGACGATGTACTCGCGATGGGCGGTGCTGCCATCAGGCAGCCTCACCTCATCACGGCGCACATCCAGAAAACGTCCGCGGTAGACCTGCTGCGACTCGACGAACTCTTCGCGCAGGTGCGCATCAACAGGAGAGTGGACGTCGGGATCGAACGGGCGGTCGTCGCGCGCGCTCACCAGGGCGCCCTCATCAAGCCACGATCAAGTCGTGAGCGCCTTGCCGATCGCATTCACGCACAGCGCCATCAGGCCGCCCGGGAACAGACCGAACAGCAGCACGGCAGCGCCGTTGAGCGACAGCAGCGTCTTGACCTCGCTGGACGCCACGATGGGCGCGGCGTCGGCTGGCTCGTCGAAGTACATGACCTTGACCAGACGCAGGTAGTAGAACGCGCCGATCAGCGAGAACACGACCGCAGCCACGGCCAGCACGATGTAGCCAGTGACGTTGGTCACCACGATGGCTTGCAGCACGCTGAACTTGGCATAGAAACCCACCGTTGGGGGCAAGCCGGCCAGCGAGAACATCAGGATCGCCATCACACCGGCGTACCAGGGGCTGCGACGAGACAGACCCTTGAGGTCATCGATGTTCTCGGCCTCGAAGCCCTGGCGCGACAGCAGCATGACGATGCCGAAGGTGCCCAGCGTGGTCAGCACATAAGTGACGATGTAGAACATCGCCGAGCTGTAGCCGTTGGCCGCAGACAGCGTGTTGGCGCCGATCACCGTGGGGGTGAGGCCCAGCAGCATGAAGCCCATGTTGGCGATGGTCGAGTAGGCCAGCATGCGCTTGAGGTTGCTTTGAGCAATGGCCGACAGGTTACCGATCGCCATCGAGGCGACGGCCAGCACCACCAGCATCTGCTGCCACTGCTCGGCCACGCCAGACATGCCCTCGACCAACAAACGCATCGTGATGGCAAAGGCTGCCAGCTTGGGTGCGCCACCGATGAGCAGCGTGATCGCCGTAGGGGCGCCCTGGTACACATCAGGCACCCACATGTGAAACGGCACGGCGCCGAGCTTGAACGCCAGGCCCGCCACCACGAACACGAGGCCGAAAACGAGCACGGCCTTGTTGATTTGCCCGGTGCCGATGGCCTTGAAGACCTCGCCGATGTCGAGCGAGCCGGTCGCGCCATACATCATCGACATGCCGTAAAGCAGGAAGCCGCTGGCCAGCGCGCCGAGCACGAAATACTTCATGGCCGCTTCGGTGGCGTTCAAGCTGTCACGGCGCATGGCGGTCAGCGCATAGAGCGACAAGCTCATCAACTCGAGTCCGAGGTAAACCACCAGGAAGTTGTTCGCCGAGACCATCACGCAGATGCCCAGCAGCGAAAACATGCTCAGCGTGAACAGCTCGCCTTTGAGCAGGTCACGGCTTTCGGCATAGGGCCGCGCGTAGGCCAGCGAAATCATCACCGTCACGCTGGCAAAGAAGGCCAGCAGATTGCCCATGGGGTCGGCCACCACCATGCGCTGCATGGCGTACACCGACAGGCCATCGTCGTACTGCGACAGGTACATCAACGCCACCACCGCCAGCGAGCCCTGCGTGAGCCAGTAAGTCAGGCGACGCTTCGGATCGGTGGCCCACAGGTCGACGAGCGCCACGACGCAAGCGGCCAGCAGCAGAAAGATTTCGGGGTGGACAGCGGGCCAGTTCATCTCGTTCATGGGGTGGGCTCCGAACACGCAGCAACCATCGGGTGTCGGGCGGTCATCAGTTGAGCTTCGACACGGCCACGTGCTTCAGCAGTTCGGTCACCGACACGTGCATCACGTCGGTGAAAGGTTTGGGATACAGGCCCATCCACAACACGGCAACAGCCAGCACCGTCATGATGAGCACTTCGCGGGCATTCAGGTCGGTCAACTCAGCCACATGGTGGTTGCCCACCGGGCCGAAGTACACGCGCTTGACCATCCACAGGGTGTAAGCCGCTCCAAACACCAGCGCGGTGGCAGCCAGCGCACCCAACCAAAGATTGACCTGCACGGCGCCCAGAATGACCATCCACTCGCCCACAAATCCGGCGGTGGCGGGCAGACCGCAGTTGGCCATGGCGAAGAACACGGCAAATGCAGTGAAAGTCGGCATGGTGTTGACCACGCCGCCGTAGCTGGCGATCTCGCGTGAGTGCACCCGGTCATAGAGAACACCGATACACAGGAACATCGCACCCGAAACGAAGCCGTGGGACACCATCTGCACCAGCGCGCCCGACATACCGAGTTCGTTGAACAGGAAGAAACCCAGCGTGGCAAAACCCATGTGCGCAATTGACGAATAGGCGACGAGCTTTTTCATGTCTTGCTGCACCAGCGCCACAAGCCCGATGTAGATCACCGCAATCAGCGACAGCGAAATCACGAACCAGGCCCACTGGTGCGTGGCGTCCGGCGTGATGGGCAACGAAAAACGCAGGAAGCCGTAGCCGCCCAGCTTGAGCATGATGGCGGCCAACACCACTGAACCGCCGGTGGGCGCCTCGACGTGCGCATCGGGCAACCAAGTGTGAACCGGCCACATCGGAACCTTGACAGAGAAGGCGGCGAAGAACGCAAAGAACAGCAGCGTTTGAGCCGACATCGGAAGTGGCAGCTTGTGCCACGTCAACAGGTCGAAACTGCCGCCCGACTTGAAGTACAGGTACATCAAAGCCACCAGCATCAACAAGGAGCCGGCCAACGTGTACAGGAAGAACTTGAACGCCGCGTAGACACGCTTCGGTCCACCCCACACGCCGATGATGATGTACATCGGAATCAGCGTGGCCTCGAAGAACACGTAGAACAGCAACCCGTCGAGCGCGCAGAACACGCCGATCATGATCCCGGAGAGGATCAGGAATGCGCCCATGTACTGGTTGACGCGCTCGGTGATGACCTCCCAGCCCGCAACCACCACGATGACCGTGATGAACGACGTGAGCAGCACGAACCACACCGAGATGCCGTCTACGCCGAGGTGGTAGCGCACATTGAAGCGGTCGATCCACGCGAGGCTTTCGACAAACTGCATCTGCGCGGTGCCCACGTCGAAGCCACTGATCAAAGGCAGCGTGACAACGAAGGATGCGATCGATGCGATCAGTGCGAACCAGCGGGCGGCACCCGCGTGTTCGTCACGGCCGAGCGCGAGCAGCACCGCACCCGACAGGATCGGCAACCAAATAGCCAGACTCAACAAACCCATGTTCTTGTTCTCCGTGCCGGCGGCGCTCAGCGCCCTACCGAGCCGCCCAGATAGGGCCACAGCTGCCAGGTCATCAGTCCGATCAGACCCAAAATCATCACCAGCGCGTACCAGTAGAGATACCCGGTCTGAACCAGCCGCACCACCGACGACATCCCACCGATCAGTCGTGCCGAGCCGTTCACCAACGCACCATCGATGAAGGCCACATCACCGCCCTTCCACAGGCCTCGACCCAGCAGACGAGCACCTGCCGCAAGGATGTGTTCGTTGAACCAGTCCATGTAGTACTTGTTCTCGAGCACACGCACCAGCGGCGACAAGGCGCGGCCGATGGCCGCTGGAATCTCGGGCTTGAGGCGGTAGAAAACGAAGGCGACCGCGACGCCCGAGAACGCGAGCCAGAACGGCAGACTGCTCAGGCCGTGCAGCGCCATGGCCATGGCGCCGTGGAATTCCTGGGCCAGTTCTTCCATGGCAGGATGGTGTTCGGCATTGATGAAGATCGAATCCTTGAACGTGCCGCCGTAGAGCATCGGCTCGATCGTGAAGTAGCCGATCAGCACCGACGGGATCGCCAACAGCACCAGCGGCAACGTCACCACCCACGGCGATTCATGCGGCTCGTGCGCGTGCGCGTGGTCATCGGCATGACCATGGTCATCAGCGTGGGCGTGGGCCGCGCCGTGGCTGTGGTCGTCCGGTTCGGCGTGGTGGTCATGCTCGCCTGGGAAAGGCTTGTGACGGAAGTTCTCCTTGCCGTGGAAGACGATGAAGTACATCCGGAATGAGTAGAACGCTGTGACAAACACACCAGCGATCACGGCGAAATAGGCGAAGCCGGAGCCCCAGAGGTGACTCGCGTGCACCGCTTCAATGATGCTGTCCTTGGAATAGAACCCCGAGAACAGCGGCGTGCCGATCAAGGCGAGAGAACCAAGCAGAGAGGTGATCCAGGTGATGGGCATGTACTTGCGCAGCCCGCCCATGTTGCGGATGTCTTGATCGTGGTGCATGCCGATGATCACCGAGCCCGCGCCAAGGAACAGCAACGCCTTGAAGAACGCATGCGTCATCAGGTGGAACACCGCCACAGAGTAAGCCGAAGCACCGAGCGCCACCGTCATGTAGCCGAGCTGCGACAGTGTCGAATAGGCCACCACGCGCTTGATGTCGTTTTGGATGATGCCCAGAAAGCCCATGAACAGCGCCGTGATGGATCCGATCACCATCACGAAGCTGAGCGCGGTGTCTGACAGCTCGAAGATCGGCGACATGCGCGTGACCATGAAGATGCCGGCCGTGACCATGGTCGCCGCATGGATCAGCGCAGAGATGGGGGTAGGGCCTTCCATCGAATCGGGCAGCCACACATGCAACGGGAACTGCGCGCTCTTGCCCATCGCGCCGATGAACAAGCAGATGCTGATCACGGTGACCAGCATCCAGTCGGTGCCGGGCAAGGTGAGCTGGGCCAGTTGGTCTGCCTTGGCAAAGGCTTCGGCGTAATTGAGCGTGCCGGCGTAAGCCACCACCAACCCGATGCCGAGAATGAACCCGAAGTCGCCCACGCGGTTGACGAGGAAGGCCTTCATGTTGGCGGCGATGGCCGACGGCTTGGTGTAATAAAAACCGATCAGCAGGTAAGACACCAGACCCACGGCTTCCCAGCCGAAGAACAGCTGCAGCATGTTGTTGCTCATCACGAGCATCAACATCGAGAAGGTGAACAGCGAGATGTAGCTGAAGAAGCGCTGGTAGCCATCTTCCTCGGCCATGTAGCCGATGGTGTAGATGTGCACCATCAGTGACACGAAGGTCACCACACACATCATCATCGCGGTGAGTCCGTCGATGAGGAAGCCGACCTCCATCTTCAGGCCGCCGAGCACCATCCACTCATAGACGGTGGCGTTGTAGCGGGCGCCATCGAGAACCACGTCCTTCAAGGTCAGCGCCGACAAGATGAAGGCGATCAACACACCGAGGATGGTGACCGAGTGGGCGCCCTGGCGTCCGATCAGCTTGCCAAACAGGCCGGCTGCAACAGCACCGACCAGCGGCGCCAAGGGCACCACCAGCAGCAGGTTTTGAGAAAGTTGTGCGGACATGGTGTTCTGGCTGCGGAAGGCCGATCAGCCCTTGAGGCTGTCGAGTTCGTCGACGTTGATGGTGGCGCGATTGCGAAACAGCACCACCAGGATGGCCAGACCGATGGCGGATTCGGCGGCAGCCACCGTGAGGATGAAGAAGACAAACACCTGACCCGCCATGTCGCCGAGGTAATGCGAGAAGGCGACAAAGTTGAGGTTGACCGCCAGCAGCATCAACTCGATCGCCATCAACAGCACGATCAGATTCTTGCGGTTGAGGAAGATGCCGATCACCGACAGCGCGAACAGGATGGCGCCGACCGAAAGAAAGTGCCCCAGCGTGATGGGACCCAGATTCAGGGCGCTCAAGGTTGTTCTCCTGGGGTTGCGACGGGATCAGGCAATTCGACCGTGGGCTTCATCTTCACCAGTCGCACACGGTCGGCCTTACGGGCTTTGACCTGCTCGGACGGGTTGGTGTACTTGGAGTCCTTGCGTTGGCGCAATGTGAGAGCAATGGCCGCGATGATGGCCACCAGCAACAGCACGGCAGCGATCTCCAGGGGGTACAAGTACTGCGTGTAGATCTCGATGCCCAGCATCTTGGTGTTGCCGAGCTTCACGTCATCAAGGTCAGGAGCCGGCGCGCTGCGCAAATTGAAGCCGGGAATCAACACCGCAGCCATCTCCAGCGCAATGACCAATCCCACGAGTCCGGCCACTGGCGCGTGCTTCCAGAAGCCTTCGCGAAGGGTGTCTGTGTTGATGTCGAGCATCATCACCACGAACAGAAACAGCACCATCACCGCCCCGACGTAAACCAGGATGAGCGCGATCGACAGAAACTCGGCCCTCAGCAGCATCCAAACACAAGATGCCGAGAAAAACGACAGAACCAAGTAAAGCGCTGCATAGACGGGGCTGCGGGCGGTGATCACGCGAAACGCAGCGAACAGCATCACCGCAGAGAAGATGTAGAAAAGCGCAGGGGTGGTGGTCATGAGTGTGTCTGACTTGCTACCGGTTTGCCGGCTCGCCGGCATGTTGGAGAAACGCGAGGTCCTCAGCGGTAGCGCGCGTCAGCCTCCTTGTTGGCTGCGATTTCGGGTTCGTAGCGGTCACCGACGGCCAGCAACATGTCCTTGGTGAAGTACAAGTCGCCACGCTTTTCGCCGTGGTATTCGAAGATGTGGGTTTCGACGATCGAGTCGACAGGGCAACTTTCTTCGCAGAAGCCACAGAAGATGCACTTCGTGAGGTCGATGTCGTAGCGGGTGGTACGCCTCGATCCGTCGTCGCGCACTTCGGATTCAATGGTGATTGCCATGGCCGGACAAACCGCTTCGCACAGCTTGCAGGCAATGCAACGCTCTTCGCCGTTTTCGTAACGACGCAGCGCGTGCAGCCCCCGAAAGCGCGGGCTCATCGGCGTTTTTTCTTCCGGAAACTGAACGGTGATCTTGCGTTGAAAGAAATGACGCCCGGTCAGCTTGAAGCCTTTGAGCAGTTCCAGCAAAAAGAAGCTGGAGACGAAATCCTTGATGGGTGTTGCGGCCGACATGGATGCCTCTACTTCCAGATGTTCCAAGGGGACTGAATCCACAGACCCACCACGACCAGCCACACCAGGGTCAGCGGAATGAACACCTTCCAGCCCAAACGCATGATCTGGTCATAGCGGTAGCGAGGAAAACTCGCCCGCACCCAAAGGAACAACGTACAAATCATGAACGTCTTTCCAAACAGCCAGACCCAGTTCCAGAACCACATCGATTGAACGATCCAGTCCGGCGTGCTCAGACCCATGCTCGAGAACGACACGGGCGCCATCCACCCGCCGAGGAACATCAGGCAAGCGAGCGCAGAAACCAGAATGATGTTCGCGTATTCGGCCAGGAAAAACATCGCGAACGACATACCCGAGTACTCGACCATGTGCCCGGCCACGATCTCTGACTCACCCTCGACCACGTCAAAGGGGTGGCGGTTGGTTTCAGCGATGCTGGCGATCACGTAAATCACGAAAATTGGAAGCAGCGGCAGCCAGTTCCAACTGAGAAACGTCAACCCCATGTCGGCGAAGGTGCCACGCCCCTGCTGCTGCACGACGTCGGTCATGTTGAGGCTGCCTGTGACCATCAGTACCACCACCAGAGCGAATCCCATGGCGATTTCGTAGCTCACCATTTGAGCCGATGCGCGCAATGCGCCCAAGAACGCGTACTTGGAGTTGGAAGCCCAGCCGGCGATGATCACGCCGTAAACCTCCATCGATGTGATCGCCATCAGGAACAGCAGGCCGGCATTGATGTTGGCCAGCGCCGCTTCGGGGCCGAACGGCATCACGGCCCAGGCTGCGAGTGCCGGCATGATGGTCATCACAGGACCTAGGAAAAAAAGTCCCTTATTGGCTGCTGAGGGAACAATGATTTCCTTGAACACCAACTTGACCGCATCCGCGATCGGTTGAAGCAGCCCGAGCGGTCCGACACGGTTCGGGCCGGGACGTATTTGTGTCCAACCGATCGCCTTACGCTCCCACAGCGTGAGGTAGGCCACACACAGCATCAACGGAATCACCAAGGCGATGATCTTGATCAGTGAGTAGACCAGCGGCCAAGCGCTGCCGAGGACGGAAACACCGAATGAGTTGACAGTCTCGAACATGTCGCGGCCTCAGACCTTGTCGAGGGTGACAGCGCCAAACATGGCGCCGAGGGTTGCTGACCGGGCGGTGCCGGCGCTCACGCGGACAGCACGGGCAGCGAGTGTGGGATCAATGCGGACCGGCAGATCAGCTGACCATGGGCCCTGCGAGACGCGCACGACCGCGCCATCGACCAGCCCCATCTGCGCTGCAGTGCTGGTGGAAACTCCTACTGTCGGCGCTGCGGCATCAGCCGTGTGCTGAAGCGCATCGGAGCGACGCACCAGGCCATCGGTTTGGTAGATAGGCACATCGGACACCCGTTCGAGACCGGAGATGGTCTCGGTCAGGGTCACCGCTTGAGCCACGGCGTTATGCAAACGGGCTGGAATCGAATCCAGATCGCCCAACGCCTCGGCACGGACCGCCTCAGAGGTTTCGAACTCGAAACCCGGCAGATTCAGCAGGTTGCCAAGCACGCGCAGGACTTTCCAGGCTGGACGAGTTTCGCCCAGGGGCTTGACCACGCCATGGAAGCTTTGGGCTCGACCCTCGGCGTTGACGAACGTGCCTGAGGTTTCAGTGAACGGAGCAATCGGCAAGAGCACATCTGCACAGTCGAGTGCAGCGTCGCGGAAGGAGGTGAAAGCCACAACCATCTCGGCAGATTGCAGTGCCGCCACGGCGGCTGCGGGCTGGGCGGCATCGCGGTCGGGTTCCACGTTGAGCAGCAAGCAGGCCTTCAACGAACCTTGAAGCATCGCAGCCGCATTCAAACCGCCGGAGACCGGTTGAGCGCGCACCAGTTGAGCGCCGACGGTGTTGGCGGCCTCGGTGAGATCCCCCACCGACGCACCGGTGTGTTCGCCGATCCAGTTGGCGAGAGACTTCAGTTGCACCGCCTGCGGATGTTGCACTGCGGCGTTCCCGAGAAGGATGGCCTTGCGCTCACCACCGAGCAGCGACGCGGCAATGGCAGCAGCGTGCGGGGAAACTTCCACCACGGCGGGTGCCAAAACACCCTTCGTTGCAGCGACCGCCGCAGCCACCTCGGCCAGCGCTCGCAGCCAGCCGCTGGGTTCTGCTGTCAACTGAGTGGCGACCGGCATGAGCCAGTCGTCGTGAACCGCCTGCAGGCTGTGGATTTGCGCACCCTTGCGCGCCGACTGGCGCAGTCGCTGGGCCAGGAGCGGGTGATCCTTGCGCAGGAACGAACCGACCACCAGGACGCGCTGCATGTCAGACAGTGACTCGATCGAGGTACCCAACCAGCGAGCCGGCGAGTCGGCCTGGGTGGTGGTCGAAAAATCCGCGTGCCGCAGCCGATGGTCGATGTTGTCGCTTCCCAGACCTCGAACCAGTTTGCCCAGCAAGTGGAGCTCCTCAACGGTGCTGTGAGCGCTGCCCAAAGCTCCGATGGATTGCGAACCATGGTCGGCCTTGATCTGTGCCAGCCCGTTGGCCACGTACTGAAGCGCCGTAGTCCAGTCGACCGTCTTCCACTCGCCGCCTTGTTTGAGCATGGGAGCGGTCAGGCGCAATTCGCTGTTGACAGCCTCGTACGAGAAGCGGTCGCGGTCAGCGATCCAGCATTCGTTGACGGCTTCGTTCTCAAGCGGCACCACGCGCATCACTTTGTTGGCCTTGACCTGAACGATCAGGTTGGCACCGGTGCTGTCGTGCGGAGATACCGACTTGCGACGCGACAGTTCCCAAGTCCGGGCGCTGTAGCGAAACGGCTTGCTGGTGAGTGCGCCGACCGGGCAGACGTCGATCATGTTGCCCGACAGTTCGGAGTCGATGGTGCCTCCAACCACGGTCGTGATTTCGGAATGCTCGCCGCGATGAATCATGCCGAGTTCCATCACGCCAGCGACTTCCTGACCGAAACGCACGCAGCGGGTGCAATGGATGCAGCGGCTCATCTCCTGCATGGAGATCAGTGGGCCGACATCCTTGTGGAAGACAACACGCTTTTCTTCGTGGTATCGAGAACTGGAACCGCCGTAACCCACGGCCAGATCTTGCAGTTGACACTCGCCACCCTGATCGCAGATCGGGCAATCCAGCGGGTGGTTGATGAGGAGGAACTCCATGACCGACTGCTGCGCCTTGAGTGCCTTGTCACTCTTGGTGCGAACGATCATGCCTTGCGTCACCGGCGTGGCACACGCGGGCATGGGCTTGGGAGCTTTTTCGATGTCGACCAGACACATGCGGCAGTTCGCCGCAATGGAGAGCTTCTTGTGGTAACAGAAGTGCGGGATGTAGGTGCCCGCCTTGTCGGCGGCGTGCATCACCATGCTGCCTTCGGCGATCTCGACCTTCTGGCCGTCAAGCTGAATTTCAATCATGACGATGGTGTGGCGCTGGAGTCGGTTGTGATCGGTCAAACATAGGCCGGGACGATGCAGGATTTGTGTTCGACGTGATGAATGAACTCATCACGGAAGTGCTTGATCATCGCGCGCACCGGCATCGCGGCAGCATCACCCAGCGCACAGATAGTGCGGCCCTGGATGTTGTCAGCCACCGAGTTCAGCATGTCGATGTCTTCCATCTTGCCGTGACCGTTCTCGATGCGCTCGACCATGCGATGCATCCAGCCCGTGCCTTCACGGCAAGGCGTGCACTGGCCGCAACTCTCGTGGGTGTAGAAATAGCTCAGGCGCAGAAGGCTCTTGACCATGCAACGGCTGTCATCAAGCACGATCACCGCCCCCGAGCCAAGCATTGAGCCGGCCTTTGAGATGCTGTCGTAGTCCATGGTGAGATCCATCATCGTTGCACCAGGCAGAACCGGCGAAGATGAACCGCCCGGAATCACCGCCTTCAATTGACGGCCTTTGCGGACGCCTCCAGCAAGTTCAAGCAAAGCAGGGAACGGCGTACCCATGGGCACCTCAAAATTCCCGGGACGCTCGACATCTCCCGAAACCGAGTAAATCTTCGTTCCGCCGTTGTTGGGCTTGCCGACCTCGAGGTACTTTTGGCCGCCGTTGCGGATGATCCAAGGCACTGCCGCGAAGGTTTCGGTGTTGTTGATCGTGGTGGGCTTGCCGTAAACGCCATAGCTGGCCGGAAACGGCGGCTTGAAGCGCGGCTGCCCCTTCTTGCCTTCGAGAGATTCGATCAGCGCCGTTTCCTCTCCGCAGATGTAGGCGCCAAAACCATGCGCCGCATGCAACTGGAAGTTGAAATTCGAGCCCATGATCTTGTCGCCAAGATAGCCCGCCGCCCGCGCCTGATCGAGTGCGACCTCGAAACGCTCATAGGCATCGAAAATTTCGCCGTGGATGTAGTTGTAGCCAGTACCGATGCCCATCGCGTAGGCGGCAATTGCCATGCCTTCGATGACCTGGTGGGGATTGAACATGAGGATGTCGCGGTCCTTGCAGGTACCGGGCTCACCTTCGTCGGAGTTACAGACGAGATACTTGTTGCCCGGGTACATGCGCGGCATGAAGCTCCACTTCAAGCCGGTGGGGAAGCCCGCACCACCGCGGCCGCGCAACGCTGAAGTCTTGACCTCGGCGATCACCTGGTCGGCCGTCATGCCTTCGCCGCCGTCGAGTCCGAGGATCTTGCGCAAAGCCTGATAACCGCCACGCGACTCGTAGTCGGCCAATTGCCAATTGCTGCCGTTCAGGTCGGCGTAAATCTGGGCGCCAATGTGGCGACCATGAAAGCACGTGGCCACGCCGTCGGACTGAAACTGTGAAAGATCGAGCATGTGGGACCCTGAACTGCTCAGCGGGGCGAGTCGGCTTGCGCCTTGAGGAGATCCACCAGCGCATCAAGGCGTTGATGGTCCATGAAACTGCACATCTGCCGGTCGTTGACCAGCAAAACAGGCGAGTCCGCGCAAGCCCCCAGGCATTCGCTTTGCTGCAGAGTGATCACGCCGTCGGCTGTGGTCTCGCCTTCTTCGATGCCGAGACGAGTGCACAGGTGCTCGAGGGCCGCCTGCCCGTCACGCAACTGGCAAGGCAGGTTCGTGCAAACGTTGATCTTGAAGCGCCCGACCGGCTTCTGGTTGTACATGTTGTAAAAGGTGGTGACCTCATGCACCGCAATCGCCGGCATGCCCAGGAAGTCAGCCAACGTCTTCTCGCTTTCGGGAGACACGTAACCCTGCTCTTGTTGAATGATGGCAAGACACGCCATCACTGCAGACTGCCGCTGGTCGGCGGGGTACTTGGCCACTTCGCGCGCAAAGCGCTGGATCGTGGCTTCAGAAAATGCATGTGGCGCGCTCACCGGTCGATTTCTCCGAAAACGATGTCCATCGTGCCGATCACTGCCACGGCGTCGGCAATCATGTGCCCCCGCGACATTTCGTCGAGTGCCGCAAGATGCGGGAAACCCGGCGCGCGGATCTTGAGTCGGTAGGGCTTGTTCGCACCATCGCTGACGATGTAGACGCCGAATTCACCCTTCGGATGTTCAACTGCTGCATACGCCTCACCTTCTGGCACATGAAAGCCTTCGGTGAAGAGCTTGAAGTGGTGGATCAACTCCTCCATGCTCGACTTCATGTCGACCCGTGAAGGTGGTGCCACCTTGTGGTTGGAGGTAATAACCGGCCCTGGATTGGCACGCAGCCAGTCCACGCACTGCTTGATGATCCGATTGGACTGGCGCATCTCCTCGATGCGCACCAGATAGCGGTCATAGGTGTCTCCATTGACGCCCACGGGCACGTCGAAGTCCATGTGCTCATAGACGTCGTAGGGTTGCTTCTTGCGCAAATCCCATTCGATGCCCGAACCTCGCAGCATGGCACCGGAAAAGCCGAGATTGAGCGCGCGCTCAGGGGTCACCACGCCAATGCCCACCGTGCGCTGCTTCCAGATCCGGTTGTCAGTGAGTAGCGTCTCGTAGTCGTCGACGCACTTTGGAAACCGCCTGACGAAGTCGTCGATGAAGTCGAGCAGACTGCCGTGACGGTTGTCATTGAGCGCCGTCATGACCTTCGCATTGCGCACCTTCGATGCCTTGTACTGGGGCATGGTGTCAGGCAGGTCACGGTACACACCGCCCGGGCGGAAGTAAGCGGCGTGCATCCGGGCACCGGAAGCGGCTTCATACATATCAAACAGGTCTTCGCGCTCTCGGAAGCAGTAGATGAAAATGTTCATCGCGCCGCAATCCAGCCCGTGCGCACCCAGCCACATCAAGTGGTTGAGCAGTCGGGTGATCTCACTGAACATGACGCGGATGTACTGCGCGCGAACCGGCACATCGACACCCAGCAACTTCTCGATGGCCAGGCAATAGGCGTGCTCGTTGCACATCATCGACACATAGTCCAGCCGGTCCATATAGGGCAGAGACTGGATGTAGGTTTTGCTCTCCGCCAGCTTTTCGGTGGCGCGATGCAGCAAGCCGATGTGCGGGTCGGCGCGCTGAATGACTTCGCCGTCCAACTCAAGCACCAGCCGAAGCACGCCGTGCGCGGCCGGATGCTGGGGCCCGAAATTCAGGGTGTAGTTTTTGATGTCAGCCATGAAAGTACCTCAACGCCGGCGGGTCAGTGCAGACCGCCGTAGTTGTCTTCACGGATGATCCGTGGCGTGATGTCGCGTGGCTCGATGGTTACCGGCTGGTAAATCACGCGCTTTTTCTCGGCGTCGTAGCGCATTTCGACGTGACCCGAGGTCGGGAAGTCCTTGCGGAACGGGTGACCGATGAAACCGTAGTCGGTGAGGATGCGGCGCAGGTCCAGATGCCCCTCGAAGATGATGCCGTAAAGGTCAAAAGCCTCACGCTCGAACCAGTTGGCCGAACTCCAGATGTCGTTGAGAGAGGCAACCGACGGCATCTCATCATCGAAGCAGAAAACCTTCAACCGCAACCGCCAGTTGTGGCTGACCGACAGCAAGTGGGAAACGACGCAAAAACGCAACCCCTCACACTCTTGGTCCCGATAGGCCGAGTAATCCACACCGCAAAGGTCGATCAACTGCTCAAAACGCAGGGATGTGTCATCTCTCAGCATCAAAGCAACGCCCGGATAGTCCGCCGCATTCACGGTAAGCGTCAGCTCTTCGCGGTCACAAACCAGCGACCTCACGCGCGAGCCCAGTGCGGTCTCCAGCGCAAGTTTCAGGTTGTCGAGTTTGCTCATGGGGTCTGGGGCAAAGGTCAGTCAGCGAGCGATGGTGTTTTCACGGCGGATCTTCGTCTGCAACTGCAAGATGCCGTACAGCAAAGCCTCGGCCGTGGGCGGGCACCCAGGCACATACACATCGACCGGCACGATCCGGTCGCAGCCGCGAACCACCGAATAGCTGTAGTGGTAGTAGCCACCCCCGTTGGCACAAGAGCCCATGCTGAGAACCCAACGCGGCTCAGCCATCTGGTCGTAGACCTTGCGAAGGGCGGGCGCCATCTTGTTGCACAGCGTGCCGGCAACGATCATCAGGTCGCTCTGACGGGGACTGGGCCGAAACAGCATACCGAAGCGGTCTATGTCATAGCGAGCAGCGCCCGCGTGCATCATTTCAACGGCACAGCAAGCCAGACCAAACGTCATGGGCCAAAGCGATCCGGTCTTGGACCAATTGATGACAGTATCCAGGCTCGTGGTAACGAAACCTTCTTTGAGAATGCCCTCAATGCCCATGGTGCTGCCCGGTGCCGTTAATGCGTTGAATGATCATTCCCAATCCAGGGCGCCTTTTTTCCACTCGTAGGCAAAACCAACGACCAGGATGCCAAGGAAGATCATCATGGACCAAAAGCCGGTCGCGCCGATCTCGCGCAAGGAAACCGCCCAGGGAAAGAGGAACGCAATCTCGAGGTCGAACAGGATGAACAAGATGGCCACGAGGTAGTAGCGCACATCGAACTTCATTCGAGCATCTTCGAATGCCTCGAAGCCGCATTCGTAGGGGGAATTCTTTGCCGCGTCGGGCCGGTTCGGCCCCATCACGAAACCAATCACCTGTGGCAGCACGCCGACCAGCACGCCAACCAGAATGAAGAGGATCACTGGCAGGTAGGGTTGCAGGTCCATGTTGCTTTGGGGGCCTCTGAGGTCACAGGAATTTGCAGGTTGGACATATACGAAAAACACTTGGTGCCGACGGCGAGACTCGAACTCGCACAGCTTTCGCCACTACCCCCTCAAGATAGCGTGTCTACCAATTTCACCACGTCGGCCATGTCTTCAGTCGGCTTGCAAGGCGTCCTCGCAAGAGGACAAAACGCTTCGCTCGACAGCCGAAAATTCTAACCGTAAAGCCAGTGTTTTCGGCCCTTCCTGAGCATTCAATCAGGATGCAACCGAATCACTTCGAGGGGATCACCCCGGCACCCGAAGCGGCCACTGCCGCTGGCGACTCCATGGATGCGGCTCCGGGAATTTGCGCCGCCCCGGTTGGCGCGCTCGCCGCCGAAACCGCAGCGGAAATCGAGGGCTTATCGAGCACGCTGTCCGCCGACACTCGGCTACGGTCGTTGGAGAGATACGCCAGCAAAACGGTGCAAGAGAAAAACACCGCGGCGCAAACAGCAGTCGAGCGCGACAGGAAGTTGGCACTCCCGGTAGCCCCGAAAAGGCTGCCGGAAGCGCCACTGCCAAATGACGCGCCCATGTCAGCGCCCTTGCCGTGCTGTACCAGCACCAAGCCAATCATCGCCAGGGCCGCGAGGATCTGCACAGCTACTACGAGGTTCGTGATCAGGTTCATGTTCTCAACTTTCCAGAAGACTCTAGTGCAGCCGCCGTAGCCGCACGACAAATGACAGAAAAATCGGCAGCCTTCAGGGATGCACCCCCCACAAGACCACCATCGATATCAGGTTGCGCAAACATCGAATGGGCGTTCGCTGGTGAAACACTCCCACCGTAAAGAAGTCGCATTTCCAACGCCCGTGTGCTGGCCGCAGCCAGTTGCGCACGCAACACCGCGTGCACCGCCTGAGCCTGCTCCGGCGATGCGTTCTTGCCGGTTCCGATGGCCCACACGGGCTCGTAGGCCACGACGATTTGCGACACGCAGTGACCCAGCGTGTGCACCACTGCCGACAACTGCCGCTTGACCACCGATTCGGTGAGCTCGGCCTCGTGTTCGTCTGCCGATTCGCCAACACACACAACAGGGGTCAAACCATGCGCCAAGGCGATACGAGCCTTGTCGGCCACCGCCTGATCAGACTCGCCGTGATGAACCCGACGCTCGGAATGACCCACGATGACGTAACGGCAACCGAACTCAGCCAGCATCCCCGCAGACACCTCGCCGGTGTAGGCGCCGGACTCATGGGCTGAGCAGTCCTGCGCGCCCCATCCGATACCACTCCCCTGGAGCGACAGCGCCACGTCGAGCAGGTAAGGGAACGGGCAGCACACGCTCACCTCCGCGTCGAAGGGACCGTTAGCCCGTAGCCCTGCGAGCAACTCGGCATTGGCCACGCGCGAGCCGTTCATCTTCCAATTGCCTACGACCAAGGGTCTGCGCGCCATCGAACGCACTGAACCTGACAGGTTCACCATGACAGCACCAACTTTCCGATATGGCGGTTGGACTCCATCAGCGCATGCGCAGCTGCAGCCTTTTCCGCCGGGAATACGCCAAAGACCACCGGCCTGACGACGCCCGAGGCAAACCATCCCCAAACCTTTGAGCGCAGTCCACGGGCGATCGCAGACTTGAACTCAACCGAGCGTGAGCGCAGGGTCGAACCCGTGATCGTGAGACGCCGGCGCATCAACTGAGCTGCGTCAAACGAGGCGGACTTGCCACCCTGCACCGAGATGATCACCAGCCGCCCATCTTCGGCGAGACAGTTCATCTCTCGTGCCACATAGTCGCCGGCAACGATGTCGAGGATCACATCGACGCCGCGTCCAGCAGTCAGGCGCAAAGACTCTTCGACAAAATCCTGGGTGCGGTGGTTGATCGCATGTTGCGCACCCAGAGCGACGCATGCGTCAGCCTTCTCGTCAGAGCCCACCGTCACGATCACGGTGGCGCCTGCCGCACGAGCCAACTGGATGGCCGTGACACCGATGCCGCTGGAGCCGCCCTGGATCAGGATGGTTTCACCAGTCTTCAAGCCGCCACGCTCGAACACGTTCGACCAGACCGTGAAGAAGGTTTCGGGCAGGCTGGCGGCCTCGATGTCGGTCAAACCCGACGGCACCGGAAGGCACTGCCCAACGGGAGCCACACAGCGCTCGGCATAGCCACCACCTGAGACGAGCGCGCAAACCCGGTCGCCCACGCTGATACCGGCGGCGAGCATGGCCTGAGGGTCACCCGAAGCCACCGTGCCTGCGACCTCGAGACCGGGCAGGTCCGAAGCACCCGCAGGCGGCGGATAAAGCCCCTTGCGTTGCAGCACGTCTGGGCGATTGATCCCGGACGCCGCCACGGCGATCAGCAACTCGCCCGCACCGGCAACCGGCTCAGGACGATCCGTCAGGCGCAGCACGTCTGGCGGCCCGAATGAACTGATTTCAACGGCTTTCATCGTGATCAGGATCGAACCCCGGAACTGCGCGGGGGATGGCTCCCCCCGCGTCGACCGAAGCCCAATTCGAGACGTCGCTTCAGCTCTGGCCGCCTTCTTGGGCCGATGCTGGCTGCTGCTCACGATCGATCAGCGCCTTCATCGACAGCTTGACGCGACCCTTCTCGTCGGTCTCGAGCACCTTGACCTTGACGATCTGGCCTTCCTTGAGGAAGTCGGTGACCTTCTCGACGCGCTGGTGAGCGATCTGGCTGATGTGCAGCAGACCGTCTTTGCCAGGCAGCAGGTTGACCAACGCGCCGAAGTCCAGAATCTTGACGATCGGGCCTTCGTAGATCTTGCCGATCTCGACTTCAGCGGTGATCTCTTCGATGCGCTTCTTGGCGTGAGCCGCCTTGTCGCTGTCGGTCGAAGCGATGGTGATCGTGCCGTCTTCGCCGATGTCGATCGTGGTGCCGGTTTCTTCGGTCAGCGCACGGATGGTCGCGCCGCCCTTGCCGATCACGTCACGGATCTTCTCGGGGTTGATCTTCATCGTGTACAGGCGAGGCGCGAACTGCGAGACCTCGGCCTTGGCGCCGCCCACGGCCTCGACCATCTTGCCCAGAATGTGCAGGCGCGCTTCCTTGGCCTGCGCCAGTGCGACCTGCATGATTTCCTTGGTGATGCCCTGGATCTTGATGTCCATCTGCAAGGCAGTCACGCCGTTGGTCGTACCGGCCACCTTGAAGTCCATGTCGCCGAGGTGATCCTCGTCGCCCAGGATGTCGGTCAGCACGGCGAAGCGGTTGCCATCCTTGATCAGGCCCATGGCGATGCCCGCCACGTGCGCCTTGAGCGGCACACCAGCGTCCATCAGCGCGAGGCAGCCGCCGCACACCGAAGCCATCGACGACGAGCCGTTGGACTCGGTGATTTCGGAGACGACGCGCATCGAGTACGGGAAATCAGCACGGTCCGGCAGCACCGCCACAAGGGCGCGCTTGGCCAGACGGCCATGGCCAATCTCGCGGCGCTTGGGCGTGCCCACGCGACCGGTTTCGCCGGTGGCGAACGGAGGCATGTTGTAGTGCAGCATGAAGTGCTCGCTGAACTCGCCGGCCAGCGCGTCGATCTTCTGCGAATCGCGGTCGGTGCCGAGCGTGGCAGCCACCAGCGCCTGCGTTTCACCACGGGTGAACAGCGACGAGCCGTGCACGCGCGGCAGCACGCTGTTGCGGATTTCGATCTGGCGCACGGTGCGTGTGTCGCGTCCGTCGATGCGTGGCTCGCCCGACAGGATCTGACTGCGCACGATCTTGGCTTCGATGTCGAACAGCACGTTGTCGACCTTGACCTTGTCGACAGCAGCGCCATCGGCTGCCAAGGCCGCAAGAGTCTTGGCGGTGACTTCGCGGGTGGCCTGGGTGCGGGCTTGCTTGGAACGGATCTGGTAAGCCACGCGCAGCGGCTCTTCGGCCAGGGCGCAGACCTGCGAAATGAAGGCCTCGTCCTTGGCTGGCGGCTGCCAGTCCCAGGCGGGCTTGCCGGCGTCACGCACCAGTTCATTGATGGCGGCGATGGCGATCCTGCTTTGCTCGTGACCGAACACCACACCACCGAGCATGATTTCTTCGCTGAGCTGCTGCGCTTCGGATTCGACCATCAGCACGGCAGCATCGGTGCCGGCGACCACCAGGTCCATCTTCGAGTCGAGCAACTGCGTCTTGCCCGGGTTGAGCACGTATTCGCCATTGATCAGACCGACGCGGGCCGCACCGATCGGGCCGTCGAACGGAATGCCGGAAATCGCCAGCGCAGCGCTGGAGCCGATGAGCGCAGCGATGTCAGCCGACACCTCAGGGTTCAACGACAGCACGTGGATCACCACTTGCACTTCGTTGTAGAAGCCTTCAGGAAACAGCGGACGCAGAGGGCGGTCGATCAGGCGCGACGTCAGGGTTTCCAGTTCGCTCGGGCGGCCTTCGCGCTTGAAGAAGCTGCCCGGAATCTTGCCGGCAGCGTAGGTCTTTTCGATGTAGTCCACGGTCAGCGGGAAGAAATCCTGCCCCGCCTTGGCATTCTTCGCGCCAACCACGGTCGCGAGGATCACGGTGTCTTCGATGTTGACCAGCACGGCGCCGCTGGACTGACGAGCGATTTCGCCGGTTTCCAGCACCACGGTGTGCTGGCCCCATTGGAACGTCTTGGTGACTTTATTGAACATGCTCATCGGTATCTCCGGTTGATGTCAGCGCCTTGCGGGCGGCGCCTTCGACCCCAGAGCGTGGACTACCTGGCGCGATGCCATTCCAGCGACGTTCGGTGAAAAACGCATTTGGAATGACACATCGTCATCATTGGCGGCCCAGCTCAAAAAAAGAAAAGCCTGTACTGGACGTCCAGACAGGCTCTTCGCTTCAGCGTGGCGCTTACTTGCGCAAGCCCAGCTTCTGAATCAGTGCGGTGTAACGGTCCGCGTCACGGTCCCGAAGGTAAGCCAGCAGGCTCTTGCGGGTGTTGACCATCTTCAGCAAACCACGACGACCATGGTGGTCCTTCATGTGGGTCTTGAAGTGGGGGGTGAGTTCGTTGATGCGTGCGGTCAGCAAGGCCACCTGGACTTCGGGAGACCCGGTGTCGTTGGCGCTGCG
>CANGBT010000007.1 GCA_947452135.1 Burkholderiales bacterium
CACATCGGTGCGGCCGTTGATGATGCGCTTGTCGGCGGCCACCACCCGCCGGCCCTCTGCCGGTTTGATGACCGCCGGCTGAATAACCGGATCCGCGGGTAAGGCTCGCGATGCAGATGCGCGCTCCACCAAGGGCTCGGGCATTTGATCCTGAAATATTTCGGGAACTGCCGACCTCGGGAAAGCTCCCTGAGGCGGTACCGCCGATTTGATTTCTTCTTCCCAAAACAACATGGTTGCACTTCCAGTAACTAAGAATTATCCAAGCGATGTGACAAAACACAAAGCATTACTTGACCGATAACCGGACAGTTCCAACGTCCGTGTTGCGCTGCGGCGTCGAGCCGCAACGCACTCACTCACTGACAGGCTTCGCAGTCCGGGTTGTCGATCGCACAGAACTTGATGTCCGTGGCCGGGTCTTCCGCCGCGGCGGCGACCGCGATCGGCCGGGCTGGCGCCATCGCCGAAGCGCTGTCACCACCGCCTGAAACGCCGCTGCTGACCGCGTTGAGTTGCCCCGATTTCACGGTCGACTTCTCGGCGTGGGTGGCGCCCATGGTGCGCAGGTAGTAAGTCGTCTTGAGGCCGCGCAGCCAGGCCAGTTTGTAGGTCTCATCGAGTTTCTTGCCCGACGCGCCAGCCATGTAGATGTTGAGCGACTGGGCCTGATCGATCCACTTCTGGCGCCGCGCCGCGGCCTCGACCAGCCACTGGGTTTCGATCTCGAACGCCGTGGCGTAGAGCACCTTCAGATCTTCTGGCACGCGGTCAATGCGGCGCAGCGAACCCTCGAAGTGCTTGAGATCCATGACCATCACGTCGTCCCACAGGCCGAGCTGCTTCAGGTCGCGCACCAGGTACTCATTGAGCACGGTGAAGTCGCCCGACAGGTTGGCCTTGACCGACAGGTTGCCAAACGACGGCTCGATCGATGCGCTCACACCGATGATGTTGGAAATGGTGGCGGTGGGCGCGATCGCCACGCAGTTGGAGTTGCGCATGCCATGCTCGGCGATGCGGCCGCGCAGGGCGGTCCAGTCGATGGCGCTGCTGCGATCGACTTCGACGTAACCGCCTCGCGCTTCGGCCAGCAGATCGAGCGAGTCGATCGGCAGGATGCCGCGGTCCCACAGCGAGCCGCGGTAGCTGGAGTACCGGCCACGCTCGGCTGCCAGCTCGGTCGACGCCCAGTAGGCGTGGTAGCACACGGCTTCCATCGATTGGTCGGCGAAGTTGACGGCCGCCTCGGAGGCATAAGGTACGCGCAGCTCGTGCAGCGCATCCTGGAAGCCCATGATGCCCAGACCCACCGGACGGTGACGCAGGTTGGAGTCACGGGCCTTCTTGACCGCGTAGTAGTTGATGTCGATGACGTTGTCGAGCATGCGCATGGCGGTCGACACCGTGCGCTTGAGCTTGGCGTGATCGATCTGCTTGCCGTCGGGGCCTTCGGTCAGGTGACGCGCCAGGTTCACCGAACCCAGGTTGCACACCGCGATTTCGGTCTCGCTGGTGTTGAGCGTGATCTCGGTGCACAGGTTGCTCGAGTGCACGACGCCCACGTGCTGCTGCGGCGAGCGCACATTGCACGCGTCCTTGAAGGTGATCCAGGGATGCCCGGTCTCGAACAGCATCGAGAGCATCTTGCGCCACAGGTCACGCGCCGGCACTTTCTTGTGCAGCTTGATCTCGCCGCTGGCAGCGCGTGCCTCGTAGGCGGTGTAGATCGTCTCAAATTCGCGCCCGAACGTGTCGTGCAGATCGGGGCAGGTGCTCGGCGAGAACAGCGTCCAGTCGCTGCCTTCCATCACCCGCTTCATGAACAGGTCGGGGATCCAGTTGGCGGTGTTCATGTCATGGGTGCGACGGCGGTCGTCACCGGTGTTCTTGCGCAGCTCGAGGAACTCCTCGACGTCGAGGTGCCAGCTCTCGAGATAGGCACACACCGCTCCCTTGCGCTTGCCGCCCTGATTGACCGCCACGGCAGTGTCGTTGACCACCTTGAGGAACGGCACCACGCCTTGGCTCTTGCCGTTGGTGCCCTTGATGTGGCTGCCCAGCGCGCGCACGTTGGACCAGTCGTTGCCCAGACCGCCGGCAAACTTTGACAGCAGCGCGTTTTCCTTGAGCGCCTCGTAGATGCCTTCCAGATCGTCGGACACCGTGGTCAGGTAGCAGCTCGAGAGCTGCGAGCGGCGGGTGCCGGCGTTGAACAAGGTCGGCGTCGAGCTCATGAAATCGAACGTCGAGAGCACCTCGTAGAACTCGATCGCGCGGGCTTCGCGGTCGATCTCGTTGAGAGCCAGCCCCATCGCCACGCGCATGAAGAAAGCCTGCGGCATTTCGATGCGCTTTTCTTCGATGTGCAGGAAGTAGCGGTCGTAGAGCGTTTGCAGACCGAGATAGTCGAACTGCAGGTCGCGCTCAGCCTTCAACGCAGCCCCCAACCGGACCAGGTCGAACTGCATCATCCGGTCGTCGAGCAGTTCGGCTTGAACACCTTGCCTGACGTAGCCCGGGAAGTACTCGGCGTAGCGCGTGTGCATATCGCCTTGGAGCACCTCTTCGCCGAGGATTTCGCGGCGGATCGTGTGCAAGAGCAAACGCGCAGTGACGCGTGTGTAGCCCGGGTCTTTTTCGATCAGCGTGCGCGAAGCGAGGATCGACGCCTTGTGAACCTCGTCGATGGGTACGCCGTCGTACAGGTTGCGGCGCGTTTCGGCCAGGATGGGCTCGGCACGCACGTCGGATCCCAGCCCCTCGCAGGCGGCTTGCACGATCGCGTTCAGACGCGGCCAGTCGAGCGGCACTCGCCGGCCACCGTCGGTGACGTTGAGCACCGGCTCAGCCGCCACCGCGGGCTGCGCCTGCTTAGAACGCTCTTGCGAGCGCCGCTCGCGATACAGCACATAGGCGCGGGCCACCTCGTGGTGACCGCCACGCATCAGACCGAGTTCGACCTGATCCTGCACATCCTCGATGTGGAAGGTGCCTCCACCCGGACGCGAACGCAACAGGGCGCGGACCACCGATTCGGTCAGCACATCGACGGTTTCGCGAACGCTGGCCGAAGCCGCGCCCTGCGTTCCATGCACGGCCAGAAACGCCTTCATCAGGGCCACAGCAATCTTGCTGGGCTCAAACGACACCACCGCGCCATTGCGCCGGATGATGTGGAACGCATCGAATGCAGACGCCGCCGCGGGAGCTGCAGTGACCATACGCTGGGGGTTGGAGGCAATGGGGTCTGCGCCGATTTCTAAAGCTTGCATGGGTGGCCTTCTGTTTTGAATCTGCTGATGCGAAAAATCGTCTGGTCGTTGGCATCGCTGTGGTGGGTGAACCGCCTCGGCGATGCCAACGAATCAAATCACGCTGGGTGAGTGGCGGTTGGAAAAGTGCAAGTGCCACAACGGCCACGGGCCGTGCAACACGTCAGAAAAAAGCCCCGACGAGGCGCCGTCGTTCGCGACGATGCAGCCGTGTCTGCGGCGGTTTGGCCATGCGCCTGAAATACGGCGGCAGCCGTACCTGCAGGCACGCCCAAACCGTTTTCCCGACACACCGAGAGCCGAATGCTCATCGGAGTTGGCGGCTGCGGTCTGGGGCATGGGCACACTATATCTGTGGGTCAGGCGACCTTCAAGCACTACCGATAGTGTGTCGATCGAAAAATCACTGCGCTCGGTACGTGCCTTGTTCGCCTGTCTCGGAGGTGCAAAGTGTGCTCGCCAGGCACCGCCCATCGTGCACCGCCGCGCGTTTACTGAGCGCCAGGTCGCAAAGCCCCGAATTCATTGGCTCACCGACCAGACTTGGTCTGCATCGCGCGCCAATCCTCACGCTGTGCATCAGCGTCCGCTGCCGGATTTCGACGTTACCGGCCAGCTCTGCGGCGCCGGCGTCAAAACTCAGGGACCACGGACTCGGGAAAATACCGGTGAGGCCAACCCAGGCGCGCGATCAGTAGCGGCCAATCGAAGCGAGCACCCGGATCGGCCTTGCGGCCCGTGGACACGTGCTCATGGCCTGCCACGTCGACGCAGCCCCCCACGCCAGCCACGGCCTGCAGCACCGAGCACAGGCTGGTGTACTGCGCCGCATCGAACGGTTCCCCCTCCAACCCCTCGAGTTCGATGCCCACGGAATAGTCGTTGCAGTTGGATCGGCCGCGCCAGCTCGATGCGCCCGCATGCCAGGCTCGGTCCCGGCACGACACGAACTGGACGCAGCGACCATCGCGACGGATGAAGAAATGCGCAGACACGCTCACATCGCGCAACGCCTCGAAGTACGGGTGCGCCGAAATGTCGAGCTGGTTCAAAAAGAATCGCTCGACCTCATCCCCGCCGTAAACCCCTGGCGGCAGACTGATCGAATGAACGACCACGAGGCTGGGCTCGACGCCCTTCGGCCGCGGCCCGAAGTTGGGTGAGGGACAACGCCGGGCACGCGACCACCAGCCGCCGTCCCATTCGGAAGCCTCAGGTGCTTCCACGCTCGCCGTCGGTATCGCCATCGGGATGCGCCTGAGGATCAGTGCCCGACATCACATTCAGACGCGCCATCCGGTAGCGCATCTGCCGAAGCGACAGGCCCAGGCTCGCGCCCGCCGCCGTGCGGTTGAAACGATGCCGCTCGAGTGCGCGCCAGAGGATGTCACGCTCGACCTCATCGAGGTGGAACGCCAGATCGTGGGGCAGGTCGGCGTCTGCTGGCTCGAGCTGAGCCACCGAAGGACCCGCGGGATTCGGCTGCAGCGACTCGACCGCACCGGGGTCGGCAAGACCCCCGAAACCTGATGGAGCGCCGCTGGCAGCAGCCTCGACCGGAAGCCCGAGATCAGCCACGTCGATGAGCTCACCGCCCGACAGTGCCACCGCGCGGTGAAGCAGGTTCTCAAGTTCGCGCACGTTGCCGGGGAAGGGGTACTGCGACAGATGCTGCAAGGCCTCGCGCGTCAGCAGCGGCGCGGGCCACACGCCTGCATCCCGGGCGATGCGCTCAAGAAACTGCTCCGCGATGCTGCCCAGATCGCCCAGCCGCTCGCGCAACGGGGGCACGCGAATCTGGATCACGTTGAGCCGGTAATACAGATCCTGCCGGAACCGCCCCGCCTGAACCTCGACGGCCAGATCCTTGTGGGTGGCACTGAGCAGCCGCACGTTCGCCGGCACTTCGCTGACCGCACCCACGGGTCTGACCGAGCGTTCCTGCACCGCACGCAGCAGCTTCGACTGCATCGACAGCGGCAAGTCGCCAATTTCGTCGAGGAACAAGGTGCCACCGTCGGCCGCCTGGAAAAATCCTTCGCGGTCCTCATTGGCACCGGTGAACGCACCGCGCCGGTACCCGAAAAACTCGGCCTCGAGCAGGTTTTCCGGAATCGCTCCGCAGTTGACCGCGATGAACGGATGCGTGCTGCGCGAGCTGATTTCATGGATGGCACGCGCCACCAGTTCCTTGCCCGTGCCCGACTCGCCTTGCACCAGCACCGGGGCCATGCTGCGGGCCACCTTGCCCACCAGCATGCGCACCTGATCCATGGCCGCCGACTGGCCGGCCATGCGCTTGAGCGCCGAGCTCGACGGGACGCGGACCGCTGGCGCCGAGACCGCACCCACAGAAGCGGCAACAGGTGGTGTCGAGGCGACAGCACGCCCGACAGGCAGGCTTGAAGGCACCGTGCTCGGCGCAGTGGCCGGACCTCGGCCCAGAGCCGATGCCACCACCGAGCGAAACTGTCTGAGATCGACTGGCTTCGTCAGGTAATCGTAGGCGCCGGCTTTCAAGGCCTCCACCGCATTTTCGGCAGATCCGTAGGCCGTGATGACGATCGTCTTCTCGTGCCGTGCATGGGACTCAAGAAAGCTCAACACGTCCAGCCCCGAGCCGTCTGGCATGCGCATGTCGGTGATCACCGCGCTGAAGGTGCGCTCTCGCAACAACGCACACGCCTCACCCACACTGCCGGCGGTCTCGATGTCATAGCCCTCTCGAATCAGCGTGAGCTCATAGAGCGTGCGCAGATCGGGCTCATCGTCGATGACAAGCAGGCTGAGCGGATCTGAGGATGGCATCGGTGACGATCAGACCAAGACAGGGGTAGCAGCCACAGGGCCCGGCGCTACGGTCAGGCGGCGCATGTTGACGACGAATTCGTTTCGGTTCGATTCGGAGGGCGGACGCAGCCGGTAGTCGATGCTGGCACCGTGCTGATCGCACAGTTGCCGGCAAATGTACAAGCCCAATCCCGTGCCACGGCTGCGTGTCGAGAAGAAGGGCTCGAAGAGGTAGCGCTCGACATCTTCAGGGATGGTGGCTCCGTCACTGCTCACGCTGAGTTGCACCGTGGCCTCATCGAGCCCGACCACCCGCACGTGCACCGCTGCGGGCAAATCGGTCGCGTGCAGCCTGGCGTTGTCCAGCAGGTTGATCAACAGGCGGCGAAGGTGCTCCACCTCGAACACCGCAGCCAAGGGCTGTTCGGGCAACTCGACCCTGAGCAGACTGCGGTCGCCCTGCTCGATCGAATTCGATCGAGCCCACTCGGCACACACGGCGCCCACTTCCGAAGTGACGTCGATGGCTTCGGCGCTGATGGGCGTTCCCGGAGCGACTTGCATCACGTCATCCACGATGCGCTTGAGGCGCTTGACGTTGTCAGCGACCATGCGAGTGAGTTGCTGCTGCTGGGGTGTTTCGGCATCTTCGGACAGCAGCGCATTGGCCTGACCGATGGCGGCCAACGGGTTGCGGATTTCGTGTGCAATGCCAGCCGACACACGCCCCATGGCCGCCAGTTTTTCCTGACGCATTCGCGCCTGCAGGCTGCGAACATCCTCGAGCAGCAGCACGCACAGCTCCTCGGCTGAAGGCTCGTCGGCGCCACGCGTGAAGCGGATGCGTACGCGCAGCGTTCGTGTGGTGCCTTGCTGAAAATGCAGCACAACATCGCGACCTGCCTCGGGCCAGACAGCCTCATGGAATCCGCGCTCGACGGTTTTCACGAGTTGGCTCCAAGCCTCGACGCCGCGCAACTGAAACGGAGCTGGCCGGCCTGTGCCGCGGCGCGCCAGCAGCCGCCTGGCCGCAGGGTTGGCCGCGCGCACCCGACCGGCCCTGTCAACGACCAGCACACCGTCTTGCATCTCCTCGATGACCAGCCGGTTGAGCTGCGCCTGCTGGCGCGCCAGTTCCAGACTGTCTCGCGCCGTCAACTCCTCTCGGGCGAGCCGGGTTGCCAATTCGCTGGCCAGCAAGGTGATCACCAGCAGCCCGCTGCCCGCTAGGCCGACCTGCGGCAGCAGCGACGTCGCCTCGCCGCCCGCCAACAGCCCTACCCAGGCGTTGGCCAGCAGCAGCAACACCACCGCAGCCGCAGTGGCGAGCGCCTGAATTCGCGGTGTCAAAACACCAGCCATCAGCACGGGCAGCACCAGCAGCGCCACGTAGTTGAGGTTGCTGGCGGGCGATAGCGTGTGCAAGACGGTGAAGCTGGCGATGTCCACGCCTATGCACGCCAACCATTGCCCACGGCTGAGCACGGTGGCACCGCGCTGCTCAGGCACTCCTATGGACGGCACCAACCACATGGCTATGGCGAGCACGGCGTAGACGAAGCTGACTATCAGCACACCCCGACCGGGCGAGGCGCCAAAAAATCCGGCCAGCGCCAAAGTGAGGATCAGCGCCAGGCCCAGCGCAGCACGGGCGCTGAGGAAGGCGCGGTAGATGCGGTGAAAGGTCGATGGGTCAGTTGACTCGCTGCTCACGCCGTCGCCCGACAGGAAACGCGAATCGAGCCCCTCCGACACATCAGCCGGATACACATCGGGCTCATCTTGCGCAGTCGTGTCCGCATCACGAATGAACGCGCCGAACCATGACTCGTCGGGCCGCACACCCCGCGTACGGCGCCGGCGGTCAGACTGCCTGCGCTCGGGAGGCCGGCTGGCGTTTTCCATCAGTTCGACCGTGCGCCAGGATGCAAGTCGCGATGCTCGGTGCTGCAAAACCAGCCCGCGGAACCGCTCAGCGCATCACCTTTGGGCAAATGGACTCCGCAATGTGCGCAGGCGACTATCTCCTCGGTCGAACTGGCTGCGTTGACGGGAGGGCGGGGTTGAGCATCGTCGCGAGGGAAATTGCGCCGGCCCCCGCGGGCCAGCCAGACCACCGCCATGAACAATCCCACCAGCAGCAGGAATTTCATCGTTTCAAAGACACGACCGACATCGCAAGGCCGAGCTCAGGAACCTGCAGCGCGGCTCAAAAGCACGTCGTGCACGAAGCGCGAACCGACATAGGCCAGCAAGAGCAAGACTGCGCCGGAGTACACCCAGCGTGTGGCCTGTCGGCCGCGCCAACCAAAGCGGCGACGACCGGCGAGCAAACCGGCGTAGACCAGCCAGCCGAGGATCGAGAAAACTGCCTTGTGGTCCCAGCGCCAAGGGTCTGAGAACAGCCAGCCCAGGAAGATGGCCACCGACAACACCACGAAGCCCGCCGAAACGAACCGGAAGGTGAGCCGTTCGAGACGCATCAACGGCAGGCCCATCGGCGCAGAGGACAGGCTCACGCGGGGGCCGTCGCTCTCGGACATGGTGCGGCGCATCTGACGGTCGGCACGGTTGAGCATCGCGGCGTGAAGCACCGCCGCGCCGAAAAGACCGTACGAGGCGATACCCAGCACCCAGTGAATCGGCGCCCAGCGCGATCCGGCGTGAGGCCGCAACTCCCCAGGGAACAACAACGCCAGCAGCACCGCGAACGCGCCGAGCAGTGCCAGCGTGCGGCGCACGCCCTGGATCGGCAGGAAGCGACTCTCGGCAACGTACACGGTGATCACGAGCCACAACGTGACAGACAGCGCTGGCGCGAAGCCAAAGCGTGCCCCCGTCACCGCCGACCCCATGCCCGAAACGTCGACGATGGTCGCCAAAGCGTGCAGCACCCAGCCCACGATCAGACTGGCCCGGAACGCACCGACCGAGCCCCCGGGGATCGACGCCGCCACGACATACGCCAGCAGGGCCATGGCACTGACGCCGCTCAGCAAGGTCGGAAACGCCAGATCGGTCATCGCGCAACCCCTGAAGATAGACTCATCATCAAAGTGTACTTTCGCGTTCTGCCCTTTCAGGCACCGCCCGCATTGCCATGGCTTCCACCCTCACCGAACGACTGAGTCGCGCCGTCAAGACGATGCGCGGCCAGGCCCGCATCACCGAATCCAATGTGCAGGACATGCTGCGCGAGGTGCGCATGGCGCTGCTCGAGGCCGACGTGGCGCTGCCGGTGGTGCGCGACTTCATCGCAAGGGTCAAGGAGCGGGCGCTCGGCGCAGAGGTGGTGGGTTCGCTCTCGCCAGGGCAAGCGCTGGTGGGCATCGTCAACCGCGAACTCACCGCCACGATGGCGGGCAACGACATCGGTGGCATCAGCGACATCAACTTGGCGGCACAGCCGCCCGCCGTCATCCTGATGGCCGGACTGCAAGGCGCGGGCAAGACCACCACCACCGCCAAGCTGGCCAAGCACCTGATCGAAAAACGCAAGAAGAAGGTGCTCACGGTCTCGGCCGACGTCTACCGCCCGGCGGCCATCGAGCAGCTCAAGACGGTGACCCGACAAGCCGGTGCGGAGTGGTTCCCTTCCAGCGCCGACGACAAGCCCATCGACATCGCCCGCGCAGCGCTCGATTACGCGCGCAAGCATTACTTTGACGTGCTGCTGGTGGACACCGCCGGGCGGCTGGCCATCGATGAGGCGCTGATGCGCGAGATCAGCGAGTTGCACGCCGAACTCAAGCCGGTCGAGACGCTGTTCGTGGTCGATGCGATGCAGGGCCAGGACGCCATCAACACCGCCAAGGCCTTCAAGGAAGCGCTGCCGCTGACCGGCATCGTGCTGACCAAAATGGACGGCGACTCACGCGGTGGCGCGGCGCTGTCGGTGCGCCAGATCACCGGTGCGCCTATCAAGTTCGCCGGTACCAGCGAAAAGATCGACGGGCTCGAGGTGTTCGACGCCGAACGCCATGCCGGGCGCGTGCTGGGCATGGGCGACATCGTGGCACTGGTCGAACAGGTCACGCAAAACGTCGACATGGCGGCCGCGCAAAGGCTCGCCGACAAGGTGAAGTCGGGCGACGCGTTCGACCTCAACGACTTCTTCGAGCAGATCTCGCAGATGAAGAAGATGGGCGGGCTGGCAGGGCTGATGGACAAGCTGCCCACGCAGATGACAGCCAAGGCTGGCGCCGTCGATGTGGACCGTGCCGAGCGCGATGTGCGTCGCATGGAAGGCATGATCTGCTCGATGACGCCGCTCGAGCGTCGCAAGCCCGACCTGATCAAGGCCACCCGCAAGCGCCGCATCGCCTCCGGCGCGGGCGTTCAGGTGCAAGACGTCAACCGCATGCTCAATCAGTTCGAGCAGATGCGCGACATGATGAAGAAGATGCGCGGCGGCGGCATGATGAAAATGATGAAGCGCATGGGCGCCATGAAGGGCATGGGCGGCCCCCGCTGAGCCCCTGAGTCAGCCCAGCAGCGCCGTGGCGAATTCGCGCGCGTTGAAGGTTTCCAGGTCCTCAACCTGTTCACCCACCCCGATAAAGTAAACCGGCACTGCGCCCGTAGGTACGGTAGCGCCCGCAGCACGACCGCGCTCGCGCGCCCACAGGGCAATCGCCGCAAGCACGCCGCCCTTGGCTGTGCCATCCAGCTTGGTGACGATCAGCCCGGTCAGGTGCAGGGTGTCGTCAAACGCCTTGACCTGCGCCAGCGCGTTTTGTCCGGTGTTGCCGTCGATGACCAGCAGCACCTCGTGCGGTGCACCCGACTGCGCCTTGCCGATCACGCGCTTGACCTTGCGCAGTTCTTCCATGAGGTGTAACTGGGTGGGCAAGCGCCCGGCCGTATCGGCAATCACGACGTCGCAGCCTCGCGCCTTGCCGGCAGCCACCGCGTCGAACGTCACTGCCGAAGGGTCGCCGCCTTCCTGGCTGACGATCTCGACGCTGTTTCGACCGGCCCAAATGGCCAGTTGCTCGCGCGCCGCTGCGCGGAAAGTGTCGGCCGCGGCGAGCAGTACCTTCTGCCCCCCCTCGGCCAGATGTCGGGTGAGTTTGCCGATGCTCGTGGTCTTGCCCGCGCCGTTGACCCCGACCACCATGATCACGGTGGGCGACTGTTCTCCCACCACGAGTGGGCGCTGCAAGGGCTGCAGCAACTCGGCGATGGCCTCGATCAGCAGCGACTTGACGGCCGCAGGGTCGGTGGCGCGAGCTTCCTTGACGCGCCGCTTGAGATCGGCAAGCAGGTACTCGGTGGCACTCACGCCAGCATCGGCGAGCAACAACGCGCTTTCCAGATCCTCGTAAAGCGCGTCGTCGATCTGCGTGCCGGTGAAGACCTGGGCTAGGCTTGAGCCGGTCTTGCGCAAACCCGAGCGCAGTTTGTCGAACCAACCGCGCCGCTCGCTCGCCGCAGCTTCAGGCACCAAGGGCTGCTCAGTTGCAACGGCAGGCGAGGCACCAGCGGCCAACTCGGGCGCGGAGATCTTTTTCTTGAAGAAACTGAACATGCAGGGGAATGGGCGGTTGGCTGACGTCGGGCCGGCAAATGGGTGATGCCAGGGGGATGGCGTGAACCGCCTCAAGCACCCTATAATCACGGGCTCGAGGCGCTTTAGCTCAGCCGGTTAGAGCGACGGAATCATAATCCGCAGGTCCGGGGTTCGAATCCCTGAAGCGCCACCAAACAATCCGCGGCTCCGTGTCTCTCAGACTCGGAGCCGTTGTTCCTTCTGCGTCGCACTGGCCTGACAAGATGACCCGTCAATATGGTGCTCTGCCCGTGAATCGGCGCACCGCCTTGGGCGTGTCGTTGGCTCTTGTTTACTCGCAGTTCACTTGGGCTCAAGGGCAGCCCACCCGGCAGTTTCCAAGAAACGCGCTGCGTGGAGTGCTCGAATTCGGGCAGCCGCCCGAGGTCCTGCTCAATGGTTCGCCATACAGACTGTCGCCCGGCGCTCGCATCCGCAACGCCAACAACATGGTGGTGCTTTCAGGAACGATGTCCGGGTTCAAGGTGAGCGTTCACTACACGCTGGACAGCTCCGACCAACTGAAGGACATCTGGGTGCTTCGTGACGAAGAACTGGCCAGAAAACCTTGGCCCAAGACCCCCCTCCAGGCTCAAGCGTGGGAGTTTGACGCCGGTAACCAGACTTGGATCCAACCATGAACCCGCCATCGACAGGCAAGAAGGTGTTCATCAAGACCTTCGGGTGCCAGATGAACGAATACGACTCCGACAAGATGGTCGATGTGCTGAGACAGGCCGAGGGCTACGAAGCCACTTCCGATGTCGAGCAGGCCGATCTCATCTTGTTCAACACCTGTTCGGTGCGCGAGAAGGCGCAAGAAAAGGTGTTCAGTGATCTCGGGCGGGTCAAACACCTGAAGGAAAAAGGCGTGCTGATCGGCGTTGGCGGCTGCGTCGCAAGCCAAGAGGGCGCGGCCATCATCGAACGCGCGCCCTATGTCGATGTGGTGTTCGGGCCGCAAACCCTGCACCGCCTGCCAGATCTGTTGCAACGCCGCAAATCGCAAGAGCGCGCGCAGGTCGACATCAGCTTTCCGGAGATCGAGAAGTTCGACAACCTGCCCGCCGCGCGGGCCGAGGGCGGTACTGCTTTCGTGTCGATCATGGAAGGCTGCTCGAAGTACTGCAGCTATTGCGTCGTTCCCTACACGCGCGGCGAAGAGGTGTCGCGCCCATTCGACGATGTGCTGGCCGAGGTGGCTGGGCTGGCTGATCAAGGCGTCAAGGAAATCAACCTGCTGGGCCAGAACGTCAACGCCTACCGAGGCTCGATGGGCCGGCGTGGTGAGGACAACGCCGAAATAGCCGACTTTGCCCTGCTTCTCGAATACGTGGCCAAGATTCCCGGCATCGAACGCCTGCGCTACACGACGAGTCACCCGAACGAGTTCACTCAGCGCCTGATCGACGTGTATGCGCGCATCCCTCAGTTGGTCGACCACCTGCACCTGCCCGTACAGCATGGCAGCGACCGCATGCTGATGGCCATGAAGCGCGGCTACACCGCGATGGAATACAAGAGCACGGTGCGCAAGCTGCGAGCGGTGCGACCCAATCTGCGGCTGTCCAGCGATTTCATCGTCGGGTTTCCCGGCGAGACCGATGAGGACTTCGCCCGGATGATGAAATTGATCGAAGAGGTCGGCTTTGACAGCAGCTTCAGTTTCATCTTCAGCCCACGGCCTGGCACACCCGCCGCGTCGCTACAGGACGACACGCCTCAGGCCGTGAAACTCGAGCGCCTGCAGATCTTGCAGGCGGCGATTGAAGACAACGCCCAGCGCATCAGCCGGTCGATGGTGGGATCGGTGCAACGCCTGTTGGTGGAGGGGCCTTCACGCAAGGATGCCAGCGAGTGGATGGGGCGCACGATCTGCAACCGCAAGGTCAACTTCAAGGGGGAGCCTGATCTGCTCGGGCGTCTCGTCAAGGTGCGAATCACCGATGCGAACCCCCATTCGCTGCGTGGTGAATTGCTCACCGCCTGAGCCACGAGAGGCATCAGCGCCGGCGAACCATCCACCACAGGCTGGTTGCGCACGCCACCGCCATCGCGACATAGACCTCCATCTTTGCGTCCCGCCCGGTGAGCACCAACCCGGCCAACTCAACCACGAGGATTGCAAAGGCTGAAACACTGGACAAGGCGATCCACCGTACCGATCGGAGCTCCCTGCGCCACAAAACCTTGGCTGCAGCAGAGGTGATCGCAGCCATTGCCAACGCTGGCGTCGAAAAATTCAGGAAGTGGAACGCGGCATCGAGTGAGGTCATGGCGGACGCATCGTCAGGCTGTGCGGACAACGAGACACTTAAAAATTAATGATCTTCGGTGATTTCGAGGTGGGCGAATGGGCCGAAATACTGTAAATTTTGATTGACAGTCATCATGAGCGTTTTCACCTTAGGCCTCAACCACGCCACCGCGCCGCTGGATCTGCGCGGGAAATTCGCGTTTTCGCCGGAGCGGCTCGCACCAATGCTGCTGGCGTTTCGCGAGCGGGTGCAGCGCTCGCCTGAAGCGGCGCTGGTTTCCACCTGCAACCGCACCGAACTTTATGTCGGCGCGGATACGGGCATGGTCGCACCTGCGCTGGACTGGTTGGCAGAAATTGGTGGCATGTCAGCTCCCGCCCTGCGTGAGCACGCCTACGTGCTCGAAAACGAAGCCGCTGCGCGGCATGCCTTCCGTGTCGCCAGCGGCCTTGACTCGATGGTGCTGGGCGAGCCGCAAATCCTCGGCCAGATGAAGCAGGCGGTGCGCGAAGCCGACACCGCAGGCACGCTGGGATCGACCCTGCACCAGATGTTTCAGCGGTCTTTTGCCGTGGCCAAGGAGGTGCGCACCTCCACCGAGATTGGGTCTCACTCGATCAGCATGGCCGCCGCTTCGGTGCGGCTGGCCTCGCAATTGTTCGAGGACCTGAGCGAGATCAAGGTGTTGTTCGTGGGTGCAGGCGAAATGATCGAGTTGGTCGCCACGCACTTTGCTGCCAAGAAGCCGCGTGCGATGGCGATCGCCAACCGTACCCGTGAACGCGGCGAGAAACTGGCCAGCCGCTTCAACGCGGAGCTCATTCCACTGTCCGATCTGCCGCAGCGTCTGGGTGAATTTGATGCTGTGATCTCCTGCACTGCCAGCACGTTGCCGATCATCGGCCTCGGCGCGGTGGAGCGTGCGCTCAAGGCGCGCAAACGCCGGCCTATCTTTATGGTTGATCTGGCCGTGCCGCGTGACATCGAGCCTGAAGTCAACCGGTTGTCTGACGTCTACCTGTACACGGTGGATGACCTGTCCTCGCTGGTGCAGATTGCCGGAGAGAAGCGCCAGGCCGCAGTTCAACAGGCCGAAGCCATCATCGAAACTGGCGTACAGGGATTCGTCAACTGGCTGGGCCAGCGCAACACCGTACCGCTGATTCGCGCATTGAATGCCCAGGCTGATGAATGGCGCGCCGCCGAACTTGCACGGGCACGCAAACTGTTGGCCAAGGGCGAAAACATCGAATCCGTGCTGGAGTCGATGTCACGGGGGCTGACCCAGAAAATGATGCATGGTGCCCTGGTCGAGTTGAATACCGCAGAGGCGGGGCAGCGCGCCGACCTCGCGCAAACGGTGTCGCGCCTTTTTCTTCGCAACACCGCCTTCGGCAGTCAGTTGGCAGCAAAGCCTGACACGAGCGCCAACGACTCGAACGTCTGACGCCATCGAGTTGTTTGCGGCTGCCACGCCGCGTGCATGGTGCTAGCCTCATCGGTTTGCACGATGAGTCCTCACCTGAAGCGTGAGCGGCCCCGATGAAAGAATCCCTCAGACAGCAATTCGAACGCTTGGCCCTCCGTCTCGACGAGATCGAGGCGATGCTGTCGGACCCGGTGATCGCTGGCGAGATGAACCGGTTTCGGGCTCTCACTCGGGAGCACTCCGAGGTGTCGACGCTGGTTGACCTGTTCCGACAGTTCAAGTCGCGTGAGGGGGACGCGCAAGCGGCTCGCACCCTACTCGAACAGTCGGCCGGCGACCCAGAGATGGCGAGCCTCGCGCAAGAAGAGATCAACGAAGCTCTTGCAGACCTCGATCGCCTCCACCAGACTTTGCAAGCATCCCTGCTGCCCAAGGATCCGGACGATGAGCGCAATGCCTTCATCGAAATACGAGCGGGCACCGGTGGAGACGAATCAGCGCTGTTTGCTGCGGACATTGCCCGCATGTATTTGCGCCATGCGGAGCGCCGTGGCTGGCGGTCCGAGTTGATGTCCGAAAGTGTGTCGGACCTGGGCGGCTACAAGGAAGTGGTGTTACGCATCGAGGGCGACCACGTCTACGGCCGGCTCAAGTTCGAGTCGGGTGGCCACCGGGTGCAACGTGTGCCCGTGACGGAAACCCAGGGCCGCATCCACACCAGCGCCTGTACCGTCGCCGTACTGCCGGAGCCAGACGAGGCCGAGGAGGTTCAACTCAACCCGGCCGACCTTCGAATCGACACCTTCCGCGCCAGCGGCGCCGGTGGGCAGCACGTGAACAAGACGGACAGCGCCATCCGGGTCACGCACCTGCCAACCGGTCTGGTGGCCGAGTGCCAGGACGACCGATCGCAGCACCGCAACAAGGCCAAGGCGCTGTCCGTGCTGGCTGCTCGATTACGCGACAAGGACCGCACAGAGCGCGCTGCGAAAGATGCAGCCACGCGCAAGGGGTTGATCGGCAGCGGTGACCGCAGCGATCGCATACGCACCTACAACTTCCCACAAGGCCGCCTGACGGATCACCGCATCAATCTGACGCTTTACAAACTGCAGGCCGTTCTCGACGGAGACATCGATGAAGTCGTCTCAACGCTGCAAGCGGCCAGTGCTGCGGAGCAGTTGGCCGCGCTTGAAAGCGGCGAGGCGTGAGCCACCTGCCGTCGATTGCTCAGGCATTGGCCGCCGCAAGGTCAAACGGCGTGGACAGGCTGGATGCCCAGTTGATGCTCGCTGCGCTGCTGGATCGGCCGCGCAGTTGGCTGATCGCCCACGATGACGAACTACTGGATCAGGCGCAGGGGACGGCGTACGAGCAGTGGCTGACACGCCGGCGTGATGGAGAGCCACTGGCCTATCTGCTGGGGGAAAAGGAGTTTCATGGGCTGCGGCTTCAGGTGGATTCGTCGGTGCTGGTGCCACGCCCGGAGACCGAACTCCTTGTCGACTGGGGACTGCGTGTGCTGCAGGCCTGGCCGACAAAAGCCGCTCGGTGCCGAGTCATCGATCTGGGCACGGGAAGTGGAGCCATCGCGCTATCGATCAAGCACAACTCTCATGCGGCTGAAGTCACCGCTGTCGATGCGAGTCCGACCGCACTGGCGACTGCGGCTCGGAATGCGCAGTCACTGAACCTGCCAGTCATGCTGGCGCTGGGTAACTGGTGGGATGCAGTGCCAGGTCAACGCTTTGATATCGCACTGGCCAACCCTCCTTACATCGCTCCCGGGGATGAGCACCTGGGCGCGTTACGTCACGAACCACAAGGTGCATTGATAGCCCAGGACGACGGACTCGCTGATCTGGCTCACATCATCGATGGCGCACCGGGTCATCTGGCGCCTGAGGGGTGGCTCTTGCTTGAACATGGCCACGATCAAGCACCGTGGGTTCGTCAGCGACTTACCGCCTCTGGCTTCGCGGAGGTACAAACCGTCAGAGATCTGGCGGGGATCGAACGCTGCACGGGCGGAAGGGTTTTACCCGGCGCCACGCCGGCGTTTCGTGTAGTCTCCTCCGCTGTCTAAAGACCCCAATTGCCATCCGGAGCACACATGAGCGACACCCTCAAGCGTATCGACGACATCGTCAAAGGCAACCACATCGTCTTGTTCATGAAAGGAACCGCGCAGTTTCCGATGTGCGGTTTTTCGGGGCGGGCCATTCAGATCCTGAAGTCCTGTGGTGCCACCGGCGTCAAGACTTTCAACGTTCTGGAAGATGAAGAAATCCGCCAGGGCATCAAGGAGTACGCCAACTGGCCGACGATCCCTCAGCTGTACGTTAAGGGGGAATTCGTAGGTGGCTCCGACATCCTCGCGGAGATGCATGAAGCAGGCGAATTGCAAGAGTTGTTGAAGCCCTGAGAATTTCCGATCCGCATCGCTCATGAAACGCACGAAGGGCTCAGCGCCCAGAGTGGTGGTGGGTATCTCTGGGGCATCGGGCGCCATCTACGGTGTGCGTTTGCTGGAGCGCTGCAGGCAAGCCGGCTGCGAAACGCACTTGGTGGCAAGTCCTGCTGGCGTGATGAACGCGCACCATGAACTGGGGCTTGATCGCTCAGCCCTAGAGGGCTTGGCCGATCACTGTCACAACCCGGCCGACATTGGCGCCACCATTGCCAGCGGCTCGTTCGCCACGCACGCGATGGTGATTGCCCCGTGTTCGATGAAAACCCTGGCGGCCGTGGCGCATGGCCTGTCCGACAACCTGCTGACCCGCGCCGCCGACGTTGCGTTGAAAGAGCGACGCAAACTCGTCTTGATGGTGCGAGAGACCCCGTTCAACCTGGCGCACCTGCGCAACATGACGTGCGTCACCGAGATGGGTGGGATCGTCTTTCCGCCGCTGCCAGCGTTTTATCTTGGCCGGCTCACGATCGATGAGATGGTCAACGACAGTGTCGAGCGGGTGCTGGCCTTGATAGGCATCGAATCAGCGGCACCCGAGGCTTGGACCGGACTTTGATCAGGGCAACGCTCAAACGAGCCTGATATCCCACTGCTGCCGAGCAGCAAACACGAGGTTCGGGTACTCGGCGCGGCCACGGCTACCGTTATAGCGGCCGAGCGCCAGGAATTGATCGCCGCCCTCACGATCAAGGTAGTGCCGCAGGATCACGCATCCAAAGCGCAGATTCGTCTGCATGTGGAAGAGCCGCCCGATGTCGCCATCACCGATAAGACGGGACCAAAACGGCATCACCTGCATGTAGCCTCGCGCACCAGCCGGACTGATGGCGTATTTGCGAAAGCCACTTTCGATCTGAATCAGACCGAGGATCAGCGAAGGATCCAGTCCCTTACGCTTGCTCTCGTACCAGACGGTCTCGAGGAACTCGACCCGACCGTCGTAGTCAGCCTTGCGGATCTTGAGGCGCTCGCTCGCGGCGCTCAACCAGCGAAGGTAGGCCAGCCGAGCCTCAGTCGTGTCGAACTCGGGCTTGGGAGGGGCAGCCTCCGCGATGGCAGCCGACAGCGCAGAGCGAACAGCATCAGCCAGCGGCTCCTCGATCTGATCACCAGCGCGCGCACTCGGCATCGGAGCCAGCGTTGCCAGCCCCGACGCCAAAAGCCCGCGCCGGCTGACAGTCATGCCGCCAGCTTCGCCTTCAGCCACTCGACGAGCCCCGACAGCGGTATCGCTACCGCCGCCGGGTCGCGCCGCCCCTGGTATTCGACGGCACCGTCCTTGAGACTGCGATCGCCGATCACCACCCGGTGAGGAACTCCAATGAGTTCCCAGTCGGCAAACATGGCACCTGGCCGCTCACCGCGGTCGTCAAGCACAGCATCGACTCCGGCGGCAACCAATGAGGCATGCAGCTCATCGGCTGCCGCCTTGACCGCTTCGGAACGGTCGTAACCAATGGGGCAAATCACCACGGCAAATGGGGCGATGGATGAGGGCCAGATCATCCCCCGGTCGTCATGCGACTGCTCTACTGCCGCCCCGAGGATTCGCGTGATTCCGATGCCGTAGCAGCCCATTTCCATTAGGCGTGGCTTGCCGCCCTCATCCAGATAGGTAGCGCCCATGGCTTCGCTGTATTTGGTGCCGAGGTAGAACACGTGCCCCACTTCAATGCCTCGCTGAATGGACAACGGGCCTGCTCCGTCCGGCGAGGTATCCCCCTCCACGACGTTTCGAATATCGGCTACAAGATGCGGCTCGGGCAAGTCCCGAACCCAGTTCACACCCACGTAGTGGAAGCCATCATCGTTGGCTCCACAGACGAAATCGCTCATCGCTGCCACGGTTCGATCAGCAATAACGGTGACAGAAGCGGACACGCCCGCAGGGCCTAGAGATCCGGGCTTGCAAGCGAAGTTATCGAGAATTTCGGCATTGCTGGCGAATCGATAGCCCTGCTTCAGCCCCGGCAACTTCCCGACCTTCACCTCATTGAGGGCGTGGTCTCCCCGGACCAGCAACAAGAAAAGCGCGGCCTGCGACTTGGCCGATCCCTCGGGCGGGTCCGTGGCGAGAACCAACGATTTGACCGTGGACTCCAGGGGCAACTGCAGCAGGGCTGCCACGTCTTCACAGGTGGTGCATCCCGGCGTCGGCGTCTTCGCCAACTCTCGCGATGCAAAGCCGCGCGCGTCAATCAGCGGCATGGCTTCAGCCAGTTCAATATTGGCCGCATAACTCGATTGCGGGCAGTAGACCACCGCATCCTCGCCCGTCTCGGCGATCACCTGGAACTCATGCGATCTGTCACCCCCAATGGCGCCCGTGTCGGCAGCGACCGCACGAAAGGTCAACCCCAACCGTTCAAAGATTCGCACATAGGCCGCATACATGGCGTCATAACTCGTGCCCGCTGAAGCCGCATCCCGATCGAACGAGTACGCGTCCTTCATCGTGAACTCGCGGCCACGCATCACCCCGAAGCGTGGGCGACGCTCATCGCGGAATTTGGTCTGGATATGAAAGAAGTTCTTGGGCAGGGAGCGGTAGCTGCGAAGTTCCTGACGAGCAATGTCAGTGATCACCTCCTCGCTCGTGGGTTGGATGATGAAATCCCTGTCATGCCTGTCCTTTACCCGCAGCAACTCAGGGCCCATCTTGTCAAAGCGCCCAGTTTCTTGCCACAACTCGGCCGGCTGCACCAAAGGCATCAGTAACTCAACGGCTCCAGCGCGAGTCATCTCTTCGCGCACGATCGCCTCCACCTTACGGATGACACGCAAGCCCATGGGCATGTAGGTGTAGATCCCGGCGCTCAGTCGCTTGATGAAGCCAGCACGAAGCATCAGCTTGTGGCTGACCACCTCGGCTTCCGCTGGGGCTTCCCTCAGGGTGGAGATAAAGAACTGGGAGAGTTTCATGACGACATGAGCCCTGGCAGGCTCCAAATAAGCGCACCAGCCGACAGCAAGCCGCCAACTCAGGGGGATCAAAGAGCAAGGAACTTGCTCCGCCCATACCCAGTGCAATAATGAAAATAACTAGAGATTCTGGAGAAGATTATGCTCGACCGTGAGGGGTTCAGACCCAACGTCGGGATCGTGCTGCTCAACCACAGGAACGAGGTGTTTTGGGGCAAACGGCTCCGAACACACTCTTGGCAGTTCCCTCAAGGGGGGATCAAATACGGCGAAACGCCCGAGCAGGCGATGTATCGAGAACTGCATGAAGAGGTCGGTTTATTCCCTGACCACGTCCGCATCATCGCGCGCACTCGGGACTGGTTGCGCTACGAGGTGCCCGACCGGTTCATTCGACGCGAGTCTCGTGGCCACTACAAGGGTCAAAAGCAGATCTGGTTTCTGCTCCAACTGACCGGCAGGGACAGCGACATGAATCTAAGGGCGACAAGCCATCCCGAGTTTGACGCATGGCGATGGCATGAGTACTGGATCCCACTGGAAGTGGTGATTGACTTCAAGCGAGATGTCTATCAAACAGCACTGACCGAACTGTCCAAGTTCTTACCAAAATCGGGTCAGAACAGGTATTTTCCGGCTGCGACAAACCTGAGGTCCGAACAGGTACGTTCTGAGGGGAACTCAACCCCAATCACCGAGATTCAGTCCGCCCCCCATCGATCAAGCTAGAGAGCAAAGTCTGAACCACAGCCACGGTCTAGAGCAAAACCATGTTGTCTCGGTGAATCATTTCAGCCTCGCAGACAAACCCCAAAATAAGCTCCAACTCGGTAGATGATTTTCTTGCTATGAGCCTTGCCTCGCCACTCGAGTAGTTAGTCAACCCCCGAGCCACCTCAACTCCATCGGGGCCAGTGATCGAGATGATGTCACCCCGGTGAAACTCTCCCCTCACCTCAATGACACCCACGGGAAGCAGGCTCTTGCCGCCATCACGAATTTTGGCCAAGGCACCAGCATCGACGCCGACAGCGCCACGAAGTTGCAGCTGGTCAATCATCCACTGTTTTCGAGCGGTGACTTTCGGCGTTTGAACCCAGAGTTCCGTACCGATTTGCTCACCTGAGCACAACCGCAACAGGATATCCGGTTCACGCCCCCAGGCGATAACAGTACCTGCCCCACTGCGTGCGGCGCGCTTCGCTGCCAGTATCTTGGTGATCATGCCACCGCGGCCGATACTGCTACCTGCCCCGCCTGCCATCCTTTCAAGGTCGGGGTCTCCCGCCATAGCCGTCCGAATAAGCTGGGCCTGAGGATTTTTTCGGGGATCTTCTGAGTAAAGACCGGGCTGATCGGTCAAGATGATCAGGGCGTCTGCCTCAATCAAATTAGCAACCAGAGCTCCGAGCGTATCGTTATCACCGAACTTGATTTCATCATTAACAACGGTGTCGTTTTCATTAATGACAGGAACGACACTCAATTTCAGTAAGGTGATAAGAGTCGACCTCGCATTAAGATATCTTTCCCGGTCAGCAAGATCAGCGTGAGTGAGCAGCACTTGGGCACTTTTCACATCGTGCTGCCTGAGCATCGACTCATACATCTGCGCCAAACCCATCTGGCCGACTGCGGCGGCGGCCTGCAACTCATGCAATTGCTTGGGCCGCGCGGACCAACCGAGTCGCTTCATGCCCTCGGCGATGGCACCGCTCGACACCATCACCAGTTCGCGGCCCTCGGACGCCAGAATCGCAAGTTGCCTGCACCAGTTTCCGATGGCGTCAGCATCTAGGCCGCGCCCCTCGTTCGTCACAAGGCTCGACCCCACCTTGACGACGATGCGGCGGGCGCGCAGCAACAACTGGCTCATGCCACATCGTTCCCGATCGGGTCGTCAGAAAACCGCGGATCCACTTCAGCGGGCGGTCTGTTCTTGGAGCCAGCAACATGGTCATAGATCGCACGGATCAACGGCTCGCAGCCCTCACGCGTCAAGGCTGAAATCTGAAAGACTGGACCCTTCCACTTGAACCGCTTGATGAAGTCGGCCACGCGTTCGGCACGCTCGTCCGGCGGCACCATGTCCAACTTGTTCAACACGACCCATCGCGGCTTTTCGTAGAGCGACTCGTCATACCGCTTGAGTTCCCGAACAATGGCCTTGGCTTGCGCCACCGTGTCCACGTCAGCATCAAACGGAGCGAAGTCAACCATGTGCAGCAAAAGGTGAGTTCGCTGCAGATGCCTCAAAAACAAGTGCCCCAAACCAGCGCCCTCTGAAGCTCCCTCGATCAGCCCAGGAATGTCTGCGACAACGAAACTTTGCTCCGGCGCGACCCTGACCACCCCAAGATTAGGGTGAAGGGTCGTGAAAGGATAGTCAGCAATCTTGGGCTTTGCATTGGAAATGGCGGCGATCAACGTCGACTTTCCCGCATTCGGCATACCGAGCAAGCCAACATCGGCCAAGACCCTCAACTCGAGTCGAATATGAAACTTCTCCCCAGGCCAACCGGGAGTCTTTTGCCTCGGAGCACGGTTCGTACTGGTTTTGAAATGCAGATTCCCGAACCCGCCGTCACCGCCCTTGGCAAGCAATACCTTCTCATCCGGAACAAGTAATTCCGCAATGACTTGTTCCGTTTCGGTATTGGTGATGATTGTGCCCATGGGCATGCGCAGAATAATATCCTCTGCCGCGGCACCAAACTGATCGGATCCACGTCCATTTTCACCGCGCCGAGCCTCATGACGACGAGCATACCTATAGTCAATGAGCGTATTTAAATTTCGATCTCCGACCGCAAAAACACTGCCACCCCGTCCGCCATCGCCTCCATTAGGCCCACCAAATGGAATGAACTTCTCGCGTCGAAAGCTCATGCAACCATTCCCACCATCGCCGGCGGAAATATCGATAGTAGCCTCATCGACGAATTTCATGGATTGGTTTGACTTTTCTGATAAAACAGATGTGAATCTCCCTCAACCCCAACCGGAGCCATGGAATAGATCCATTCTAAAAAACAAAAGCCCCGGTAAACCGGGGCTCGCGAAGTATCGACCGACTGAGATCAGTGACTCTTGACGCTCACTGTTCGGCGATTTTGGGGGCCCTTCACAGAGAAGACGACCTCGCCATCAGCAAGCGCAAAGAGAGTGTGGTCTCTTCCAACTCCGACGTTGACTCCGGGATGGAACTGCGTTCCACGTTGGCGAACAATGATGGATCCGGAAGAAATTACTTCACCACCGTAGGCCTTAACACCCAACATTTTTGGCTGGGAATCACGTCCATTTCGCGTTGAGCCGCCGCCTTTTTTCTGTGCCATGATTTACTCTTCAGGATTGAGTTTATGGGGTCAGCCGTTGACGGCGCCGATCTCAATTTCAGTAAAAGATTGTCGGTGACCTTGACGCTTTTGATAATGCTTACGGCGACGCATCTTGAAGATGCGAACCTTGGCAAGCCTGCCCTGCGCCGTCACGGTGGCGGTGACTGTGACGCCAGCCACCAAGGGAGAGCCCACCCGCATTTCGGCACCTTCGCCCACAGCCAAGACCTGATCGATCGTGATCACTTGGCCGACGTCAGCGGCAATTTTCTCAACTTTGACCTTCTCGCCGGTGGCGACCCGGTATTGCTTCCCACCGGTTTTAATGACCGCGTACATATCAGCACCTTCCAATTTGGTTCCTAGCGCCCATCGGCCACCAAGTTGACCCTCGACCGCGCGCAGAACCCGACACTTTAGCACAAAGTCAGACCCGTTCGACCTCGACTCGCCAAGACTGGACGAACGACGACTGAGATCGGCGGTTTCTATAATTTCAGATCCCATTTTTTAAGGATCGCGTGAGCGCCAACCCCCAAGTCCTCGGTTCGGACCAGCACCCAAGCACCGCCGCGATGGACGCAGAAATGCGTGAGGTTGACTCGGTCATTCGACGCAGACTCACATCAGAAGTCGCGCTTGTCGACCAGATCGCCAGATACATAACCAGCGCTGGTGGCAAGCGAATCAGGCCATTGCTGGTGTTGCTGTTCTCAAACGCGCTTGGCTTCAAAGGTCCGGAGCGGTTCGAGTTGGCAGCGAGCGTGGAATTCATCCACACCGCGACCCTGCTACACGATGACGTGGTGGACGAGTCAGGCTTGAGGCGTGGGCGCCAGACCTCCAATGCGGTGTTTGGAAACGCGGCAAGTGTGTTGGTGGGGGATTTCATCTACTCGCGCGCCTTCCAGATGATGGTGTCCGTCAACCAGATGCGCGTGCTTCAAGTTTTGTCGGACGCAACGAATGTCATCGCCGAGGGCGAAGTGCTTCAACTCATGAACATGCATGATGCCGACCTCCAAGTTGGCGACTACCTCAAGGTGATTCGCTACAAGACGGCCAAGCTCTTTGAGGCCAGCGCGAGGTTGGGTGCCGTTTTGGCCCACTCACCTCCGGAGATCGAGGAGGCCTGCGCAGACTATGGCCGCTCTTTGGGCACAGCATTTCAGCTGATTGATGACCTGCTTGACTACGAGGGGTCGACCACCGAACTGGGGAAAAACGTCGGCGATGACCTTCGAGAAGGAAAGCCCACGCTGCCTTTGCTGATCGCCATGGAGCGAGGCGACGAGAAAGACCGCGCATTGATTCGCCAGGCAATTCAAAACGGCGAAGTGGAGCGACTGGCAGATGTCATTGCCATCGTCCGCCGCACCGGAGCACTCGATGCGACGCGGGACGCGGCCCGCGAGGAAACCATCCGTGCACAGCGCAGCCTGGCAGTGCTTGAGGACTCGGTGCACAAGGAGGCTCTGCTAAAGTTGTGCGAACGCTCGCTTGAGCGATCAGCCTGAGTTCGGTGGCGTTGGATTCGGACTCGGCGATTCAAAGTCGGGGTGTAGCTTAGCCTGGTAGAGCGCTACGTTCGGGACGTAGAGGCCGGAGGTTCGAATCCTCTCACCCCGACCACCTGAGACTTAGCGGCCGGAGCATCATTTGCCTTCTCCCATGTCCAACGCCGATGAACCCGCTGCCCGCTCGGATCCCTCAGGCTCGGCAGTGCGCGGGGTACCTCGATGGCAACTTATCGGTTCTACGTGCATGCGCCCTAGCATGGTCTTCTTGACGGCTTCAGCGTCGAATCAGGGGGCTTGATGGCCGACACGCTCGCTGAAACACCGCACTCGGCACTTTCGGGAGTCGCGCGCGTTCTTGTGCATGCGGGCAAGCTCACCGAGAAGGCCGCAGAGGGCCTTGTGAGGTCAGCGAGCGAGAAGAAAATCAGTTTCGTGGCCGCACTGATCAAGGCAGGCGCAGTGTCCGCAGCTGACTTGGCGCACACGCTGTCGACGGCGCTGGCGCTTCCGCTACTTGACCTGAACGCCATCGAACCCCAGAAGCTGCCGCGCAGCATCATCGATGGGAAGTTGTCCTCTCAATATCAGGTGGTCGTACTGGGCAAGCGCGGTGGGCGGCTGTTCATCGGTGGGGCTGACCCTACAGACCAGGAGGCGGTCGAACGCATCAAGTTTGCGACCCAGCTCACACCCGAGTGGGTGATCGTCGAGCACGACAAGCTCTCGAAGATTCTCGAGGGTAGCGGGACGAGCGCGAGTGAGACCTTCGAAGCGATGTCTTCCGGGGATTTCGAGTTCGATGTGACCGAAGAAGTCGGTGCACCCGAGTCTGCTGAGCCCGCGGCCGAGGTCGAAGACGCACCCGTGGTGCGATTCCTGCAGAAGATGCTGATCGACGCCATCAACGCGCGCGCATCCGACCTTCATTTCGAGCCCTACGAGTACCACTACCGCGTTCGCTTCCGCATTGATGGCGAACTGCGCGAGATCACTCAACCTCCGATCGCGATCAAGGACAAGCTTTCGTCCCGCATCAAGGTGATTTCAAGGCTGGACATTGCCGAAAAAAGAGTGCCTCAAGACGGCCGGATGAAGTTGAAGTTCGGCAGCAAGTCCATCGACTTTCGGGTCAGCACTCTGCCGACCTTGTTCGGCGAAAAGATCGTGATCCGTATCTTGGATGCCTCGAGCGCCAAGTTGGGCATCGAGGCCTTGGGCTACGAAAAGATCGAGCGCGACCGCCTGCTTCAGTGCATCCAACGTCCCTATGGAATGGTGCTGGTGACCGGCCCGACAGGCTCCGGCAAGACCGTCTCGTTGTACACCTGCCTGAACATCCTGAATCAGCCAGGCGTCAACATCTCGACCGTCGAGGATCCGGCAGAAATCAACCTCCCCGGCATCAACCAGGTCAATGTCAACGACAAGGCGGGTATGACTTTCGCCGTGGCACTGAAGTCGTTCCTCAGGCAGGACCCGGACATCATCATGGTGGGCGAGATTCGTGATTTGGAGACCGCAGACATCGCTATCAAGGCCGCGCAAACCGGTCACATGGTGATGTCCACGCTCCACACCAACGATGCCCCGACGACGCTGACGCGAATGCTGAACATGGGGGTAGCGCCCTTCAACATCGCATCCAGCGTGCTGCTGATCACGGCGCAACGTCTGGCTCGCAAGCTGTGCGAGTCATGCAAGGCCCCAGCCGACTACCCGCGAGAGGCCATGCGCAAGGCCGGCTTCGACGAGAGCGACCTCAATGGTTCCTGGAAACCCTTTCGTGCGGTCGGTTGTTCAGCCTGCTCCAACGGATACCGCGGGCGTGTGGGGATTTACCAAGTGATGCCCATCACCGAGGAGATTCAGCGAATCATCCTCGCCGAAGGTACCGCCATGGACATCGCTGAGCAGGCGCAGCGCGAAGGCGTACGCAACCTGCGGCAGTCCGGCTTGATCAAGGTTCGAGCTGGCGTCACGACGCTTGAAGAAGTGATCGCTGTCACCAACGATTGATTCGAACTGAATAAAGCCACAATCCGGCCGATAACACGATTGGTGGATCGTTTCCCGGAGGCACCATGGCGACTGCAGCGGCCGCAAAGAGCGGCAGAGATGTCGTTTTCGAGTACGAAGGCAAGGACAAAAACGGCAAACTCGTTCGGGGAGAGATGCGCGCCGGTGGGGAAGCGATGGTCAGCGCCAGCCTGCGTCGCCAAGGCGTCCTCGTCACCAAGATCAAGAAGCGGCGTACGAGTGGCGGGAGCTCCATCAAGCAAAAAGACATCGCGGTCTTCACACGACAGTTGTCGACCATGATGCGTGCGGGTGTGCCGCTGATCCAGTCTTTCGACATCGTGGCACGCGGCAGCCCCAATCCAAGACTGACGAAGCTGCTCACGGATATTCGTTCTGATGTGGAAACAGGCTCCAGCCTGTCTTCCGCGTTTCGCAAGCACCCGATCTATTTCGACGCTCTGTACTGCAACCTCGTCGAAGCCGGCGAGGCTGGCGGCATTCTCGAAGCTCTGCTTGACCGCTTGGCCGTCTATCAAGAAAAGACGATGGCCATCAAGAACAAGATCAAGTCGGCCCTGATCTATCCGGTCGCAGTGTTGGTCGTGGCTTTCGTGGTGCTGGCCGTGATCATGATTTTCGTGATCCCGGCCTTCAAGGACGTCTTCACCTCGTTCGGAGCGGACTTGCCTGCACCCACCCTGATCGTGATCGCAATGTCGGAGTTTTTCGTGAGTTACTGGTGGGCCATATTCGGCTCTGTGGGTGGCGGAATCTACTTCTTCATGGAGTCGTGGAAACGATCCGAAAAGATGCAGAAAACGATGGATCGGCTCCTGCTGCGCGTGCCGGTTTTTGGCGATCTGGTCAACAAGTCCGCCATCGCCCGCTGGACACGCACGCTGTCGACGATGTTCGCGGCCGGCGTACCGCTGGTCGAGGCACTTGACTCAGTTGGCGGCGCGTCGGGTAACGCGGTTTTTGCCGAGGCGACCGAAGCGATCCAGAAGGACGTCTCAACGGGCTCGTCGCTCACGACATCCATGCAGACCACGGGCGTCTTTCCGAACATGGTCTTGCAGATGTGTTCAATCGGCGAAGAATCCGGCTCGCTTGACCAGATGCTCGGCAAGGCAGCCGAGTTCTATGAGGACGAAGTCGATGAGGCCGTCAAAGGACTCTCGAGCCTGATGGAACCCTTCATCATCGTGATCCTGGGCACCTTGATCGGCGGCATCGTGGTCTCCATGTACCTGCCCATCTTCAAAATCGGCCAAGTCGTCTGATCCTGGCAGCATGGATTTGTCGTTCGCAGGCATTTTTCTCACGCCGTGGGCGCTGGCCTTGTTCGGCTTGTGCATCGGTAGCTTCCTGAACGTGGTCATCCATCGGCTCCCGCTGATGCTCGACAGAACCTGGAAAGCCGACAGCGCGGACATGCTGGGCGTCGAAGTCAAGCTGCCGCCCGAAATCAGTTTGTCCGCCCCACGCTCGCGTTGCCCGCAGTGCGGCCACGCGATCGCCTGGCACGAGAACATCCCGGTGCTGAGCTATTTGCGGTTGGGGGGGAAGTGCTCTGCCTGCAAGACGCGGATCCCGGCCCGCTATCCGTTTTTCGAGGTCCTGACCTCGTTGATATTCGCAGCGCTGGCGTGGCGTTTCGATTCGAGCCCAGAGGTGCTGGCATGGTGTGCTTTCGCAGCGGTTCTGGTGGCGCTCGGCGGTATCGATTGGGACACTACGCTGCTGCCTGATGGGTTGACCCTGCCCCTGCTGTGGGGCGGTTTGCTGGCGGCGGCGCTGGGGCTGACGACCACGTTGTCCGCAGCCGTTTGGGGTGCGATCGTCGGCTACTTGTCTCTTTGGTCCGTCTACTGGCTGTTCAAGCTGGTCACGGGCAAGGAGGGCATGGGGTACGGTGATTTCAAGCTGCTCGCGGCTCTGGGCGCATGGCTGGGCGTCTCGATGGTCCTTCCAGTGGTCTTGGGCGCGTCGATCATCGGCGCGGTGGTCGGCATCGGGATGAAGCTCAACAGCAGCCTTCGTGAAGGGCGCTACGTGCCGTTCGGTCCGTTCCTCGCAGGCTCCGGCTTGGCCGTGCTGCTTCTCGGACCTGCACGGGTGCTGGGCTGGCTGGGTTGGGCCTGAAGCCGGGCCGCTCGCGCTGACCCTCGCCTCGAATCGAGTCTTCAGCATGCCCCTTGCGCCACCGCCACCGTTGCGCATCGGACTGACCGGCGGCATCGGCAGCGGCAAGAGCACGGTTGCGCGGCTGCTGGCCGGCCACGGCGCCCTCGTGGTCGACACCGATGCCATCGCGCGCCGCCTGACGCAACCCGGCGGGGCGGCCATGCACGCCCTGCGCAAGGCGTTTGGCGACTCGGTGATTCGTCCCGATGGAGGTCTGGATCGGCAGCAGATGCGGCAACTGGCATTTGCTAATGTGCTCTGTCGACGTCGGCTCGAGGCCATCTTGCATCCGATGATCTCGGACGAGACGCAGCGTGAGGCACTCGCCGGGATCGCAGCGCCGGTCGTCGTGTTCGACGTGCCGTTGCTGGTCGAGTCGGGTCGCTGGCTTGATCTGGTGCACCGTGTCCTGGTGGTGGACTGCAGCGAAGACACGCAGATCGCACGCGTGGTGCGTCGCTCTGGCTGGACAGTCGATGCCGTCCAGGCGGTGATCGAAGCCCAGGTCAGCCGCGAGCAGCGGCTCCTGAAAGCCAATGATGTGCTGCTCAATGACGGCATCGACGAAGCCGAACTCGCACGGCGAGTGGATGTCTTGTGGCAGTCCTGGAAGGCCTTGGGCGCGCCCACCGTGTGAAACAATCCCGTCTCGTTGGTGTTCCCGCACCCAGACAGACAGTTCCTCAGGTCGAAGGCAGGCTCCGCTTTGGTTCTCTACGAACACCCGTTCAACGAAAGCATCCGCACCATGCTTCGGCTCGAACACCTGTTCGACCGACTGGGACAGTTGGCCCCTCGTGATGCCGCCGTCGATCACCACCATGCGATCGCGACCATCTTCGAGATCATGGAGGTCGGCTCGCGAGCAGATCTCAAGTCAGACCTGCTCAAGGATCTCGAGCGCCAAAAAGCGCGGCTCAACAGTTATCGGGGGAACCCGTCGATCTCCGAGGACGCGCTCGACAGCGTGGTCAACAAGATCGACCACGCCTACGAGGGTCTGAACCAGACGTCCGGCAAGGTGGGACAGGCGCTCACCTCGAACGAGTGGCTGATGAGCATCCGCAGCCGCATCAGCATTCCCGGTGGCACCTGTGAGTTCGACCTGCCGGCCTATTACGCCTGGCAGCAATTCGACCCGCTGCGGCGTCGTGCCGATCTCTCGCGCTGGATCGAGATGCTTCTGCCACTGGCAGAAGCGCTCAATGTCCTGCTGGGTTTGCTGCGCGACTCCGGCGTGGCTCAGCGCGTGTCGGCGCTTGGCGGTCAATTTCAGCAAAGCCTGCCGCCCGGACGCACCTACCACCTGATGAGGGTTCGGGTCAGTGCGGCCGAAGGGCTCGTTCCCGAGATCACCGGCCATCGTCTGATGGTGTCGGTCAGGCTGATGAACCAGGACGCCGAAGGCCGGTTGCGTCCGCACACCGCAGACAGCAGCTTCGAGCTGACCTTGTGCGCTTGAGCGAGCCAAAGATTGCCCCGCGGATCGTGCGCTGTCCCGCATGCGGGGGCGACAGCGTGTACTCGCAGGACAACCCCTCCCGCCCCTTTTGCAGCGCTCGCTGCAAGAACAACGATTTCAGTCAATGGGCCAGCGAAGGCTACCGGGTTGAATCGGCGCCGGGCACCGATGAGTCCGGCTCGACTGAAATCTAGCCTTGAAATACGGAAACCGACCCCTATAATTTGCTTGCTAGCACTCGATACTGTTGAGTGCTAACGAACTCAGTGACAGGCGTTTGGTGCCCGCCCTTGATGGCGATCTCGTTCGAAGCCGAAGGCCTGAGTCCATTGAATCCCATTCCGACACCTCTAGGAGATGCTATGAAACTTCGTCCTCTGCACGATCGCGTGATCGTCAAGCGCCTCGAACAAGAAACCAAGACCGCCTCGGGCATCGTCATTCCTGACAACGCCGCAGAAAAGCCCGACCAAGGCGAAGTGCTGGCTGTCGGCCCAGGCAAGCGCAATGACAAGGGCGAGTTCATCGTCCTGAATGTCAAGGTCGGTGATCGCGTCCTGTTCGGCAAGTACAGCGGCCAGACCGTCAAGGTCGACGGCGATGAACTGCTCGTGATGCGCGAAGAAGACCTCTTCGCCGTGGTCGAGAAGTAAGTCCTTCTCCCACGACGCATTCATTTCAACGATTCAGGAGAAACACACATGGCAGCAAAAGACGTAATTTTTGGCGGTGAAGCCCGCGCCCGCATGGTCGAAGGCGTGAACATCCTGGCCAACGCGGTCAAGGTCACGCTCGGTCCCAAGGGTCGCAACGTGGTGCTCGAGCGCTCGTTCGGCGCCCCTACGGTGACCAAGGACGGTGTCTCGGTCGCCAAGGAAATCGAGCTCAAGGACAAGCTCCAGAACATGGGCGCGCAAATGGTCAAGGAAGTCGCTTCCAAGACCAGCGACATCGCCGGTGACGGCACCACCACCGCCACCGTGCTGGCCCAGGCCATCGTTCGCGAAGGCATGAAGTACGTGGCGGCGGGCATGAACCCGATGGACCTCAAGCGCGGCATCGACAAGGCCGTCACGGCACTGGTCGAGCAGCTCAAGAACCAGTCCAAGCCCACCACCACCTCCAAGGAAATCGCTCAGGTCGGCACCATTTCGGCCAACAGCGACGAAGAAGTCGGCCGCATCATTGCTGAAGCAATGGACAAGGTCGGCAAGGAAGGCGTGATCACTGTTGAAGACGGCAAGTCGCTCAACAGCGAACTCGAAGTCGTCGAAGGCATGCAGTTCGATCGCGGCTACCTGAGCCCGTACTTCATCAACAACCCGGAAAAGCAGTCCGCGATTCTGGAAAACCCGTTTGTCCTGCTCTTCGACAAGAAGATCAGCAACATCCGTGACCTGCTGCCCACGCTGGAAGCCGTGGCCAAGGCCGGTCGCCCGCTGCTGATCATTGCCGAAGAAGTCGAAGGCGAAGCCTTGGCAACGCTGGTGGTCAACACCATCCGCGGCATCCTGAAGGTTGTGGCCGTCAAGGCGCCTGGCTTCGGCGACCGCCGCAAGGCCATGCTCGAAGACATCGCCATCCTGACCGGCGGCAAGGTCATCGCTGAAGAAGTCGGCCTGACGCTCGAGAAGGTCACGCTGGCCGATCTGGGCCAGGCCAAGCGCGTCGAAGTGGGCAAGGAAAACACCACCATCATCGACGGCTCGGGTGCCGCTGCCGACATCGAAGCCCGCGTCAAGCAAGTGCGCGTGCAAATCGAAGAAGCCAGCAGCGACTACGACCGCGAGAAGCTGCAAGAGCGCGTGGCCAAGCTGGCTGGCGGTGTGGCTCTGATCAAGGTCGGCGCAGCCACCGAAGTCGAGATGAAGGAGAAGAAGGCCCGCGTCGAAGATGCGCTGCACGCAACCCGTGCCGCCGTTGAAGAAGGCATCGTGGCTGGTGGTGGCGTGGCGCTGTTGCGCGCCAAGCAAACTGCCGGCGCCATCAAGGGCGACAACGCTGACCAGGAAGCCGGTATCAAGCTGATCCTGCGCGCCATCGAAGAACCGATCCGCATCATCACGCAAAACGCCGGCGACGAGCCAAGCGTGGTCGTGAACGCGGTGCTGGCCGGCAAGGGGACCTACGGCTACAACGCAGCCAACGGTACCTATGGCGACATGATCGAAATGGGCATCCTGGACCCCACCAAGGTGACCCGCACGGCGCTGCAAAACGCCGCGTCGGTGGCCTCCCTGATGCTGACGACCGAGTGCATGGTTGCCGAAGCACCGAAGGAAGAGTCCGGCGCCGGCGGCATGCCTGGCGGCATGGGTGGCATGGGTGGCATGGGCGGTATGGACATGTAAGTGTCCTGACCGGTTCGGGCTCCTGAGGAGTCCGAACGTGTCGAGATTGCCAACAGGGCTGCGTGAGCAGCCCTGTTTTCGTTGGTGGGTGTGCCCCTAGACTTGCACATCCGCTGCGGTATCGATGGGCCGTCCGCAGCCCAACAGAGGCGTTATCCGGATGTCTGTAACCACAATGATGTTGAGCTTCGTCGAGGACGAGCTGTCCCGCACGCTGCCGCTCATTGACCGCACAGTGGCTGCGACTGTGTCGCAGCTGCAGCTCAACCCGAGGTCCGAGCCGGCAAGCCGCAGCGAAAGGCAGTTGCAGGCGGAGGCCCTCGAAACCCTGCAGCGAAGCCCAAGGCTGTTCGCGCAGGTGTTTGTCGATGCGCTGCGCGCACTCGTCATGGCTGACGCGTCCGGGCCGGCGCAGCAAGCAAGCGTTGGCGGCGCCCAAGAGGGTGCGGGCTTTCAGTTGCTCGACGAGGGCAGAGTCGAGACGGAGATCGAGATCTCCCGGGCGGCGCAAGCGATCGACCTGACCGCCGAATGGGAACTGCGTGAACTGCAGACGTTCACGTCGGCGCTCATCGGACAGACGCACGTCAGCGCCAGCTCCAACCCGTTGCGCCCATCGGCCTACGCGCAGGCGCTGTGGGATGCCACCTGTGCCGTCACGCCAGCTGCCGTACAACGCAGGCTCCTGTTTCGCGCGGCCACTGGATGCCTGTCCAAGCAGCTCAAGATGGCCTGGGCCGGCGCGTGCACCCGGCTGGAGTCCCAAGGTATCGAGCCCAGCATGTACCGGACCGTCGTGCATGCACCCGGCCGGGTCGCGGCGCCGAGCGCGGTCTGGAAAACCGGGCACCAGGGCTTGGGGCAGTTGCTGGGCCGCATGCCTGCCGCCAGGTCAGCTCATGTTGCGCCTGCCGGGCAGCAGGCGCCGGTGACAGCCGGCGCTGCGGCGCATCCGGGGCCCCGGTTCTCTCAGTCCTTCGAAGACGTGCTGCAACGACTCGAGGCCTTGCTGTCGGGTCACGTCGAGCAGGCGCCGCCAGCCGCCGGATCGGCCAGACTCGATCCGCAACCGTTACCCGAATTCACGCAGTCCTTGCTGGCGCAGACCAGCGATGTGATCGACCGGCAGATCGTCGAACTGCTGTCGCGCCTTTTCGATTCGGTGCTGTGCGACGAACAACTGTCTGCCGCCGTGCGTGCGGTGATGGCACGGCTCCAGGTGTCCGCCTTGCGCGTCGCGCTCGGCGATCCGGACATGCTCGACAACGACAACCACCCGGTGTGGAGTTTGATGAACCGCATCGCGCAGGCGGCGCAGTTGTGGCCGCAGAATGCAGATCCCCGGGCCGCGGGCCTGCTGGCCTTCAGCGACTCGTTGGTCAGCGAGATCGCCGCGACCGAGCAGCCCACGGCAGCGATTTATGAGCGCGGATTGGCACGGCTCGAAGAACACCTGGCCGCACAGTTGCAGGCGCAGCGCGAAGCCGCCCAGGGCGTCATCGATGCCCTGGCACTGACCGACCGGCGCGAGGTGCTTCAGATGGAACTGTCGGCGCAGTTTTCAGACCAGTTCCGCTCCATCCGTGTGGCCCCGAGGGTGCTTGTTTTCATGACCGAGGACTGGCCGCGCGTGGTCACCGAGTCCATCTTGCGTTTCGGCATCGACAGCGAGCACACGGCTGCGTACCTGCAAACCGCGGACGATCTGGGTGTGAGCCTGACCCTGAGGATCAATCCTCAAAACCGGCTGCAGTTGTTCAGCTTGCTGCCCAGCCTGCTCAAGCGCTTGCGCGCTGGCATGGACTTGATCGGTTTACCCGAAGTCGAGCAGCAAGCCGTGCTCGACGATCTGATGGCAGCGCACACCGGACTGCTTGGATTTGCATCCCGGTCCCGCGCTCCTGCGCCCACCGCTGACGTTTCCCCATCTTCGCCAGGCGAAGCCACCTCGACGCCCGGGCAGGTGCCAGACGCAGCATTGCCCGAGCCCTTGATCGACTGGAACTCGATGGACACTGTGCCCGCCGACCTGCTGTCCATCGCGGACTCGGCAGACACCATGCCGGCCGAACTCACCGAGACGATCATCACCGCCGCCCCGTGCCAATGGTTTCTGCGCGGGCGCTGGCAAGCGGTGCAATTGTTGTGGCGCAGCGAATCGGCGCGGCTGTTCCTGTTCGCCAGCGAAACTGCCGGGTGCCCCCACCCGATCACCGGCGAGGCCCTCATGCATCTGGGGCGCGAGGGTCTGATCAAGCCGCTGCCCGACACCAGCCTGCTGCAACGTGCCGTTGACCGCGTGGGGCGCAAGCTCGTCGACCTCCAGTGACTCGGGGCGGCCATTCGTTCAACGGGCGCTGCAGCCCCACGCGTCACGGCTGCCGGCGGTGGGCCGTGCAGCTGACGGGTGTCGTGGCGGCGTGCCTGACCTTCGTCGCCATGGCGGGCGAGTTGCCGGCTCCCGTGGTCGATGCGGCGGCGGGTGCCGCCCGGCCACCGGCGATCGAACGCCCGCGCATCGGCCTGGTGCTGTCGGGCGGCGGTGCGCGCGGCCTGGCGCATGTGGGCGTGCTCAAGATGCTTGAGCGTGAACACATCCCGATCGACGTGATTGCCGGGACGTCGATGGGCGCGATCGTGGGTGGTCTGTACGCCAGCGGCATGAGCGCCGCGCAGATCGAAACCCAGCTGATGATGATCAAGTGGGACGAGGTCTTCGCCAATCGCGTCGAGCGCCCGCTGCTCAGCCAGCGCCGCAAGGAAGAAGATTTCCAGTTCTCACCGGTGCTCGAGTTCGGCATGCGAGAAGGCGAACTGCGCGCGCCTTTGGGCGCGTTGTCCGGGCGCGGGCTCGAAACCTTGCTGCGGCGATACACGATGCCGGTGCGCGACGTGCACGACTTCTCCCGGCTTGCGATACCGTTTCGTGCGGTCGCCACCAACATGGAGACCGGCGCGCCGGTGATCCTGACCCAGGGAGACCTCGCGCTGGCGCTGCGCTCGAGCATGAGCGTGCCCGGGGTGTTTGCACCGACCGAGCTCGACGGGCTGATCCTGGGCGACGGTGCGCTGGTCGACAACCTGCCCATAGATGTCGCACGCGACATGGGCGCCGACGTGGTGATCGCCGTCAACATCGGCTCGCCGCTGGCCGCACGCGAAACACTGGCCTCGGTGGGCGGCCTCACGGGCCAGATGATCAGCATCCTGACCGAGCAGAACGTGCAGCGCAGCCTGGCCCTGCTCAAGCCGGTTGATGTGCTCATCACGCCCGATCTGGGCACGCTGGCCGCAGGCGATTTCGACAAGACCCGCGAGTTGATCGACCGCGGTCAGGCCGGCGTTCAGCCGCAACTCAAGCGTCTGGCTGCGCTGGCCATGGACGCGAGCGCCTACCGGCAGTGGCAGTCTGTGCACAGCGCGCCAGCCGTCGAGAGTGTGCGCATCGGATTCATCCGATTCGAAGGCTCCAAGCTCACCAGCCCGCAGCGGTTTGCCGACCAACTCGAGTCGGCACCGGGTGAGGCATTCGATGAACTCAAGGCCGAGCGCGACGCACTGCAACTGGCGGCCAGCGGCGACTACACCCGCTCGGACTTTCGCCTGCTGCGCACACCCGAAGGCGAGGGCCTGCTGTTTGACCTCGAAGAAAAGCCCTGGGGGCCGAACTACTTCCGCGTCGGGCTCGATCTGTTCACCGACTTCCGCGGTGACAGCGCCTTCAACATCAAGGCCATTCACAACCGGCGCTGGTTGAACTCCACCGGCACCGAATGGCGCAGCTTTGCGCAGATCGGCCAGACGCCGCGGCTGTTCACCGAGCTGCTCCACCCCTTGAACCTGTTCAAGGGCCTGGGCAGCGACTGGTTCGTGGCCGCGTATGCCGAAGTGCAACGCCGGGAATTGACCGTCTACGACGCCGACTCGGGCCATCAACGCGGCCGCTTCACGCGCAGCCAGGGGCGACTGGGCCTGGACCTCGGTCAACCCTGGGGCAAGTTCGGTGAGCTGCGACTCGGGCTGAGCTACGTTGCCTTTCACACGCGCCCCGATCTGATTTCGGCGGATGCTCAGGACAGCGTCGAATCCGTCCGGGGACACGAAACCGGCGTGCGTCTGGCAGCCATCCTCGATCAGCTGGACTACGTCAATTTCCCCACCCGCGGCTACCGCCTCGAGGCCACCGCCATCACGGGAAAGCGACAGCTTTCGCAGCCCAGCCATCGCGAGAACTTCACCCGCGTCGAGCTTGACGGCACGGCTGCGATCAGCTTCGGACACACGACCCTCAACACCTACTTCAGCGCGCAAAGCGCCGGCGGCAACGATCTGTCAAAGCTCGACCGCTACAGCTACACGCTGGGAGGCTTCCACCGCCTGTCGGGCTACCGGCAAGACCAGCTGGCGGGCAGCCAGGTGCTGCTAGGGCGGCTCATGGCCTATCACCGCCTCGACACCATGCCGCTGCTCACCCGGGGGTTCTTCATGGGCGGCTCGCTCGAAGCGGGCAACGCCTGGCAGCGCGAGCGCGATGTGTCGCTGTCGGATCTGCGTTTCGGATCGAGCC
>CANGBT010000008.1 GCA_947452135.1 Burkholderiales bacterium
CATAGAGCACGCCGGTCAACTTGCTCATCAATCTTCCACTTGGAGAATGGCCAGGAAGGCCTCTTGGGGCACTTCCACCGAACCGATCTGCTTCATGCGCTTCTTGCCCGCTTTCTGCTTGTCGAGCAGCTTGCGTTTGCGCGAGACATCGCCTCCGTAGCACTTGGCAATCACGTTCTTTCGGAGGGCTTTGATTGTCTCACGCGCGATGATGTTGGCCCCGATGGCGGCCTGGATCGCGACGTCGTACTGCTGGCGTGAAATCAGCTCGCGCATCTTGGCCACCACGGCACGGCTGCGGAACTGGCTTTGGGCACGGTGCACGATGATCGACAGCGCATCGACCTTGTCGCCATTGAGCAAGATGTCGACCTTGACCACATCGGATGCCCGGTATTCCTTGAACTCGTAGTCCATCGAGGCATAGCCGCGCGACACGCTCTTGAGCTTGTCGAAGAAGTCCAGCACGATCTCGGCCAGCGGCATCTCGTAGGTGAGCATCACCTGCCGGCCGTGGTAAGCCATGTTGAGCTGGTTACCGCGCTTCTGATTGGCCAGCGTCATCACCGGCCCGACGTAGTCCTGCGGCATGTAAAGGTGCACGGTGACGATCGGCTCGCGGATCTCGGCGATGCGACCGAGATCGGGCATCTTGGACGGGTTGTCGACCTGAATGACTTCCTGGTTGCCCAGTTCGACCTCATAAACCACGCTCGGCGCGGTGGTGATGAGGTCCTGGTCGAACTCGCGCTCGAGCCGCTCCTGCACGATCTCCATGTGCAGCAGGCCGAGAAATCCGCAGCGAAATCCAAAGCCCAACGCCTGACTCACCTCAGGCTCGTACCGCAGGGACGAGTCGTTGAGCTTGAGCTTTTCGAGCGCATCGCGCAGTTGGTCGTACTCGCTGGCCTCGGTCGGGTACAGGCCTGCGAAGACCTGCGGCTGGATTTCCTTGAACCCGGGCAACGCCTCGGCGGCCGGGCCCCGGTTGTTGGGCAGCTTCTTTTCGATCGTGATGGTGTCGCCGACCTTGGCCGCTTGCAGTTCCTTGATGCCGGCGATGACAAAGCCCACCTCGCCCGCACGCAGCGCCTGACGCGGCACCGACTTGGGCGTGAAAACACCGAGGTTTTCTGCGGCGTACACGGTGTTGGTGGCCATCATCTTGAAGCGCTCACCGCGTCGCAGTTCGCCGTCCACCACGCGCACGAGCATCACCACACCGACATAGTTGTCGAACCACGAGTCGACGATCATGGCGCGCAGCGGTGCGTCGGGCTGACCCTTGGGCGGCGGAATGCGTGAGATGACGGCTTCAAGGATGTCGTCGATGCCCAGACCCGTCTTGGCGCTGCAAGGAATCGCCTCGCTGGCGTCGATGCCGATGACGTCTTCGATTTCTTCCTTGGCCCGCTCGGGATCGGCCTGAGGCAAGTCCATCTTGTTGAGCACCGGCACCACATCCACACCGAGCTCGAGCGCGGTGTAGCAGTTGGCGACCGTCTGTGCTTCGACCCCCTGGCTGGCATCAACCACCAGCAGCGCGCCCTCGCAGGCTGACAACGAGCGGCTCACCTCGTACGAAAAGTCGACGTGACCGGGCGTGTCGATCAGATTGAGGAAATAGGTCTGTCCATCACGCGACACATAGGTGAGTGCCGCCGTCTGCGCCTTGATGGTGATGCCCCGCTCGCGCTCGATGTCCATCGAGTCGAGCACCTGCGCTTCCATCTCACGGTCGCTCAGCCCGCCGCAGCGCTGTATCAGGCGGTCCGCTAGCGTCGACTTGCCGTGATCGATGTGCGCGATGATGGAAAAATTTCGGATGTGATCCATGACCTGCCGCGTTCATTTCTTGTGAGCCGGTTCGCCAAAGACTCAACGGACAAGCCGTTGTGGCGAGTGCTCGTCAGTTGCAACGCCATGACAACTTGCGTGCTGCGCTGAACCTAAAAAAAAGGCACGTCGAACGATTGACGCGCCTTCCAACAAAAACGTTTGGCAACTGCTTGTTGGGATTTCATTGTAGCCAAAAGCCCGCCCAGGGCCCCCCGACCGCTCTGGGGTCATCTCCGTTGCCGTGCCCAACGCAGATCCTGCGCACAGGTTATGCACAGGATCCCCAGAGGCTTTTCCCTCAGGCTTCGAGTCGGGGGCCTCAGCGCGAAGGTCGGATCACGATGTAGTTGACCCAGTCGCCCCGCTTGATCAGCGCGGTCACCGGCTTGTCCTTGTCGAGCTTGGCGACCACCGCTTCGAACTGCTTGGAACTGGCGATCTCCGTGTTGTCGAGCGAGAGGATCACATCGCCTTCACGGATGCCCGCACGGGCTGCCACACCTTCGGAGGTCTCGACCTTCACGCCGCCCTTGACCTTCAATTCGCGTTTTTGCGCATCGTTCAGGTCGGATACCGCCAGGCCCAGCAGGCTGACCACCGGGGGCGCCTTGGCGCCAGCTCGCTCGGACTGCGCCGCGGCACGATCAGATTCCAGCTCGACCACGGTCACGTTCAACTCGCGGGTGCTGCCCCGTCGGAACACCTGAATCGTGGACTTGGTGCCGGGCTTCACACTGCCCACGATACGCGGCAGGTCTCCGGCCTTGTCGATGGCTCGGCCATCGAACCGGGTGATGATGTCGCCCGCTTCGACACCCGCCTTGTCGGCCGGACCACCCGACTCGACGCTGCGCACCAGCGCACCGCTGGGCTTGCCCAGTCCGATCGACTCGGCGACCTCCTTGGTCACCTGGTCAATCTGCACACCAATGCGCCCGCGAATCACGCGCCCGCTGGACCTGAGTTGGTCCGACACGCGGGTGGCTTCGTCAATCGGGATGGCAAACGAGATGCCCATGAAGCCGCCAGAGCGGCTGTAGATCTGCGAATTGATGCCGACCACTTCGCCGCGCATGTTGATGAGCGGACCGCCCGAGTTGCCCGGGTTGATGGCGACGTCGGTTTGAATGAATGGCAGGAAGTCGCCGGTGTCACGCGCCTTGGCGCTGACGATGCCCGCGGTGACCGTGTTTTCAAGTCCGAAAGGCGATCCGATGGCGATCACCCACTCGCCCACCTTCAGCCGACTCACATCACCCAGCCGAACGGCGGGCAGGCCGCTGGCCTCGATCTTGACGATCGCCACGTCGGTGCGCTTGTCTGCGCCGATGACGCGGGCCTTGAACTCGCGCTTGTCGGTGAGTGTTACGAAGACCTCGTCAGCGCCCTCGATCACGTGGGCATTGGTCATCACGAAGCCGTCGGCGTTCAGGATGAAGCCCGATCCCACGCCGCGCTGCTGCGACTCGCCCTCGGGCTGCGGTGAACGCTGCGGCGGTGCGCGGCGCGGGTTTTGAGGCTGATTGGGAATGGGCATGCCGAAGCGCTTGAAGAATTCGAGCATGTCTTCATCGAACTCGGGGCCCCCGTTGCCACGAGGAGCACGCATTTTTTCGGTCGTTCGGATATTGACCACCGACGGGCCAACGCTCTCGACGAGCGCCGAGAAGTCAGGCAGGTTCTGCGCATGAGCGGCAGGGGCAGCCACCAGCCCCAACCACAGGCACAAAAGCAGGGCGATCAGCCCCGTGTGCAGCCGTTGCGAAACAGCCAGGATCGGGCTGAGGAAGATGCTTGACGAGATGGCGGTTGGGTTCTGAATCTGCATGTTGATTTCTCTTGCCAGGGGAAAAATTCTCGAGCGACCAGGGGACTACTTCTTGCGTTCGAGCGCGAGGGTGAAAGCGCGCAGGGTGGCCGCTGGCACATCGCCCACGACGGTGAGCCAGAAGTCACCCCGACGGCTCATCAGGGTTTGTGTGGCGCCGGCCGAAGCGAGCATCGGACGCAGGTGCCTTTGTTCGTCGTAGGGCTCGATGAAGACCGACACGTAGGTGATGCCATCGGAGTACACCGCATGCACCGCCGTCGTCGGAGGGTGCTTGGCATCGGCGCTCAGAGCCGCGCCGAGGGGTCGGCGAAAGCAGCTCAGCGGCTTGAATCCGGCGACGAGCTTGCGCAACTCCCACCCTTCGTTGTCGAGCTGGGTAGGCTGCAGCTGCAGCTTGATCACCCTGTAGCCCTCGGGTGTGCGCATGGGCTGCAGGACCACCTCGGGACGCGAACGCACGCCAATCAGCACGTCCGAGAAGGCGGAAACCTCGAGCACCTCTCCACGCTCGTTGAGAACTTCGGCGCGCAGCAGCAGGCCGGTTTGCCGGTCAGACCAAAGCCGATACCCATAGCGGAATTCGTCGCGCGGCCTGAGCAGCAGCACATTGGCATCGTGACCGGCCGCGCGCTCATGCCCTTGAACCTTCACGTCGTAAAACTCCGCAATACGGTCCTCGCCGCCGAGCAGCAGCGACGGAAACGAAGTCACCACATCGCGCTGCTCGACCAGGGCCACACGATCCAGGGGCCACACGGTATGCACCTCGCTGTTGTGCCTGAGCACATGACGCGCCTGGCCGTCGAGCGGCTCGATCCACTCGAACTGATCGGTCCCCTCGAAAAAGTGAGAAATCCGGGCGCTCGAAACAACCCCCGCGGCACTGACGACGAACGTGCCCTGAAAGTTGCGCTGGCTGGCGGCGTTATGAATGCGCAGCAGCCATGTTCGAACCTCGCGGGGTTCGATGGAAACGCCGGGCTCGGCGTGTGCCGGGCACAGTGCAAGTGCCAGCGCACCGCACACGGCTGATGCAGCCAACCATCTCAAGACCGAGAACAGTCTCATGACTTCAACGGGCTGGAACTTCAGCCGCCGCATTGCGCAGGAAGCCTGACGGCGCGCCCAGCACGGTGCTGCCGGCGAACTGTTTGTGGGCGAGCAGGTAGCGGTCCAGTTGAGGGTCGCGGATCACGTCACCGGTTGCGACGAACTCGGGGGATGAAGCAACGGGGTCTCGGGAAGCCACTGCGACCGCCACCGGTGAGGAACTCGCGAGCGCCGACCGAGCCGACTCGGTGACACCTGGCTGGGAGACTTGAGTCACAACGACCAGCGCTCCGACCACCACCACGAACCCTGCCGCCACGGCGACGGGTGCCATCCAGGGTCGTCCGTTGGCGCGACGGCCTCCGGCAGACACAGCCGCTGCGCCACGGACATCCGCCACGCGGGGTGCTGCAACTTGTGGAGCAAGCACCACCGGCTCGTCGGCCAGGCGAGCACGCAGACCAGCCAGAAAACGCTCATCCCGCAGGGGCGACGTGGCCAGATCCTCGGATCGCATGACATCGCCAATGAGGTTGTACGTATGCCAAGTCTCACGCGTCTGTGGGTCGTCACGCCACGCATGACACACACGGCGAACCCCGTCTTCAGACAACTCGCCATCAGCCAGCGCCGACAGGTCATTCCGCCCGAAAGTTCCTGAGTCGACGTCGAAATCTGTCTGATCAGTCATGCCACACCCCTACTTCGATGAACCGTACCCAGGCCCCGATGGCACTCGGGACGCAGTTCATGTCAACTACCAGCGCTCGCCTGCCCGGGTACCCAGCAAAGGCCGCAACCGAACCGCGATCGCCTCGCGGGCCCGGAAGATCCGGGAACGTACCGTTCCGATCGGACAACCCATCAGTTCAGCGATTTCCTCGTAACTCAACCCCTCGATCTCGCGCAGGGTGATCGCCTGACGCAAGTCATCTGACAGCGCCTCAATGGCAGAGTTCACTGTCATCGCGATCTCTTTGCTGGCCAACAACGACTCAGGTGTCTCGCCGCTGGTTGACTCGTTCTCGGTGCGGGAAGTTTCATCCTCGTCATCGCTTGATGCGCGAGCCGACTCGGTCACCAGGATGTCGCGCTTCAAATCGCCCAGGGTTTTCTTGGCGGTATTCACCGCGATGCGATAGAGCCACGTGTAGAACGCACTCTCGCCCCTGAATTTCGGTATCGCACGGTAAGCGCGGATGAAGGTTTCCTGCGCGATGTCAGGTACCAGATCGACGTCGCGCACCATGCGCCCAATGAGCCGCTCGATGCGGCGCTGGTACTTGACCACCAGCATCTCGAAGGCCTTGACGTCACCTTGCTTGACGCGCTCGATCAGTGGCGCATCGGCATCGATCAAGGGCTCTCGCTCAATCAATTGGAGTCCGCCAGGCTTGGGTTGGTCGAAGAAACGCCGCCAACGCGACCTGAATGAACGGCGCATCGCAAGGAGTGCCACTCAGCCGGCAGTCCCGACCGTTGCACAGGCAACCAACGAGGCGACATTGGGTTGCGGTCACCTTGCGCCTCGAGTCTCAGCAACATGAAGCCCCCCAAATCGAAAGGCACCCGAACCTGCCAAGGCCCGTCCTCATGATCACTGACGGCCGGCGCCAAGGAGTACCAGTGCTCGGAGTCCCAACGCAGGACAACCGCGGAATGCCTGAGAGTGATCCCCAGCCCGAGAACCGAGACAACCGTCAGACCCCCGACTAGCCATGCGCTCCATGCGGGGAGTTGGTCACGGTCGCTGACGAACCACAGGCCAGCAACCAGCACGACAAGAACACCCAAGCCAATCAGCAGGGCGTTCCAGGCCTGGAACCGCTCTACCTTCACCCGAAGTGGTGGAACCGCCCGCATGCAATGCGCGAGGACACGCGGTCAAACGCGCTTGAAGACCAGCGTCCCGTTGGTACCACCAAACCCGAAATTGTTTTTCGCTGCGTAATCGATCTTCATCTCGCGAGCCGTGTTGGCACAGTAGTCGAGATCGCAGTCCGGGTCTTGATTGAAGATGTTGATGGTCGGCGGGGATACCTGATGGAGCACCGAGAGCGCGGTGAACACGGATTCGATGCCGCCAGCACCACCCAACAGGTGACCCGTCATCGACTTGGTGGAATTCACCACAAGTCGGCGCGCATGATCACCGAAGGCGAGCTTGATGGCGTTGGTTTCGTTCACGTCCCCCAGCGGGGTCGATGTGCCGTGGGCATTGAGGTACTGGACCTGATCCGCATCGATCTGAGCGTTGCGCAGCGCCGCACGCATGGAGCGCTTAGGACCATCCACACTCGGTGCGGTCATGTGATACGCATCGGCACCCATGCCGAACCCAACGAGTTCAGCGTAAATCTTGGCACCACGGCGCTTGGCGTGCTCGTATTCCTCAAGCACCATGACACCCGAGCCCTCGCCGAGCACGAAACCGTCCCGGTCCTTGTCCCAAGGGCGCGACGCGGTGGTCGGATCGTCATTCCGTGTGGACAACGCCCTGGCAGCGGCGAAACCGCCCACCCCCAGCGGAGACACCGTGGCTTCGGCACCGCCGGCCACCATGACATCGACATCACCGTACTCGATCAGACGTCCCGCCTGACCGATGCAATGAAGACCCGTCGTGCAAGCGGTCACGATCGCCAGGTTGGGGCCCTGGAATCCGAACTTGATCGAGAGATGCCCGGAGATCATGTTGATGATCGACGCAGGCACAAAGAAGGGGGACACCCGACGCGGTCCGCGAGCCACCAATTCGGCGTGGGTATCCTCAATCAGCGGCAGGCCGCCAATGCCAGAACCCACCAGACAGCCTATGCGCTCGGCCTGCTCTTCAGTCAACTCGCCGTTGGTCTTCAGGCCGGAATCCCTCACGGCCTGAATGGATGCCGCCATCCCGTACTGCATGAAAACATCCATGTGTCGGGCTTCCTTGGCAGGGAAGTAATCCTCCACATTGAAGTTCTTGACTTCACCAGCGAACCTGCAGGCAAAGTCAGTGGCATCAAAACGAGTGATGTTGGCAATGCCGGTGCGGCCAGACACCAGATTGGCCCAAGCCTCGTCGAGGCTGTTGCCGACCGGACTGATCAGCCCCATGCCTGTGACGACCACACGCCTGCGACTCACCGGCGCACCCCAAAAAGGATGCGGCCGCCCGCAGACCACTGGCTGGTGTCGAACCGATCGGTACGCATTCCGAGAGCGACGTACGTCAAGCTTTTTGGTGCTTCAAGGCGTAATCGATAGCCAATTGCACCGTGGTGATCTTCTCGGCCTCTTCATCGGGAATCTCGATGCCGAACTCGTCCTCGAGGGCCATCACCAGTTCCACGGTGTCAAGCGAGTCTGCACCCAGATCGGCGACGAAAGCCTTCTCATTGGACACGTCGGATTCGGGCACGCCGAGTTGCTCGGCAACGATCTTCTTGACACGGGATTCGATATCGCTCATGACTCCTCCAGGAGTGTTGTCTGAAACAGCCCGGGATTCTAAAGGTTGCACCGCGTCGATTCACCGACTTGGCGCACCCTTCAACCGGCCGGGCAGGTCCGGTGGATTGATGTATGAAAAAGGAACAGCGTCAGTTCATGAACATGCCGCCGTTGACATGCAACTCTGTTCCCGTGATATATGCGGCGCCCGCCGAGACAAGAAATGCCACCGCTTGCGCCACGTCATCGACGCTGCCAAGTCGGCCCAAAGGAATCTGCGCCAGCAACGCCGATTTTTGACCATCGGCAAGCGCATCGGTCATGTCAGTGGCGATGAAGCCTGGAGCGACGCAGTTCACGGTGATGCCTCGGCTACCGAGTTCACGTGCGAGCGATCGAGTCAGACCCGCCACACCGGCCTTGGCTGCAGCGTAGTTGGCCTGACCGGCATTGCCACTCGCCCCCACCACCGACGTGATGTTGACGATGCGACCCTGCCTTTGCTTGATCATGGGGCGAATGGCCGCGCGGCTGAGGCGAAACACGGCCGTGAGGTTCGTGTCGATCACCGCATCCCAATCGGCGTCTTTCATGCGCATGGCCAGGTTGTCGCGCGTGATGCCCGCGTTGTTCACCAGCACGTGCAGCGCGCCATGCTCCTTGAGGATTGCGTCAAACGTGCTCTCGACGCCAGCGGTGTCGTTCACATCGAGGCACGCGCCACGGCAGCCAGCGTAGTCCGCCAGGGACGCGTCAATGGAGAGAGCGCCCGCCTCGGTCGTCGCGGTACCAATCACGATCAAGCCTCGCTTGGCGAGTTCAAGCGCAATAGCTCGCCCGATACCGCGCGATGCGCCGGTCACGAGGGCCACTTCCCGGCCATTGTTTTGTGCGGTTGTCATGACAGCAAGCTCCGTGTCTCGGCCATCGAGGCGGGATCGAAGATCGACCCGGCGATTGCTTCGGCGTCGATTCGTTTCATCATTCCGGCAAGCACCTTTCCAGGTCCGCATTCGATCAGGTGCAACACGCCCATCCCGCGAATGGCGCGGATGGTCTCGCACCACCGCACGGGGCCGAAAGCCTGACGGTACAGGGCGTCCCGAATGCGGGCCGGGTCAGACTCGGCAAGCACATCGATGTTGTTGAGCACAGGGATGGCAGGCGGCTTGAGCGCCACAGATGCCAGCTTGCCCTTGAGTCGCTCGGCAGCGGGCTTCATTAAGGTGCAGTGAAACGGGGCCGACACCGGCAACGGGAGAACACGTTTGGCACCGGCGGCCTTCAAGCTTTCGCCGGCCAACTCCACCCCGGCACGCGAGCCCGAGATCACGGTTTGCTTCGGGTCGTTGAAATTGGCGGCCTCAACCACCTCGCCGCTGGCTGCGGCGACCTCGGCACAACAGGCGCTGACCGCCTCTGCGTCAAGCCCCAGAACGGCCGCCATCGCGCCCATGCCGACGGGCACGGCCTCCTGCATCGCCTGCGCGCGGAAGCGAACCAGCGGCAGGGCATCGGTCAGCGACAACGAACCTGCGGCCACCAAGGCGCTGTACTCGCCCAGAGAATGACCTGCCAGCACCGAAGGAGTCAACTCGGTTTCGGCGATCCACGCGCGGTAGCAGGCGATCGCGGCGGTGAGCATCACGGGCTGCGTGTTGGTCGTCAGGTCGAGCTGGTCCTTGGGGCCCTCGCGCACAAGCCGGCCGATGTCGCACGACAGGGCCTCCGACGCTTCGGCCAGCGTGTGGCGCACGGCGGGGTGATCGCCCCAGCCATCGAGCATGCCGACGGCTTGAGAGCCTTGGCCAGGAAAAACAAACGCGAAGGTTGTCATTGCAAGTTCTTTTGGTTCACGAGCCGGCGCGATCGCTGCGGGCTCAATAGTCAAGCAGCACCGCGCCCCATGTGAAGCCGCCTCCGACGCCCTCGAGCATCAGAGTGTCACCCCGCACGACCTGACCGCTCCTGACCGCCACGTCCAGCGCCAGCGGGATCGAAGCCGCGGAAGTGTTGCCATGATCTGCGACCGTGACGATCACCTTGTCCATGGGCAGTTTCAGCTTGCGCGCCGTGCTTTGCATGATCCGGATATTGGCCTGGTGCGGGATCAGCCAGTCAATGTCATCCTCGGTGCGCCCAGCCTTGAGCAACACCGCACGTGCGACATCCTCGAGCACCGTGACAGCCAGCTTGAACACGGCCTGGCCGTCCATCTTCAACGTGGCATCACCACAAAGCAGCCCCCCCGATACCCGACCGGGCGTGAACAGAACGCCCACGTGACGACCGTCGGCGTGCAGTTCACTGGCCAGGATGCCAGGTTCGTCGCTGGCCTCGAGCACCACCGCACCAGCACCATCGCCGAACAGGACGCAAGTGGTTCGATCGCCGAAGTCGAGCAGGCGGGAAAACACCTCGGAGCCAATCACCAGCGCCCGGGATGCCGCGCCTGTGCGGATCATTGAATCGGCAACCGTCAGCGCGTACACAAAACCGGAACACACAGCTTGCACATCGAAGGCCGGACAACCCGCCAGCCCCAGCTTGTTTTGAACGATGCACGCGGTCGACGGGAAGACCATGTCGGGCGTCGAGGTGGCCACAATGATGAGATCGATGGCCGCCCCATCAATGCCTGCCGACTCGATCGCCCGACGGGCCGCAGCCACCGCCAGATCGCTGCACAGTTCGTTATCGCCAGCGAAATGGCGCGATCTGATCCCCGTGCGCTCGGTGATCCACTCATCAGACGTCTCGATCCCGCCAGTAGCCAGCCGCTGTGCCAGCTGCAAGTTGGTGACGCGGTTGGCGGGAAGGTACCCACCAGTGCCAGCGATGCGCGAGTAGCGAGGCAAGGAAGCGGAAGGCTTGGTTACGGGGTCGTTCATGCGACGGGATGCGTGGCGCTCATCTTCGGGTTTTCGGCAGCGCCGGTGGCAGGCATGGCCTGCAACGTCTCGCCAATCCGCTCATGCGCTTTGGCGAGCAGACCATGGCGGGCGGCATCATAAGCGCGGTTCAGCGCGTGCTCGAATCCAGCCACGTCCGCAGATCCGTGGCTTTTGAAAACCAACCCGCGCAGCCCCAGCAAAGCCGCACCGTTGTAGCGGCGATAGTCAACGCGCGTCTTGAAGCGTTTCAAGACGGGCCAGGCCGCCAGACCACACAGCCGGGACACGATGCTGCGATTGAATTCCTGCTTGATGGAACTCGAGAACAGCGTGGCCAGCCCCTCGGCCGCCTTCAGCGCCACATTGCCGACGAAGCCATCGCACACGACGATGTCCACCGTGCCCTTGAACATGTCGTTGCCTTCGACGTTGCCGTAGAAGTTCAAGTGGCCGTTTGCTGAAGCCGTGCGCAGCAACTCGCCCGCTTGCTTGATCACTTCGCTGCCCTTGATGGCCTCTTCGCCGATGTTCAAGAGGCCCACGCTGGGCTGGGGCTTGCCCTCAACCGCAGACACCAGCGCGCTGCCCATCAACGCAAACTGCAGCAAGTGGGTCGCGGTGCAATCCACATTGGCACCGAGATCGAGCACCGTGGTGTGTCCGCCTTTCACATTGGGCAACAAGCCCGATATGGCTGGGCGGTCAATTCCGTCGATGGTCTTGAGCACGTAGCGAGACACCGCCATCAGAGCGCCAGTGTTCCCGGCCGAAACGCACACATCCGCCTCGGACACACCAGCCTCGCCGGGCTTCACAAGTTCGATGGCCAGTCGCATCGAAGATTGCTTCTTGCGCCGCAGGGCGACCTCGATCGAATCGTCCATTTCCACGACCTCGGTGGCCTCCAGCAAACGGCAACGTGGCCACTCGCTGGCTGAGCCCATCGCATCGAGACGCCCGACCAGAATCAACTCGGCATCGGGGTGGCTGGTCAGAAATGCCTCGCAGGCAGGCAACACCACGGTTGGGCCATGATCTCCGCCCATGCAATCGACGGCCATGCGAACCGGCCCACCGAGGGAGCCGTGCTTCAGTTTCTGGTCGTTGGAATTCATCGCAACCCGTTCAAGCCGATCATCGGCGCGAACCAAACGAAAAAGCCCGGCATTGCTGGATTGCAGGGACCGGGCCGTCTGGGGCAACGAGTGTCGCCGGCTGCGCGGCCGAATGGGCGGCGCTGGCGATCATGGCAGCGTCAAGAAATCAGGCGTCTGCCTTGGTCTTGAACACCTTGCGCCCACGATAGAAACCAGTGGGGCTGATGTGGTGACGCAGATGCAACTCGCCGGTGGTGGGCTCGATCGCTGTACCGGGGGTGGTAAGCGCATTGTGTGAGCGATGCATGCCGCGCTTGGAAGGCGACTTTTTGTTTTGCTGAACGGCCATGAGTTTCTCCGCGAACGTTGGATGTGGCGCCGTGGGACAGGCCTGAAACAGGCCTGCGGGGCGCTGGCAACACGACGATCCAGCCAAAACGCGGGACCGATCACTGCCAAAAAGGTTTGCGAGTGTATCAGGCCGACGATTCAGTTCGGCGAAGGTTTGCGCCTGAGCTTGAGCTCGCCCAGGACTCCGAACGGGTTCGGGCGCTCCTCAAACCCGACCGGATCGGGCGCCACCGTCAGCGGCTGCGGACACATCTCGTGCCTGGGCACGAGCGGCAGAGCCAGCAGGCACTCGTCCTCGACGAGTTCGGTCACGTCGAAGGTTCGCGACAGCACCAGCACGTCCTCTTCGATCTCGGCGTCGATGACCAGGGCCTGCTGCTCATCAGCAACAAAACGAAAACTTCGTTCAACACGCAAAACGGTCGCCACAGGTTGCAGGCAGCGTTGGCACACCAGCGACAAACGGGCATCAGCCTCGAGGTGCAGCCAGGTTTCCGAGACACCGCCGCGCGTCGCACGGCTCTCTCCAGTGGCCTGCCAGCGATAGATGTCGTCGGCGCCGGGCTTGGCCTCGGGGTGTGCCTCCTCGCTCAACCTCACAAGTTCCGCTAGGCGGGATGACCCCGAAACACAATCACCACGGCGAGCCAGTGCTGCGATGTCCACGCTTCGGGGATCAGAAATTTTGGTGTCCATATCGACTCAGTTTACGGGTTGGCGCGACGCCCTCGGTCACCAACGCCGATGGGACAATCGTCTCAAATGCAAACCCTCCCCCGGCTGGTTCTGGCCTCAACCTCGATCTACCGACGCGAATTGCTGGGCCGGTTGCGCCTTCCGTTCGAAGTGGCTGCGCCGGATGTGGACGAAACCCCTGGCGATGCAGAGCGACCCGGCCCACTCGCTCAGCGCTTGGCACTGGCCAAGGCCCGGGCGGTGGCGCAGCGGCATCCCGACGCCGTGGTCATCGGCTCGGATCAGGTCGCTGACCTGGATGGTGTTGCCGTGGGCAAGCCCGGCACCCACGCCGGTGCCGTTCGACAACTGCGCGCCATGAGCGCCCGGAAGGTCGTCTTCCACACCGCGGTGTCGGTCGTGTGTTTGGCGCGCAGTTTTGAAGCCAGCGATCTGGCCCGTGTCACGGTCACCTTTCGCTCGCTCGACGACGATGAGATCGAGCGCTATCTGCAGGCCGAGCGGCCCTACGACTGCGCAGGCAGCGCCAAGTCGGAAGCCTTGGGCATTGCGCTGCTGGCGTCGGTTGAATCGGACGACCCGACCGCGCTGATCGGGCTGCCGCTGATTCGCACCTGCTCACTGTTGCGGCTGGCGGGGCTCGATCCTCTGGGGTCCAAGCTCCCATGACCGGCACCTTGTATCTGGTGCCCAACGCGCTCGACTTCGGGGTGAGCGAGGCGGGGCTGGGTGATTTGCAGCAGGTGCTGCCGTTGGGCGTGATCCGCATTGCGGCACGACTGCCGTGCTGGGTGGCCGAAAACGCGAAGACCACGCGGGCGTTTCTCAAGCGGGTGAACGAGATCGCGCCACTCGAGCAGCCCTTGCAATCGATCTCCATCGTGGAACTGCCCCGCCCGCCCAAGGGCGGCGCTGCCGCACCCGAGCCGAACCTCAAGGCGCTGCTCGCACCCGCGTTGGCTGGCCAGGACGTCGGCCTGATTTCAGAAGCCGGGCTGCCCGCGATCGCCGATCCGGGCGCCGACCTGGTGGCCGTGGCGCACGCTCTCCATCTGCGCGTCGAGGCCTTGTCTGGCCCGAGCTCCCTGCTGATGGCGCTGTCCGCCAGCGGACTGAACGGTCAGAGTTTTGCCTTCGTCGGCTATTTGCCCATCGACGCTGCGGCGCGTCAGACACGGATTCGTGAGCTCGAGGCGCTGTCTCGTCGCGCGCGACAGACGCAGCTGATGATCGAGACGCCCTACCGCAATGCCGCCTTGCTGGGCGCCTTGCTGGGCACGCTGGCCGGCAGCACGCGTTTGTCCATCAGTTGCGGCCTGACGCTCGAGCAGGGCTGGAGCCGCACTGACACGGCGGCAGGATGGAAGTCAGCAGCCATCTCCGTGCCCAATGACCGGCCCGCGGTGTTTGGCCTGTTGGGCTGAGGACACCAGAGCGCTCAGCCAAGAACGAGATAACCCAGCGCCGCAGGGGGGCGTTGGCGCTTCACTCGTCCTGCTCGACCACCTTGCGCTCGCCGAACAGCGCGGCCACGCGGCGCTTGGGCTTGATGTTGGGCGACGGGCTGCGAGGGCTCGAGGGCGTGGAGGTCGCCTTCGCATCCCAGACGGGCGCCGCGGTGGCGCTGGGCTCATAGGGTCGATCAAAGAAGGGATCGGACGACGCTTTGCGAGGGCTCGGGGCGTGCGGTCTCTCGGTAGAGCCAAGCGACGGCTCCCTGGGTGTGTGCCGCACCGTTCCTCGTTCCTCGTCATCGACCTCTCGCCTCGGCCGCTCTGCGCGGGGCTCGCGGCGCGAGCGGGCGTCGTCTAGCTCAATCGGCTCAAGCTCGATCTTCTTCTTGATCAGTTTCTCGATGTCCGAGATCAGCCGGGTGTCGTCGCGCGAGACCAGCGTGACGGCCAGTCCCGAGGCCCCGGCGCGGCCCGTGCGGCCGATGCGGTGGACGTAGTCCTCGGCATTGAACGGCACGTCGAAGTTGAATACCGCCGGCAGATCGGCAATGTCGAGGCCGCGCGCAGCGACGTCGGTGCACACCAGCACATCCACCTCGCCACGCTTGAAGGCTTCCAGCGCTTTCAGACGCTCATCTTGAGACTTGTCGCCGTGCAGCGCGTTGGTGCGCAGGCCATCGCGCTCGAACGAGCGGGCCAGACGTGCACAGCCCAGCTTGGAGTTGACGAAAACAATGGCTTGCGTCAGCGCACGCTCCCGGATGAGCTTGAGCACTGCGGCGCGCTTGTCGTCGTTGTCCACGCTGAAAAAGCGCTGCTCCACGTTGGTGGCCGTGGCGTTGGGACGCGCCACCTCGACGAGGATCGGGTTTTGCAGATAACTCTCAGCCAGCCGTTTGATCTCCGGCGAGAACGTGGCCGAAAACAGCAGCGTCTGACGCTGCTTGGGCAGGTAACTCAGGATGCGCTGCAAATCGGGCAGAAAGCCGATGTCGAGCATGCGATCGGCTTCGTCGAGCACCACGTATTCGACCTGGCCGAGATTGCAGTTCTTGGCCTCGATGTGGTCGAGCAACCGCCCCGGGGTGGCGATCAGCACCTCGACGCCGGTCTTCAACTCGGCTGTTTGCGGCTTCATGTCGATGCCGCCAAACACCACCATCGAGCGCAGCTTGCTGTGCTTGGCGTAGGCCTTGACGTTGTTGGCCACCTGGTCGGCGAGCTCGCGGGTCGGCGCCAGCACCAGCGCGCGCACCGGGTGGCGCGCCGGCGAGGCGCTGCTGTTCTCGTGCCTGAGCATCTTTTGCAGCAGCGGCAAGGTGAAGGCCGCCGTCTTGCCGGTGCCGGTTTGCGCCGCGCCCATCACATCGCGCCCGTCGAGCACGATCGGGATGGCCTTGGCCTGGATCGGCGTCATCTTCGTGTAACCGGAATCGGCCACCGCGCGCAGCAACTTCGCATCCAGGGCGAGCGTGTCGAAACTCACCGGCGCCTCGACCGGTGCCTCGGGCGGTTCGGCTGACAGGGTGATGGGAGTGTCTTCGCGGGGGGATTCGATCATCCGTTGATTATCGTCGCTGGGCTGCATGCAGGGGGAACACCTAGAATTTGGGGCCGCCCGAGGTGTCAGCGGCGCCCCACCACTCACCGCAAGCCTCCCATGATCCTCGTCACAGGCGGAGCCGGTTTCATCGGCGCCAACTTCGTTCTTGACTGGCTTGCCGAATCCAGCGAGCCGGTGCTCAACCTTGACGCGCTGACCTATGCGGGCAACCTGGAAAGCCTGAGTTCGCTCCAAGGCGACAGCCGCCATGTCTTTGTGCACGGCGACATCACCGACCGCGCGCTGCTCGACCAGCTGTTTGCAACCCACCAACCTCGCGCCGTGGTGCACTTCGCGGCTGAGAGCCACGTCGATCGCAGCATCCACGGCCCGGGCGCGTTCATCCACACCAACGTGCAGGGCACCTTCACCTTGCTCGAAGCCGCCCGCGCGTTCTGGTCGACGCTGGCCGGGTCCGAGCGTGAGCAGTTCCGCTTCCACCATGTGTCCACCGACGAGGTCTACGGCTCGCTGGGTGCAGGTGATGCGCCGTTCACCGAAACGCACCTCTACGAGCCCAACAGCCCGTATTCAGCCAGCAAGGCGGCGAGCGACCACCTGGTGCGCGCCTGGCATCACACCTACGGGCTGCCGGTGCTGACCACCAACTGCAGCAACAACTACGGCCCGTTCCACTTTCCTGAAAAGCTGATCCCGCTGATGATCGTCAACGCGCTGGCGGGCAAGCCGCTGCCGGTCTATGGCGATGGCCAACAGGTGCGCGACTGGCTGTTCGTCAAGGACCACTGCGCGGCCATCCGCGTGGTGCTGGCCGGCGGGCGCGTTGGCGAGACCTACAACATCGGCGGCTGGAACGAGAAACCCAACCTCGACATCGTTCACACGGTGTGCGCGCTGCTCGACGAGATGCGACCCGACCCCGCCGGCAGCCACCGCCGGCTGATCACGCACGTGACCGACCGCCCCGGCCACGACCGGCGCTACGCCATCGACGCGCGCAAGTTGGAGCGCGAGCTCGGCTGGAAACCGGCCGAAACGTTTGAAAGCGGCATCCGCAAGACCGTGCGCTGGTACCTCGATCACGCCGACTGGGTCGCCCGTGTTCAAAGCGGCGCCTACCGCGAGTGGGTCGCCACCCAGTACGCCGCCCCATGAAGATCTTGCTGTTAGGCAAGAACGGTCAGGTCGGCTGGGAATTGCAGCGCGCGCTGGCGCCGCTGGGCGAGGTGATCGCACTCGATGCCGACAGCCGCGAGCTCAGCGCCGACTTTTCCAACCCCGAATCGCTGGCGGCCACGGTGCGCGCGGTGGCGCCGCAGTGGATCGTCAACGCGGCCGCCCACACCGCGGTCGACAAGGCCGAGAGCGAGCCCGGCCTGGCGCGCGCCATCAACGCCGGCGCCCCCGGCGTGCTGGCGCGTGAGGCCGCCGCCCTGGGCGCCTGGCTGATGCACTACAGCACCGACTACGTGTTCGACGGCAGTGGTTCGACGGCGCGGGCCGAAGACGCCCCCACCGGCCCGCTGGGTGTATACGGGGCGACCAAGCTCGAAGGCGAGGAACTGATCCGGGCGAGCGGCTGCCGGCACCTGATCTTTCGCACCAGCTGGGTCTATGCGGCGCGCGGCGGCAATTTCGCGCGCACCATGCTCAAGCTGGCCCAGGAACGCGACGCTCTGAAGGTCATCGACGACCAGATCGGCGCGCCCACCGGGGCCGACCTGCTGGCCGATCTGAGCGCCCACGCGATGCGCAGTGTGGCGCTGCAAGCGCAACTCAGCGGCACATACCACGCAGTCGCTTCGGGCCAAACCAGCTGGCACGGTTACGCGATGCACGTGATCGACAACGCACGCGCTCGCGGCCTGCCCATTCGTGTGGCGAGCGAGGCGATTGCCGCGGTGCCAACGAGCGCGTTTCCGACGCCGGCACGGCGCCCGGCCAATTCACGGCTGGACACCCGCAAGCTTCGCAACACCTTCGGCCTGCGGCTCCCGGACTGGCAAAGCGGCGTCGACCGCATGCTGGCCGAGGTGCTGGGCTGACCCTCACGGACCCCACCCATGAACACTTCCCCGCGCAAGGGCATCGTGCTGGCCGGCGGCTCCGGCACCCGGCTGCATCCGGCCACGCTGGCCATCAGCAAACAGCTGCTGCCGGTCTACGACAAGCCGATGGTGTACTACCCGCTGAGCACGCTGATGCTCGCGGGCATCCGCGACATCCTGCTCATCAGCACGCCGCAAGACACGCCTCGCTTTTCCGCGCTGCTGGGTGACGGCAGCCGCTGGGGCCTGAACATCAGTTACTGCGTTCAGCCCAAACCCGAGGGACTGGCGCAGGCCTTCATCCTCGGCAAGGACTTCGTGGACGGGCACCCGAGCGCGCTCGTGCTGGGCGACAACATCTATTACGGTCACGACCTGCAAGGGCTGCTGCACGCGGCCAACGCCCGCGACAGCGGGGCCTCGGTGTTTGCGTATCACGTGAACGACCCCGAGCGCTACGGTGTGGTGGCCTTCGACGCCCACAAGCGCGCCCTCAGCATCGAGGAAAAGCCCAAGGTGCCCAAGAGCAACTACGCAGTCACCGGCCTGTACTTCTACGACTCGCAGGTGTGCGACATCGCCGCCGACATCCGTCCATCGCCACGCGGCGAACTCGAGATCACCGACGTCAACGCCCGCTACCTCGAGCAAAACCAGTTGAGCGTCGAGATCATGGGCCGCGGCTACGCCTGGCTCGACACCGGCACCCACGACAGCCTGCTCGAAGCCAGCCAGTTCATCGCCACGCTCGAAAAACGCCAGGGCCTCAAGGTGGCCTGCCCCGAAGAGATCGCCTATCGCTCGGGCTGGATCACCACCAGCGAGCTCGAAGCGCTGGCGCAGCCGATGCTCAAGAACGGCTACGGCCAGTACCTGATGCAAATCGTGAAGTCACAGGTGTTCTGATGAAGGTCACCACCACGGCCATCGACGGCGTGCTGATCCTCGAGCCCAAGGTGTTCGGCGACGAGCGGGGATTCTTTTTCGAGAGCTTCAATCAGCGCGCTTTCAACGAGGCGGTCGGCCACCCGGTCGACTTCGTGCAGGACAACCACTCGCGCTCGGCCAAGGGCGTGCTGCGCGGGCTGCACTTCCAGCGCGCACCACACGCGCAGGGCAAGCTCGTGCGCGTCACGCAAGGCAGCGTGTTCGACGTGGCGGTCGACATCCGCCCTGACAGCGCCACCTTCGGCCGCTGGGTCGGTGTCGAATTGAGCGGCGTGAACCACCGGCAGTTGTGGATCCCGCCCGGGCTGGCCCACGGGTTTTTAGTCACCAGCGACAGCGCCGACTTCCTCTACAAGACCACCGACTATTACCGCCCTGAATCGGAGGGCAGCGTGCGCTGGGACGACCCCGATCTGGCGATCGCCTGGCCGCTCGAAGGCATCACGCCAGCGTTGTCGGCCAAGGACGCAGCGGCTCCCGGGCTGCGCGGCTGACGGGTCCGCAGCCAACTTGCGCAGTGCGGCTCAGGTGATGCGTGCGTGCAAACCCAAATACGGCATCTCCAGGGTAGCGGGTTCGACCGTTGACGAGACCACCTCCCATGGGGGTGTGAGAAAGGAGCCGGCCCCCAAGCTGCCCGGCATAGCATCAGAGCCCTTTCGATAAGCTGCCAATGACCTTCTTCTTCCTGAGCTTCATCGTTTCGCTGGTGGCCACGCTGCTGGTGGTCCGGTCGGCCGACCGGCACTCACACCTGTCGGCCGACCACGAACTGGACGGCCCGCAAAAATTCCACTCCCACCCGGTACCGCGCATCGGTGGCGTAGGCCTGGCGATGGCCTTGGTGGCCGGGGCGCTGATGGCGCAGCTCACTCAAAACCCGCTGGCTCGCTCGCTGTGGCTGCTGCTGGCCTCGGCCCTGCCGGCTTTTTCTGCGGGTCTGATTGAAGACCTGACCAAGAACGTCTCCCCGGCCAAACGACTGCTCGCCACGGCGGTGTCGGCAGCGCTGGCAGCGTGGTGGCTCGATGGCGTGATCCGGCACACCGACATTCCGGGTGTCGATCAACTGGTGCAACTGCCCGTGGGCGCCGTCGCCTTGACGATGCTGGTGGTGGCCGGCGTGGCCAACGCCACCAACATCATCGACGGCTTCAACGGGCTGGCCTCGATGTGCGTGATCTTCATGCTGCTGGCGCTGGCCTACGTGGGGCTGCAGGTGGGCGATCGGCTGGTGATCACGTCGTCGCTGCTGACGGCAGGCGCGGTGATGGGATTTTTCCTGTGGAACTTCCCTGCCGGGCTCATCTTTCTGGGCGACGGCGGCGCCTACCTGCTGGGTTTCCTGGTGGCCGAGTTGGGCGTGCTGCTGATTGCCCGCAACCCGGGCGTGTCGCCGCTTTTTCCGCTGCTGTTGTGCGCTTATCCGATCTTCGAGACCATCTTCTCGATCTATCGAAAGAAGTTCTTGCGCCACATGTCGCCCGGCCTTCCCGACGGGGTGCACCTGCACATGCTGGTGCACCGTCGGCTGATCAGGCCGCTGTTCGGCGAGCCGCCTGAGCAAAGCCTGCGCGCGCGCAACTCGATGACCTCGCCTTACCTGTGGCTGCTTTGCAGCCTGTCGGTGATCCCCGCGATGGTGTGGTTCCGGAGCACCACGGCCATGGCGTGCTTCATCGGGCTGTTCATGGTGACGTACACGGCTGTGTACTGGAGCATCGTGCGTTTCAAGGTGCCGCAATGGCTGGTGGCGCGGCACTGAGCCACCCGCGCCGATTTACCGGCGTGCTACCGGGGCCGGTATTCGGGCACGAACCGCCCCAGCTGTTCACGCCACGCCGCCGGTGACACGCCATCTTGCGGCGTGTGCAACCAGCCCATCAGCTCGGCCAGCCACGAAGCGGTCGCCTCATCGTTGAGCCGTGCAATGCGCAGCCGCGGGTGCGCCGAGGGCTGCGTGGTGTCGGCATCGGCCAGCAGCTCCTCGTAGAGTTTTTCGCCCGGGCGCAATCCACTGAAGACGATGCCGATCTCGTTGTCGCGGTGGCCGCTCAGGCGGATCAGGTGCCGCGCGAGCTCGACGATCTTCACCGGCTCGCCCATGTCGAGCACGTAGACCTGCCCGCTTTGCGCCAGCACCGCCGACTGCAGCACCAGCCGCACCGCCTCGGGAATGGTCATGAAGTAGCGCGTGATGTCGGGGTGGGTGACCGTCAGCGGGCCGCCGCGCGCGATCTGCTCCTTGAACTTCGGGATCACGCTGCCGCTTGAGCCCAACACATTGCCAAAGCGCACCGCCGAGAACACGGTGGTTGCGTGCTGCGTGGCCAGGTGCGACAGCACCCGCTCGGCCGCACGCTTGCTCGCACCCATCACGTTGGTGGGGTTGACCGCCTTGTCGGTGCTGATCATCAAGAACCGCTCGGCGCCACATTCAGCCGCAGCCAGCGCCGCGTGATAGGTGCCCAGCGTGTTGTTGTGCAGCGCAGCCCAGGCGTTGTCGTCTTCCATCAGCGGCACATGCTTGAAGGCAGCGGCATGAAACACCAGGTGCGGGCGCTGCGCACAGAAGGTCGCGCGCAGGTGCGCCAGATTTTTCACGTCACCCATCAGGCGCACCAGCGGCAAGCCGGGGTGCAACTCGCCGAGCTGCTGTTCGATCTGGTACAGCGCGAATTCGCTCAGCTCGTAGAGCACCAGCCGCGCCGGACCGTACAGCGCCAGCTGGCGGCACAGCTCGCTGCCGATGGAGCCGCCCGCGCCCGTGACCAGCACCGTCTTGCCCGACACCAGCTCGGCGATGCCGGCCTCGTCGAGCACCACCGGCTCGCGGCCCAGCAGGTCTTCGGGCTCGACCGCGCGGATGCGTTCGATGCGCGCAGCGCCCGACTGCAGTTCGCTGATCGACGGCACGGTGAGCACAGGCAGCCCGGTGGCTGCGGCCAGCTCAATGGCCCGGCGCCGCTGCGCTGCCGTCGCGTTGGGCAACGCGGTGATGATGTGCGTGGCGCCTGCCGTCACCGAAGGCGTGGTCACGTCATCGAAGGTGCCCAGCACCGGCGCGTTGGCGATGCGGGTGCCTCGCTTGGCCGGGTCGTCATCGAGCAGCCCGATCACCGTCCAGCCCTGCTGCGGCAGACCGGCCACCAGCAGCCGTGCGGCCTCGCCGGCGCCCATCACGATGGCGCGACGCACTTCGTTGTGGCCGCCGGTGATGCGCAAGCGCGTGTGCTCGTAGAGCATGCGGTAGGCGATGCGTGTCATGCACAGACCCATCAGCGTGACGATCGGGTGCAGCGCCAGCACCGCGCGCGGCACGGCGTAGAGCTGCATCATCAGCACGGCCACCGCGCTGATGGCCCCGGCCACGCCGCACGACACGGTCAAGCGCTGCACCTCGCCAAACCCCGCAAATCGCCACAGCCCTTCGGGCACGCGCGCGATCACGAACACCGTCAGATAGACCGCCACCACACCCAGCAACACCCAGCCGTCATAGGCCGGCCGGTCACTCCACCAGCGCTCGAAGCCCAGCCGGAACAAGTAGGTGAAGTTCCAGCACACCACGATGGCGACGGCATCAAGCAGCAGCGTGAGCGGCCGGCGGTGCGGTCGCCAGCGGGCGAGGAAGCGGTCGAATCGGTGCCAGAACATGGGGGTCGAAATTCCTGGTGAGCCAGCGTCAGACGAGAGGTCCGCAAGGCGATGCGGACCGGCGCGTCCACAGCGTACCCACGGTGGCCGCGATGCACTGCAGATCGCGCAGCCAGGAGGCCTCGCCGATGTAACGCGCCGAGATCGCCAGCTTGGCGGGCATCACCACCTCGAGGTACTCGCGCTGCGGATCGGCGGCACGGGCAAGCAGCTCGCTTTCATGGCGAAACGCGAGCGATGCCGGGTCGGTGATGCCGGGGCGCACGCCGAGCAGCGTGGCGCGCAAGGCCGGCGGGTACATCGCCACGTAGCGCGGCACCTCGGGGCGCGGGCCGACCAGGCTCATGCAGCCGCGCCACACGTCGATCAGCTGCGCGAGTTCATCGAGCTTGGTGCGGCGCAGCAGCGCGCCCACGCGGGTGATGCGCGGGTCGTCGCCCACGGTGATCTGCGCTGCCGCACCCGCCTCGTCAGCGCCATCGGCCTGCCGCATGGTGCGCAGCTTGTGGATGCGGAACTCGACGCCACCGCGCCCGACGCGCGTCTGCCTGAAGAACACCGGCCCCGGCGAGTCAAGCTTGATCGCCAGCGCCACCAGCAGCAGCACCGGCGCGAGCAGCAGCAGCCCGAGGCCCGAGCCCAGCAGATCGATCACTCGCTTGCCCATGCGCACCCGCCCGCCGCGCCCGTCAGCCAAGCAGCGCACGCACGGCGGCGATGACGCGCTCGATTTGCGAGTCATCCATGCGCGTGTAAAGCGGCAGGCTCAGCATGCGCTCGTAGGCGTGCTGGCTGTGCGGAAAGCGCTCGGGCGTGAGTGCATAGCGCTCACGCCAGTACGGCTGCAGGTGCAGCGGGATGTAGTGCACGCTGCAGCCGATGCCTGCGGCGTAAAGGCCGTCGATGAGTTGGTCGCGCGTGAGCTTCGCGCCATCGGCCAGCCGCAGCACATACAGGTGCCATGCGTGCGTGTCGCCGGCTGCGGGCTGCGGTGGCGTGATCAGCGGCAACTCGGCAAAGGCCGCGTCGTAGCGCGCGGCGATGGCTGCGCGCGTGGCCTGAAACCCCCGCGAGCGGCGCAGCTGGTGGATGCCCATCGCCGAGGCGATGTCGGTCAGGTTGTATTTGAAGCCCGGCGCCACGATCTCGTAGTACCAGCTCGGCGCCTTGGCGGTGAAGCGGTCGAACGCATCGCGGTTGATGCCGTGCAGCCGCATCACCTGCACGCGCTTGGCAAGGGCCGCATCGCGCGTGACCACCATGCCGCCCTCGCCGGTGGTCATGGTCTTGTTGGCGTAGAAGCTGAACACCGTCACGTCGCTGCCCAGCGTGCCCACGAGCTGGCCGCCACAGGTGGTAGGCAGCGCATGCGCCGCGTCTTCCACCACCTTCAGGCCGTGGCGGCGCGCCAGCGGCAGCAGCGCGGCCATGTCGGCGGCGAGGCCGGCGTAGTGCACCGGAATGACCGCCTTCGTGCGCGGCGTGATGGCGGCTTCGACCGCGGCCACGTCGATGCACAGCGTGGCCGGATCGATGTCGACCAGCACCACGTCAGCGCCCAGATAGCGCACCACCTCGGCGGTGGCGGTGAAGGTGTGGGTGGTGGTGATGACCTCGTCGCCCGGCCCGATGCCCAGCGCTTCGAGCGCCAGGTGCAGCCCCGCGGTGGCCGAGTTGACGGCCATCGAATGCAGACCCGGATCGCCCAGGTACGCGGTGAAGTCCTCCTCGAAGCGCCGCGTCTTCGGTCCGGTGGTGATCCAGCCGGAACGCAGCGTGTCGACCACCTCGGCGATCTCGTCGTCACCGATGTCGGGCAAGGCAAAAGGGATGAAGGGCAAGGCGGTTTCAGGCATGGGGAGCGAGGGTATCAGCCGGCTGGTGGGCGTTGCGCGCGCGGCACGGCACGGGTTCGTCGTGAGGCGCGCTCGCTGGTGTCGCAGTCACCGCGCTCATCGGGTCAGCCGGGCAAAGCGTTCGCGGCCGTGGCCGTGCCGCCAGGCGTCCCACACGCCGGCCAGCGTGCCCACGCCGTAGCCGATCTGCTGCGCGGCCACCACCAGCGGCAGCCGCCACAGCAAGGACCAGGACGACGTGCTCGCCACCGCCAGCGACAGACCCGCCAGCACCAGCGCATATGCACCCAGCAGCGCGAGCAGCGGCGCGGCACCAGCGCCGGCCAGCGCGAGCAGCGCCGCCAGCGCGACCGCCGCGACGAACAGCCCCGGCACCCGGTGCCGCCACGCGGCGGCCTGGCCGTGCTTTTTCATCACGAAGGGCTTCCAGTAGCCGTATTGCAGCCACTGCCGCCACAGCGCACCCAGCGAATCGCGCGGCCGGTACACCGAGCGGATGGCCGGGCTTTGCCAGATGCGGCCGCCGCCCAGCACGATGCGCAGGGTGTGTTCGTCGTCCTGATTGCGCACCAGGGCCTCGTCGAAGCCGCCGAAGCGATCGAAGGTCGCGCGCGGCCAGCAGCCCAGGTAGACGGTGTCGACCTCGCCCTCGTAAACCAGCGAGCGCGAGCGCGCACCGCCGGCCACCCAGCGCGACTGGAAGGCCGCCGCGATCGCGCCCGGCCAGCCGTCGCGCCCTTCGGCGCGCCACGGGCCACCCACGTTGTCGGCGCCGCTGCGCTCGAGCGCGTGCAGGCACTGCGCCACGTAGTCGGCGGCGTAACGGGTGTGCACGTCCATGCGCACGATCACCGCACCGGCCGCCACCGCCAGCGCACGGTTGAGCCCGGCCGACACGATGCGCTGCGGGTTGTCGACCAGCGTCAGTCGCGGCTCGGTGCGCGAGAGGGCCTGCAGCCGCTCGCGCGTGCCGTCGTCGCTGCCGCCATCGGCCACGATGAGTTGCAGCTGCCAGTACTCGGGCAGTTGCTGAGCCAGCGCATCGGCGCAGAACGCCTCGATGTGGTCGCGCTCGTTGCGGCAGGGCACGATGACGCTGACGGTGCGCACCGCTGCCATCACGCCACCCCCGATCGGCCGCGTGGCGTCAGCAAACCGCGGTACAGCGCGTCCATCGCGTCCATCTGCGCGGCGCGCTGGCCGTCACGCTCGATGCGCTCGAGGTTGATCGCGCCGAGCTGCTGCGCGCGTGCATCGTCTTGCAGCAAGGTTTGCAGCGCGCGCGCCAAGGCATTGGCGTCGCCGGCGCTCACCAGCAAGTCGTCGGCGCCCGACAGCCACTCGCGATTGGCCGGCAGGTCGCTGGCCACCACGGCCAGGCCGCAGGCCATGCTTTCGAGCAGCGCCACCGACGTCGCATCGCTCGCCGGCACCGACACCGACACCTTGCAGCGCGACAACGCAGCCAGCATGCCGGCGTCGTCCACGCGGCCATGGAACGTCACCCGTTCGGTCAGTCCCAGCGAGCGCACCTGCTCGCGCAGAGCTGCCTCGCCGCTGCCGCCACCGAGCAGGTGCAGATGCACCGGCGCGTCAGGCCGCCACTGGCGCAGCAGGCCCATGGCGCTCAGCAACGTGTCGATGCGGTAGTTGGGCTCCCACGAGCGCAGGCTCGCGATGTCGAACGCCGGCTTGTCGGCCCACGGCGCGGGGCGGAACTTGGCGGTGTCGGCGCCCCAGTGGATGCGATGCACCGGCGCCTTCGGCCGGTAGGCCTGCGCGGCCTCGACCAGATCGAACGAGTCGCCGGTGATCAGGTCGGCGCGGCGCAGCGTCCAGCCGGTGAGCCAGCGCATGAGCGTGCTGTGGCGAGGCGTGAGCAGCAAGTCACTGCCCCACGCCGTCATCACCAGCGGATGACGCGCGCAACGCGCCGCGAGGTAGCCGTAGCTGCTGATGTAGTGCGCATGCACGAGGTCAGGCGCCAGTTGCCTGACGAAGCGACGTGCCTCGCCCACGCGGCGCAGCCAGTCGACCGAGCGGCGCACTGGCGAGAGCACGCACTGCTCGACGCCGTCGATGGGCTGCGGCCGCGCCGTGACCACCGACACGCGCCAGCCGCGCGCGACCATCTCGCGCGCCCAGCGCTGCAGGTGCACGCTGTTGGCATCGCCAAGCAGGCACAGGTGCGGCTGGCTCACCGCGTGAGCACCTGCGCTGCGGAGGCGGCCTTGGCCGTCGCCGTGGCCCACGCATCGTGGTGCTCGCGCAGCTCGGGGTGCTGCTGCAGCCAGGGCTCGTCGATCTCGCGCGTGTCGCCCACCACCTGCGCCGGGTTGCCGGCCAGAAAGGCGAAGTCCTCAAACTCGCCCTTGACCACCGACTGCGCGGCCACCAGGCTGCCGCGCCCGATCACCGCACCGGGCAGCACCACGCAGTGCGTGCCCACGAAGCTGTACGCACCGATGCGCACCGGCGCCTCAAAGTACGCCTGCTTGTGTTCGGTGTGCGCGTATTCGCGCCCGTACAGGCGGATGGCCACATGGCTCGAGTGCGTGTAGATGCCGCTGAAGCCGGCGATCTGACAGCCCTCGCCGATGTGCAGCCCGCCCGAGGCATCGAGCACGCTGAAGTGGCCGATGTAGACGTGGTCGCCGATGTCCAGCCGCTCGGGCGAGACGATCTGGCCGTGGTTGCTCACGCGGGTGTGCGGCAGGTAGACGCCGTCGCTGCGCACGTAACCCCACACCGTGCGTGGCCCGAGCAGCCGCGACAGCGCCGTCTTCAGCGGCTGCCAGACGCGGCGAAACAGCGATGCGGAGCTCGTCATGGCGTCAGGTCGGATTCGTGGATGCGTTCGGCTCGGATGCGGGCTCGACCACCGGCAGCGGCCAGTTCGCCAGCGACCAGAAGTAGAACCCGAAATACGGCAGCGTCGCCGCCGACACCGCCCAGGCCGCACCTTGCAGGCCGCCGAAGTGCAGCCCCACCGCCACCGCCGCCAGAAACACCACCTGGCCGACCAGCGCGAGGCGCAGCGCCCAGCCCTGCGCCTGCCACGCCAGCGTCACCACCGCTAGCGGCGAGGCCACGAAGTGCACGCCGATGTAAGGCGCCAGCGCACGCGCCAGCTCGCCGGCCTCGCGCCAGGGTTCGCCAAACAGCGCCGCGAACAGCGCCGGACCGAACACCATCAGCACCAGCACCAGCGGCAAGGCCAGCGCCAGCAGCACCGCCATCACCTGACGCACCGATTGGCGCGCCGCGGCGCGGTCGGTGGTGGCGAGCTTCGGGTACAGCACCTGCGACACCGCCCCGCCCACCAGCGCGGATGGTGCTTTCAGGCAGCGCATGGCCAGCCCCCAGAAGCCCACCGCCGCATCGCCCGACCACCAGGTCAGCAGCAGCACGCACAGCGTGTCCTGCAGCGCGCCATTGAAGGCATGTGGCGCGTTGAGCAGCGGAAAGCTGCGGTGCTCGCGCGCGGCGGCCAGCCATTCGGCGCGCGGCAAGCGCCACAGCGAGCGCCAGCCGCCCTCGGGCGCCGGCCGCTGCAGCAGCGCCAGCGTGGCCAGGTTGGCGAGCACCGGCGCGGCGATCAGGCCGTGTCCGCCCAGCGCGGCCGCCGGTGCGCTCAGCCCGGCACCGGCCTGCGCCAGCGCGGCACCGCCGTACTGCACGACGCGCGCGCCCGACAAGGCCCCGAAGCGCTGAGCGCGCGTGGCCCACAGCGTCAGGCACTGCACCGCACCCGCGCTGGCCACCACCGCGGGCAGCCACAGCCAGCCCGACGCCGGACTGCCTCGGCTCAACCACCAGGCCAACGGCACGCTCAGCAAACTCACCAGCAACAGCACGCGCAGGCACAAGGCGAGCAGCGCGCGCGCACGCTGAGCATCGGCCACCAGGGGCAGCGCGTATTCGTAGCGCGCGCACGCCACCGCGCCGAGGTTGACGGCCACCGCCGCCACCAGCGTGAAATGACCAAATTGATCGGGTGTGTAAAGCCGCGTGAGCAGCGGCGACAGCGCCAGCGGCAGGGCTTGCGCCAGCGCGCCGCCGGCCACCAGCGTGAGCGTCGAGCGCAGCAGCCCCTCAGTGCGCACGGCCGCTCAAGCCGTGATCTCGCTCGCCATGGCGCACACCCCATCGCGCAGCACGTAGCGCTCGCCGCTCAGCGCGCACTCGGCTTCGCCCTGACCCTTGATGGGCAGGCTGAGCGGCTCGCCCTGGCGGCTGACCCAGCCGATCTGGCGTGCCGGCACACCCACCATCAGCGCGAAGTCGGGCACGTCGCGGCTGACCACCGCGCCCGCGCCAACAAAGGCGTGGCGCCCGACGGTGGTGCCGCTCACCACGGTGCTGTTGGCACCCAGCGTGGCACCGCGGCGTATCAGCGTGCGAGGCGCCTGCGATGGAACCGCCGGTGTGGCACGCGGGTTGAAGACATTGGTGAACACGACGCTCGGGCCGCAAAACACCTCATCTTCGAGCGTGACCGCGTCTTGCAACGACACGTTGTTCTGGATGCGCACGTTGCGCCCGATGACCACCTCATCGCCGATGTGGACGCCTTGTCCGAGCGAGCAATCGCGGCCGATGCGAGCGCCGGCACACACGTGAGCGAAATGCGATACCTGAGTCCCGGCGCCCAGTTGCGCACCATCGTCGATGACGGCCGTCGGATGAATCAGCATGGCGTCGATTCTAGGCACGCCCCCCCGGGAGGCGGCACCTAGAATCCGGCACCCCTCAGACCCTCTGCCCATGACCGACGCACACGCCCCGAACCCTGCAGAAACGAGCACTGCGGCGGTCGACGAAAACCAGCTCATCACCGAACGCCGCGAGAAGCTCGCCGCCATTCGCCAGCAAGGCATTGCCTTTCCCAACGACTTCAAGCCCGCGCACCGCGCGGCCGAACTCGTGGCTTTGCATGGAGAGCGCACGAACGAAGAGCTCGAGCCGCTGGGCCTGAGCGTCAGCGTGGCCGGCCGCATGATGCTCAAGCGGGTGATGGGCAAGGCGAGTTTCTGCACGCTGCAAGACGGCTCGCTCGGCGCCACCGGCGGACGCATCCAGCTGTTCATCACCAAGGACGGCATCGGCGAGAGTGGCTACGAGTCGTTCAAGCACCTCGATCTGGGCGACATCCTCGGCGCCGAAGGCACGCTGTTCAAGACCAAGACCGGCGAACTGTCGGTGCGCGTGTCGAACCTGCGCCTGCTGACCAAGAGCTTGCGACCACTCCCCGACAAGTTCCATGGCATGAGCGACCAGGAGCAGAAGTACCGCCAGCGCTACGTCGACCTGATCACCGACGCCGAGGCGCGCACGCGCTTCACAGCACGCAGCAAGGCGCTGTCGTCGATCCGTCAGTTCATGGTGGACAACGGCTTCATGGAAGTCGAAACGCCCATGCTGCACCCGATCCCGGGCGGCGCGAACGCCAAACCTTTCGTGACGCACCACAACGCGCTCGATCAGGAGATGTTCCTGCGCATCGCGCCCGAGCTGTACCTGAAGCGGCTGGTCGTCGGCGGCTTCGAGCGGGTGTTCGAGATCAATCGCAGCTTCCGCAACGAAGGCATCAGCGTTCGGCACAACCCCGAATTCACGATGATGGAGTTCTACGCCGCGTACTGGAATCACCACGACCTGATGGACTACACCGAGCAGGTGCTGCGCCACGCGGCGCGCGGTGCCACCGGCTCGGCCACGCTCACCTACGGCGGCAAGACGGTGGACCTCGAGTCGCCCTTCACGCGCATGACGGTGCGCGAGTCGCTGGTCGCGCACGCCGGCCTGACGGTGGCCGAGGCTGACGACGCGCAGGTGCTGCACGCCAAGCTGAAGTCTTTGGGCGAAGAGCCACCGACGCACTGGAAGCTGCCCGAGCTGCAGTTCGGTTTGTTCGAAGCAGCGGTCGAATCGCAGCTGTGGGCGCCCACGTTCATCATTGATTACCCGGTCGAGGTCAGCCCGCTGGCGCGCGCGTCCGACAGCAACCCGGCAATCACCGAGCGCTTCGAGCTGTTCATCACCGGACGCGAATACGCCAACGGCTTCAGCGAACTCAACGACGCCGAGGACCAGGCCGCGCGCTTTCAGGCGCAAGCGGCCAACAAGGACGCCGGCGACGAAGAAGCCATGTACTACGACGCCGATTTCATCCGCGCGCTCGAGTACGGCATGCCACCGACGGGCGGCTGCGGCATCGGCCTGGACCGGCTGATGATGCTGATCACCGACAGCCCGAGCATCCGCGACGTGATCCTGTTCCCGTCGCTGCGCAAGGAAGGCTGACGCCAGCGAGCGCGGCCGGACGCACACATGAAAGCCCTCATTGAGTTCGTGCGGCCCCTGCTGCTGGGCATCGCGCTGATCGTCCTGGTGAGTGCGGGCCTGCTGGCGCTTGACGACAGCGGCCGCAAGTCGTCATCGGCCATGCCACGGGTGGCCGTGGTGCAGCACGTCTCGCAAGCCGTCATGGACGACGCGGTGCGCGGCTATGTCGAGGGGCTGGCCAGCCAGGGCTTCGTCGATGGCAAGACGGTCAGCCTGAAGTTCTACAACGCGCAAGGCGACCTGCCCACCGCCAACGACATCGCCCGGCAGGTCACCAACGGATCTTTCGATCTGGTGCTCACGGCCAGCACGGTGTCGATGCAGGCGGTGGCCAACGCCAACAAGCAAAGCAAGGTCAAGCATGTGTTCGGTACGGTGGCCAACGCGGCCTCGTCGGGCGTGGGCGTGAGCGCCACCGATCCGCTGGACCACCCGCCCTACATGACCGGCATCAGCACGTTCTTCCCGGTGGGCCGGGCCCTGAAGCTCGCGCGCGAGATCAACCCCGGGCTGCGCCGCGTCGGCATGGTCTGGCACAGCGCCGAGATCAACTCGCAGCTCTTCACCGCCGCCGCGCGCAAGACCTGTCAGGAACTCGGCATCGAGCTGCTGGAAGCCGATGCCGAAAACTCTTCGGCTGTGGGCATGGCCGCCAAGTCGCTGGTGGCACGCGGCATCGATGCCTTCCTGGTCACCGGGGATCAGGTGGTGATGGTGGCGATCGAAACCATGGTGTCGGTGGCCCGGGCCGACCGCATCCCGGTGTTCACCATCATTCCGCCCAATGTGCGCAAGGGCACGCTGTTTGATCTGGGCGCCAATTACTCGGAGGTCGGCCATGACGTGGGCGTGCTGGCCGGCCAGGTGCTCGCAGGCGCCGACACCGCCAAGACCCCGGTGTCCAACCATGTGCCTGAATCGCTGTCGCTCAACCTCACTGCCTTGAAGGGGTTGCGCGGCAACTGGCAGGTCCCGCCCGAGATGCTGGCAAGTGCCGACCGATGGATCGACGAGGCCGGCGAACACCGCAAGGGCGGCGCGCTCGCCATGCCGGCGGCCAGCGCGGCGGCTTCCGCTGCCTCGCGTTGACTCTGAGGGCACCACAGACCATGGACATCACCTCGGAACAACTCGGCGAACGCACCGTCATGCGGCTGGCAGGCCGTCTGGACGGCCGCTGGGCCGATCACCTCAGCCGTGAACTGGACTCGCGGCTGCGCCTGGGCCAGCACCACATCACGCTGGACATGACCGAGACCGTGTTCCTGAGCTCGGTGGGCATCCGGGTGCTGATGAACTTCTACAAGAAGTTCAAAGCGCTGGACGGCAGCTTCGCCATCCAGAGCCCGTCGCAGCAGGTGGGCGAGATCCTGCAGCTGGCCGGCTTGCTGAAATTCTTCACCCCGGCGGCGACGGCACCGTCCGCTCCGGCACGGGCCGCCAACGTGAGCCGGCAACATGCCAGCGCCACGACGCGCTTCGAGGTCTTCGATCTGGGCGGCAGCGGCATGGTGTGCCGCACCCAGGGCGACCCCGCACGGCTCGACGGCTGCCGCTTCACGGCCGACGATTGCCAACGTCTGAGCCTGCCGGCGTCGACGTTCGCCCTCGGTCTGGGCGCGCTGGGTGGCACGTTCGACGAGTGCCGCAACGATTTCGGCGAATTCCTGGCGCTGGCCGGCTCTGCGGTGTGTCTGCCGGGCAATGGCTCGACCCAATGCGACTTTCTGGTGGCCGAAGGCGGCTACGTGCCCGAGATCCAGTCGCTGTACAGCCTGGCTTGCGATGGCCAGTTCGGCCATCTGGTGCGCTTCGAATCAATCGACGCGCAACGCCCCACCAGGCTGGCCGAGCTCACGCAAGCAGCGCTTGAGCTGGTGGACGCGCCCGCCGCGTGCATCGCCATCGCCGCCGAATCGGGCGGCCTCATCGGCGCGGCCCTGCGGCGTTCGCCGGCGGCCGGCGCCCAGGCCGATGCGCCCTGGGGTTTTCCGGCAATGCGCCAATGGCTGTCGTTCTCGACCGAGCGGCTCGATGCCGGCTCGATGGTGATCGCCGCAGGCGTCGTCGCCCACGAGTCCCGCTGCCCCGCGGCCCTGTCGTCGTTCCTGCGCGCCACAGGGATGGCGGGCAGCCCGCTCGGCCATGTGCACGCGGTGCCGTTTCGCTACAAGCCGCTGCCCGAGGGTCTGATCGATCTGCAACGTGTCATCAAGCCGTTCATCGACAGCGAATCGGCGCACACCGTGCTGCACCTGCTGTGCGATGACCGCGATGCGCAACAGCCCGAGGAAAGCCACTTCATCCGGGGTGCCCTGTGGGTCGCCCCGCTCACCTTCGGGACCTCGCAACCATGAGCCTGCTGCTGGGAGCGCTGACGATCGGCGTGCTGTTGTCGCTGCTGGGCATCAGCGTGTTCATCAGCTTTCGGGTGTTCAACTTTCCCGACCTGACCTGCGAGGGCAGCTTCACCCTGGGTGCGGCGGTCGCGGCGATGCTCATCATCGGCGGCAGCAGCCCGTTGACGGCCACGCTGGCCGCCGTGCTGGCTGGCGCGCTGGCCGGCACCGCCACCGGCATCACCCACACCCGCTTCAAGATCAACGACCTGCTGGCGGGCATCCTCGTGATGACCGCGCTGTATTCGATCAACCTGCGCGTGATGAGCGGCAGCAACCTGTCCCTGTCGAACTCGCACACCTTCCCCAACGCGGCCGCTCAACTCGGCCTCAGGCTGGCCGGTGCCGAGTCCGTGATGGTGTTGGGCTGGAAGGTGCCGGTGCACGATCTGTCGATCCTGCTGGCCTCCGTCGTGATGGTGGCGCTGCTGGTGTTGGTGCTGCTGGCGTTTTTCGGCACCCACATCGGCCTGGCAATGCGCGCCACCGGCGACAACAGCCAGATGATTCGCGCGCTCGGCGTCAACGACGGCTCGATGAAAACGCTGGGGCTGGCGCTGTCCAACGCGGTGGCGGCGCTGTCGGGCGCGCTGCTGGCCCAGTACCAGGGCTTTGCCGACGTCCAGATGGGCATCGGCATGATCGTCACCGGGCTGGCCAGCGTGATCCTGGGCGAAGCGCTCACCGGCTCGCGACGGCTCGCTCACCTGGTGATCGGCACCCTGCTCGGCTCGGTGCTGTTCCGATTGCTGGTGGCCGTGGCGCTGCGCATGGGGCTGGAGCCCAACGACTTGAAGCTGATCACCGCGGCCTTCGTGCTGATCGCGCTGGTGTCGCCCACGGTGATCGGCAAGCTGCGCACCCAACGTGCGACGGGAGCGAGCCATGCTTGAGCTGCGCGACATCCGCAAGACCTTCAACCCGGGCACGGTCAACGAGGTGCGTTCGCTGCAAGGCGTGAGCCTCACGCTCGAAGAAGGTTCGTTCCTGATCGTGCTGGGCACCAACGGCTCGGGCAAGTCGACGCTGCTCAACGCGGTGGCCGGCGGCTTTGCGCTGGACGCCGGCTCGATCTCGATCGACGGCCATGACGTGACCCGTTGGGAAGAACATCAGCGCGCGCGCTTCATCGGGCGCGTGTTCCAGAACCCGTTCAGCGGCACCGCACCCAACCTGTCGATCGCCGACAACCTGGCGCTGGCTGCACGGCGCGGTCAGTCACGCGGACTCGGCCGCGCCCTGAGCAGCGGCAACCTGCAAGCCCTGCATGAAGTGGTGAGCGGCCTGGGCATGGGGCTGGAGAGCCGGCTCGAGAACATGATCGGCAGCCTGTCGGGCGGCCAGCGCCAGGCGCTCACGCTGCTGATGGCCACCATGCTCAAGC
>CANGBT010000009.1 GCA_947452135.1 Burkholderiales bacterium
CCGCTTCGAAAAATCGTTCACGCCCGAGTTGTGCCAGCAGCTCGCCGACAGCGGCTGCATCGCGATTTCGGGCGGGCTCGAGGTCGCCTCGGACCGGCTGCTCAAGCTGATGAAAAAAGGCGTCTCGGTCGATCAGGTGGCGCGAGTGACCAAGGCGTTTTCAGACGCCGGCGTGCTGGTGCATGCGTACCTGATGTACGGCTTTCCGACCCAAACGGTGCAAGACACCGTCGACGCGCTCGAGTACGTGCGCCAGCTGTTCGAGAACGGCTGCATCCAGTCAGGCTTTTTCCATCGCTTTGCCTGCACGGTGCATTCACCGGTCGGCCAGCACCCCGAGGAGTACGGCGTGACGCTGCAGCCGCTGCCGCCGATCACCTTTGCGACCAACGACGTCGGCTTCATCGACCCCACCGGCGTCGACCACGATGCGCTCGGCGTGGCGCTGCGCAAGGCGCTCTACAACTACATGCACGGCATCGGCCTCGAGCAGGACGTGCGCAGCTGGTTTGGCATCCGCGTGCCGCGCACCCGCGTGGCGCCCGACCGCATCGCCCGCGCCTTGGCCACCACCGAGTCAACCCCATGAAAAAAGCCGACATCGCGCCGTTCTTTGCCACGCTGAAGGGGGCCAACCCGCAGCCGCAGACCGAGCTCGAGTTCACCAACGTGTTCGAGCTGCTGGCCGCGGTGCTGCTGTCGGCGCAGGCCACCGACGTGGGCGTGAACAAGGCCACGCGCCGGCTGTTCGCGGTGGCCAATACGCCGCAAAAAATGCGCGCGCTCGGCTTGCCCGCGCTCACCGATCACATCAAGACCATCGGCCTGTTTCGCAACAAGGCGAAGAACCTGTTCGAGACCTGCCGCTTGCTCATCGAGCTGCATGGCGGCGAGGTGCCACGCAGCCGAGAGGCGCTCGAAGCGCTGCCAGGCGTGGGCCGCAAGACTGCCAACGTGGTGCTCAACGTGGCCTTTGGCGAGCCGACGATGGCCGTCGACACGCACATCTTCCGCGTGGGCAACCGCACCGGGTTGGCACCGGGCAAGAACCCGCTTCAAGTCGAGCGCAAACTGCTCGAACGCGTGCCCACCGAGTACCTGGTCGACGCCCACCACTGGCTGATCCTGCTCGGGCGCTACGTGTGCACGGCGCGCAGCCCGAAGTGCGCAGAGTGTGCGGTGGCCGCGTATTGCGACTCGAGGCCAAGGGCGCAGGCCGGAGCTCGAGACGTCGCCTGAGTGACCGCTCGGGTCGCACCGCAGCACCCGAGCGTCGATCCTGACGCGCCGTTGCCGAACCGATCGATTGCATCGGCCTGGCATCCGCCCCCCTCAGGTCAAAGGCTGGCGTTCGGGCACGCGCTCACAGTTGCACGCGTGTGCCGAGCTCGACCACTGCATTGCCGGGCAACCGGAAGAAGTCGACCACCCCGCTCGCGTTTCGGCTCATCGCCGAGAACAGCCGCTCCCGCAGATTCGTCATGCCGCTGCCCGGCGTGGGAACAACCGTTTCGCGGCTGAGGAAGTACGACGTTTCAAACGCCGGAATGCGCAGACCATGAGACTCGGTGAGCGTGAGCGCCTTGGGCACGTCGGGGGTCTGCATGAACCCGAAATGCAGCGTCACGCGCCAGAAGCCGTGGCCGAGCCCTTCGACCTTCACGCGTTCATCCATCGGCACCCAGGGCACCTCTCGAAACACGACGGTCAGGATGACGTTGCGTTCGTGCAGCACCTGGTTGTGCTTGAGGTTGTGCAGCAAGGCCATCGGCACGGTGGACGGGTCGGCGACCGGGTACACCGCCGTACGTTCGGCGCGGTGGATCTCCCGGGGATCGAGGCCGTCGATGAAGGGTTGCAACTCCAGCCCGTCACGGTGGATGCTGTCCAGCAGCAACTCACGTCCACGTGACCAGGTGCTCATCAGGCCGAACAACAGCAGCCCCAGCGCGAGCGGAAACCAGCCGCCGTCCAGCAACTTCACGGCACACCCCGCGACCAGCAGCGCGTCGATGGCCAGAAAGAACGCCATGGCGCCCATGGCCACCAGCGCCGACTGCCGCCAGCGCTCGCGCACCACGAAGTACATCAGCACCGTGGTGATCATCATCGTCAAGGTAACGGCAATGCCGTACGCGCCGGCCAGCGCTGACGAACTGCGGAACAAGATGACTGCCACGACCACGCCGCCGAGCAGCGCCCAGTTGACGGCCGGCATGTAGATCTGACCTGCCTCGCGGGCCGACGTGTACTTCACCGTCATGCGCGGCAGAAAACCGAGCTGAACGGCCTGCTTGGTCATCGAGTACGCGCCCGAGATCACCGCCTGCGATGCAATGATCGCGGCCAGCGTGGCCAGCACCAGCACGGGCAGCACCCAGGTGTCGGGAAACAGCCGGTAGAACGGGTTCTCGATGGCCGACGGATCGGCCATCAGCAAGGCACCCTGGCCCATGTAGTTGAGCGTCAGCGCCGGCAACACCATGGCGCCCCAGGCGAACTGGATCGGCCGCCGGCCAAAGTGCCCCATGTCGGCATACAACGCCTCTGCACCCGTGAGCGCCAGCACGATGGCGCCGACCGCTGCGAAGACGTGCCAGCCCCGCTGCGCGAGGAAGTCCCACGCGTGCAAGGGGTTCAACGCCGCCAGGATGCCCGGTTGCGCCGCGATATGAACCGCGCCGATGGCACCCAGGCACAAGAACCACAGCGCGATGACCGGCCCGAAGTACCGGCCGACAACCCCCGTGCCCAGACGCTGCACGAGGAACAACCCCACCAGAACGACCACCGCGATGGGCACCACGTAATGCCGCAGGGTGGGCGTCACCAGTTCCAGGCCCTCCATTGCTCCAAGCACCGAGATGGCTGGAGTGATCACGCTGTCGCCATAAAACAGCGTGGCGCCAAAAACGCCCAGCAGCAGCAACCCGCGACGCAGCGCCGGCCGTGCGCGCACCGCATGCGCTGCCAGCGCAGTCAGCGCCAGGCCGCCGCCTTCACCATGGTTGTCGGCACGCAGGATCAGCACGACGTATTTCAACGTCACCACCAGCATCAGGGCCCAGAAAATCACCGAGACAGCACCGATGAGGTTGTGGGCGTTGAGCGCGACGCCCGTGGTCGGCGCAAAGATTTCCTTGACCGTGTACAGCGGGCTGGTGCCGATGTCTCCGTAGACCACACCGATGGCGCCGAGCGTCAGCGCGGCCAGACCCTGTCGATGCGGGGTCAGCGAGGGATTCACGGCATGGATGGCAGACGACATGGCGAACCTGATGGTGGTAGCGATGTCATCAGCATGGCGGCGGGCACATCAGGAACGCATAAGTGGGCCGAGAGCGCAGCGTCTCGCGTCAGGCCAGAGGCTCGACCAGCCTGTAGCCCACACCCGCTTCCGTGATCAGCCAGCGTGGGTCGGCCGGATCGGCCTCCAGCTTGGCCCGCAGCTGCCCCATATAGAGGCGCAAGTAGTGCGTGTGCTCGGTGAACTCTGCGCCCCAGACATCGAGCAGCAATTGCCGGTGTGTGACCACCCGCCCGGCACTGCGCACCAGGCAAGCCAGCAGCTTGAACTCGGTCGGGGTCAGATGCACGTCGATGCCCGCAACACGCACGCGGCGTGCGCCAAGGTCCACCACCAGACCGTCATGCTCGAAGTAGGTGATGGCGGCGCGCAGCACCCTGCCACGGTGACGCAGAGCCACCCGCATGCGTGCCAGCAGTTCGCCCACGCCAAACGGCTTGACCAGAAAGTCGTCGGCCCCCGCATCCAGCAGGCGGATCTTCGGCACGTCGGTGTGCCGCGCCGAGATGACGATGACGGGCACCGAGGATTCGCGCCGCAGCGCGTTCAGCAGCGATTCGCCGTCGCCGTCGGGCAAACCCAGGTCCAGCAGAACGAGGTCGATGCCACCCTCCCGGGTGGCGTTGGCTGTCAGCGCCCGAGCATCGGCCAGACTGGCAGCGGCCAGCACCTTGTAGCCCTCGACCGCCAGCGCATCGCGCAAAGTGATGCGCAGCTCCCGGTCGTCTTCGACCAGCAACACGGTCAGGGTCATGACACGGCTCCGCTGCGCTCGCGATCGGGTTCTGCCGGCGCAGCAATCACCGGCAGCGCGCACTCGAAGCTCGATCCGCCGCGGCTGCGGCTGCGCAAGGTGAGCTCACCTCCATTGGCCCTCGCGATGGCGCGGCACACTGCCAGCCCGACACCAGCACCGCGGCGTGCCGCCTCACCCTCCACGCTGGGGCCTGCCGCCGCCTCGCCCCGCTGGAACACAGTGAAGATGCGTTCGCGACAAGCCGCCGAGACGCCGGGGCCACGGTCACGCACCGCCAGCATCACCCGGTCATCGACGCGTCGAGCAACGATCTCGACAGCGGGCCGATCCCCGCCGTACTTGAGCGCGTTGTCCACCAGGTTGTCCAGCAACTGCGCCAGCAGCACCGCGTCGCAGCGCAGCAGCGGCAAGCCGGGCTCGACACGGGCCTTGACCCGGCTCGAGGGATCTCGCTGACGACAGCGACGCAGCACCGTACCCACGATCTCCTCTGCCGATTCCCACTCGAGCTGGAGCGCCATGCCGGGCGCGCCCAACCGGGCCAGTTGCAGCGTGTTGTCGGTCAGGCGGGCGAGTTGTCGGGCCTCATCGACGATGACCGCAGCGAGGCGCCGCTGTTGGCCCGCCGAGAGACGATCTGCCTGATCGAGCAAAGATGAAGCAGCCCCCAGGATCGTCGCCAGCGGCGTACGGTAGTCGTGCGAGATGGCTGCCAGCAAGGTGTTGTTCAGCTGCTGTGCGTGCGCTTCGTCGCGCGCCGCAGCGGCGGCCTGGGTGGCTGCGAGGCGTTCCAGAGCCAGACCCATCTGATCACACAGCGCCTGAGCATGTGAGAGCAGCGCGGGTGTCTTGGCCGGGAGGTGCGCGAGCGGCACGGGTACCAGCGCGGCACCCAGGCTGGCTCGCCGGCCACGCAGCGGCAGGTACCAGGCGGGCTGCTCCTCATGTCGACCGGTTCCGGGCCCCATGGGTCGAGCCAGCCGCAGACTGAGCCACAGCCCCGCACGCTCATCCGGCGTGGCTTCGCCCACCTCAATGGCGGCGGTGCCGTCATCGCTAGCGGGTGGCGTTTCCACACGGATCAGCAAGGTGGCCGGTGGGCCCGTGAGCTGCGAAAGGGCCTCGCGCAAATGGGCGGCGGCCTGCCGTGGATCTTCGGCTTCGCGCAGCGCCTCGCACAGCGTGTGCAATTGCTCGGTCCGCATGGCGGACAGCCTTTCGCTGGTGGCCAGCTGGCGTTGACGCGCCATCAGCAGCGAAACGATCCAGCTCACAGCGAGCATGGTCAGCAGCAACAGAGCGTGCTGCCGCAGATCGACGGCAAATGCGCCACGCGGTGGCACGAAGGCAAAGTTGAAGACCAACACCGCTGCGGCACAAGAAAGCATCGAGGCCGCCAGCGGCAGCCACAGCGCAGCCAGCGCACAAGCGAGGATCAGGATCATCCCCAGATTGGCCAGATCGATGCGGCCATCCAGCATCCACATCACCAGCCAGGCGCCCACCCACACTGCGGCCGCCCTCCACGGAGCAGGCAGGCCGCGCCGAGGCTGCGCTTGTTGTGGGCTGTTCATGGCTCGCAACGTAGCACGCGCGGCATCAGGAACTCGTCAGTCCTGCGCGGGGTGTCACTCTTGGCAAGCAGGCCGGCGTCCACGGAATGCGAGGGGAGCAGAACACACCTGCCATCGACTTCAGAACAGACTTGCCGCCACGTTGATCGTGAACGCCAGGATGGCGGTGTTGAAGGCAAACGACATCAACGACTGCAACAGCACCAGGCGGCGCATCGGCCGGCTGGTCACCGCCACATCGGCCGTCTGGCAAGCCACGGCGATGGTGAACGAGAAGTACATGAAGTCACCGTAATCGGGCTTGAACGAGGCCTCGGCATCGGGAAACCGCAGTCCGTGGCCATGCGCGATTTCGTAGTACTGGCTCGCGCAGGTCAACGCGAACATGGTGGGCACCAGCAGCCAGGAGCCGGCGATCGTCGTGACGGCGAACAGCAGGTGCGACAGCGCGTAGGGCGCGCCGGGCGCCTTGGCCTTGATCAGTTCGACCGCGATGCCGCCCAGGCTCGCGAGTGCAGCCAAAACCACGATGAACAGCACGGTGGCCGCCGCGCCGGCCTGGGCCACTGCCACCTGGCGCACCCGCTCGTGATCGGCACGCAGCATCATCACGCCGACCATCAGCAGGTAGAGCCACACTGCGGCGTTCCAGCCGAACAGGCAGCGGGTGGTCACGCTCAGCGTGTCGGGCAGCAGCGCGAAGGTCAGTGAGCCGGCCGCCACGGCGATCATCAGGCGCGGGCGAACGCTCAGGTGGTTGGCGAGATGACGCATGGTGGCGAGGGTCCGTGGAGACGGCCGGATCAGAGTGTCACGAACATGGCGGCCACCACCAGCGCCATCACCGCCGTGGCGACCCAGCCCAGCGAGCGAAGGGTACCGCCGATGACGTGATCTCCCATGGTGGCGCGCCGGGTGGCCAGCAGCATCATGACCACCATGATGGGCACCGCGATCACGCCATTGAGCACCGCCGACCAGAACAGTTCCTTGACCGGGTCGGTGGGCGTGAAGCACAGGATCACGCCACCCACCGTGGCAGCGGCGATCACGCCGTAAAAACCGCGGCCCTCGCCCCGATCCAGCCGCAAGCTGAGGCTGCCATGCCAGCCCGCAGCCTCGGCCACGGCGTAGGCCGCCGAGCCCGCCAGCACCGGCACGGCCAGCATGCCGGTGCCGATGATGCCCAGGCTGAACAGCAAGAAGGTGAAATCGCCAGCCAGCGGACGCAGCGCCTCGGCAGCCTGCGCCGAGGTCTCGATGTCGGTGACACCGGCCGCGTGCAGCGTGGCCGCGGTGCTCAGGATGATGAAGAAGGCGATCAGGTTGGAAAACGTCATGCCGACGATGGTGTCGGCCTTGATGCGCCTCAGGTGATGACGCACCACGGATCGCGTTCGCGGCGCGTCGGCGTCGGTCGTGTCTTCCATTTCCTGCGCTGCCTGCCAGAAGAACAGGTAGGGGCTGATGGTGGTGCCGAACACCGCCACCACCATCAGCAGCGCCTGGTGATCGGCCACCAGGTGGGGTTGCAACGCAGCGGACGCCACCTGTGACCAGTCCAGATGCAGGCTGAGTACCACGGCCACATAGGCCAGCAGCGCCAGGGTCAGCCACTTCAGCCAGCGCACGTAACTGCGGTACGGCAAGAACACCTGCAGCACCAGACAGAGCAGCCCGAACGTCACCGCATAGATGTGGGCAGATCCGCCAACAAGCAGGCGCAGCGCCTCGGCCATGGCGGCGATGTCGGCCGCCACGTTGAGCGTGTTGGCCACCAGCAGCAGGCCTACGACGGCCAGCAGCACCCAGCGCGGAAAGCCCGCCTTGATGTTGGCGGCCAGCCCCTGGCGCGTGACGTAGCCGATGCGCGCGCTGACGATCTGGATCGCCGCCATCAGCGGCAACGTGACGATCACCGTCCACAGCATCGAATAGCCGAACTGGGCGCCGGCCTGTGAATAGGTGGCGATGCCGCTCGGGTCGTCGTCGGCCGCGCCGGTGATCAGGCCGGGGCCGAGTTGCTCGAGCCGTTGGGAAATGCGGAGCTTTTTCTGAGGGGTTTTCATGGGCGCTCTCGATCGGGTCCGCTGTGAGCCATTGTGCTCATGGATGGTGTGACCACCCGCCGGAATGAACCGGTCAGCTCACAACACCGGCACCGCAGTGAGACGCCCGTGGATGCGCTCGATCGACACCGCACCACCGAACACCTCGACGAGCGCGGCGTGCGACTCGGCTGAATCGCTGGGCGCATCGGCAAGCAACCGGCCGTCTTGCATCACGAGCAAGCGCCCGGCCTGCAGCGCCAGTGGCAGGTCGTGCAGCACGCTGACCACCAGGGTACCGGCTGCGGCCATGCGCTGCAGCAAGCGCACGACGGCCACCTGATGCGGCGGGTCGAGGTGCGTGGTGGGCTCATCGAGCAGCAGCACCGGCGCGCCCACGGCCAACGCACGCGCCAGCAGCACCCGCTGGCGCTCACCGCCCGACAAGTCCGGCAGGCGACGCTGCTGCCAGCCCGTGCAGCCGGTGGCCTCGAGGGCGGCATCCACCGCCGCGTGATCACCCTCCCCCGGCGAGCCGAACAAGCCCAGGTGCGGCAGGCGTCCGAGCATCACCACATCGCGCACCGCCAAGTCGCCGCCTGGCTCGCCTTGCTGCGCGAGCCAGGCGATGCGGCGGGCGCGCGCGGGCGCACCCCAGTCAGGCAATGGCCGCTCATCGAGCAGCACCCGGCCGGACGCAGGCGACAACAGCCCGGCCAGCGTTCGCAGCAGCGTCGACTTGCCCGCGCCGTTGGGTCCGACGATGGCCGTCCAACCCGGCCGAAGCGCGCACGACACCTCATGCAGTACGGCCTGACCGCCCAGCGACACCTGCAGGTCTTCAGCGCGCAGCGTGGCGGACGGCGCCAGTGACCCGGTGGCGCTCATGCGACCCTCTGGCGAAAAAGCAGCCACAGCAGGTAGCCGCCACCCAGCACCGCGGTGACCACGCCGACGGGCAGTTCCTGAGGGGCGATCAGGCTGCGCGCCAGCACATCGGCGGCCAGCAGCAAGACGCCGCCGGCAGCCGTGCTGGCCACCACGGTGTAGCCGTGACCTGCCGGCGCCCAGCGCCGCACCAGATGTGGCGATACCAACCCCACAAACGCCACCAGCCCGGCCTGCGACACCGCCAGCCCGGTGGCCAACGCCAGTGCGGCCACCAGCACCAACCGCCAGCGCGGCAGCGCCAGGCCCAGGCTCATCGCGCTGTCTTCGCCAAGCGTCAGTGCGTCCAGCACACGGGCCAGCCGCCAGGCCACCGGCAGGATCACGAGCAGCCCCGCAGCGAGCCAGCCTGAGCTGTCCCAACCGAGGAAGCTGGTGGTGCCCAGCATGAACACCTGTCGGCCACGCAAGGCCTCAGGCGCGGCGCTGGCCAGCAAGTCACCGAGCGCCGTCAGCACCACGCCCACCACCACGCCCGCCAGCAGCAAACGCGACGTCTCGCGGGCGCCACGCGCCAGCACCAGCGTCAGCAGCACGCCCGCCAGTGCGCCGACGAATGCCGCGCCCACCAGACCCAGCCGCGCCAGGCCATCGGCGGCCGACCAGGCCACGGCAGCCCCACCAAACGCACTGATGGCCAGCACCGCCACCACCGCCAATGAGGCACCAGACGCCGAGCCCAGCAGGTACGGATCGGCCAGCGGGTTGCGAAACAGCCCCTGCGCAATCGCCCCGGCCAGACCCAGCAAGGCACCCACCAGCCAGGCACCCAGCGTGCGTGGCGCGCGGACCTGGCTGACGATCACACCGGCTTCGCCGCCCCACGCGGGCCACGACCAGCCATCGCTGCCACAGGCCAGGCCGGCCAGCACCAGCAGCGCGCTCGCCGCCAGCAGCGCCCAGGCCAGATGGCGGCGGGCATTCATGGCTGCCGGCCCATGGCCACCAGACAGTCGGCGATCTGCAGCGCTGCCTCGCCCATGCGCGGGCCCGGGCGCACCAGCAGGTCATAGCGCGACGGCGCGAAGCCACAGGTGCGCACAGCGCGCAACGCGCGGAGCTGATCCCACCCCGGGCGGCCGTGCATCTCGGCCAATGGCGCCGATGCGGCCATCACGATGTCGGGCTGGGCGCGCACGATGAATTCGGGGTTGAGCTTGGGAAAAGGCCCGAGCGCGGCCGGCACCACATTGGCCACGCCCAGGCGTGACAACGTTTCGCCGATGAACGAGCCCTCGCCGGCCGCATAAGGCGTGGTGTCGACCTCGAAATAGACCCGCTGGCCGCGCAAGGCGGGCGGCACCCGGGCCGCGGCACGGTCCACATCGCGTTCGATGGCCGCCCACAGCGGCGCAGCCGCGGCCGGCGTGCCCAGCATCGTGGCCAGCACCTGCAGAGAGCGCTGCACATCGGCATGTGTCTTCGATTCCAGCACCAGCACCCGGATGCCCAGCGACTCCAGCCGATCGATCACACGGGCCGCGGGCGCGGCCAGCACCACATCGGGCCGCAGCGCGACGATGCGCTCAATCTGCGCATCGTCCAGCCCGCCGAGCTTGGGCAGCGCCAGCACGCTGGCCGGCCAGCTCGAATAGCGGTCGGTTCCCACCAGCCGGCCGCACGCGTCGAGCGCGCAGACGCTTTCGGTGAGCGCCGGCACCAGGCTCACGATGCGCTGCGGCGGCGCGGCAAAGGTCTGCGCCTGGCCGCGCAGGTCTCGCAGCATGATCGAGCCCGAAGCCCAGCCAGACGCGTGCAACGCGGCGAGCAGCGCGGCGCACATCAGCGTGCGCCAGGCAACCCCTACGCACTGGATGGCCGGCGTCAGACGACCCCAGCCCGGGGCCGCGGCGGAACTCATCCATCGCGCCATCGGCGGGTTCATCGTTCGGGTCATCGATCGAGTCCGGCAGGCAGGCCTTACAGACCGACCCCGCTGTAGCGCAAACCCAGCCAGACCTGGCGGCCCAGCGCACGGGTGTCGCGGGTCGGCTCGATGTCGCGGTCGCCCACGTTGAGCACCTTGGCCTCGAGCTGCCAGCGCGGCATGAAGCGCCAGCGCGCCTGCAGATCGACGGTGGCGTAACTGCCCAGCGACTTGCCACCATCGGGCCGATCGCCCACCACCAGCAGTGAGCCGCCCAGGCTCCACGCGCCGAATTGATAGTCAGCGTTGACGGTCTCGTGGTGGCGGGCGCGGCGTGGCAGGCGCGCGCCTGTGAGTTCGTCGGTGGCGCTGACCAGATCGACGGTCCCGCGCAAGGTCCACGCACCCAGCCTTTGCGCTGCCGTCAGGCTGACGCCCTCGAGCGTGGCCTTGCCGACGTTGCTCGCGCAACCGCCGGAGTAGGACGCATCGGGACACAGAGTGGGGTCGGACTCGTATCCAATCAGGTCGCGCACGCGGTTGCGGTAAGCGGTGGCAGACACGCTGCTGTCGCCCGAGCGCCAATCCAGGCCGACTTCGACGCTGCGGCCCCGCTCGGGCCGGATGGTGGGGACGCCGTAGTTGCCATACGCATCGCTGTAGTAGAGGTCGTTGAACGCCGGGGCGCGAAAGGTCGTTCCGGCCAGCGCGCGTGCGGTCAGGCCGTGGCCCAGTTCATACCCCCAACCCAGCCGACCAGTGGTCTTGCCGCCGTAGACCGAGTTGTCGTCGTGCCGCACATCGGCCGACAGCAAGTTGGCGCCGAAACGGCCCGAGTAGCCCAGCGCCACCGCATCGTTGTGGCGACTGCGGTTGACACTGAGGGTGGTCGCTTGAGCCTGTTCTTCCAGCCGCTCGAGCACCGCCACGACCTGCTGGCCCGGCGCCAGCGTGAACGCGTTTTGCCAGGTGTACTGGTCGCGTCGCGTCAGGTTGTGTTCGATCACGCCAGCGCCGGTGCGCTCCTCGTCCTCGCTGTGGGCCAACTGAACGCGCGTGGTCCACAGTGGGCTCCACACACCGTCGTAGCTGATGGCGGCGACTTGCGTGTCGAGCCGGTTGCGAAAGTTCGGAGTCGCATCGGCAAGGTAGTCAGGCGCCTCGTACACGGCGCTGTCATAGCGCGAAGTCAAGCGCGAATCGATCACGCTGAGCGCCACCCGATGGCCGGGAGCCACGGCCTGACCCAGGCTCAGTTGCGCGGTCCGGCGGCTGTAGCCGTCGCGATCGGGGTTGTAGCTGCTGAACTGGTCGTTCGGACGCAACGCCGACACGCCATTGCTGTGCTCGTGCCCCAGCGAGGCGGTGTAGTCAAAGCTGCCGGTGCTGCCGCTGACCGCGACATCGCCCTCGCGCGAGCCGTACTCACCCACGGCCGCATGCGCCGACAAGCTCGCAGGGCCTTGCCCACGCAGCGTGGTGATGCGCACCACGCCACCCACGGCATCGGCGCCATACAGGCTCGATCCGGGGCCACGCAGCACTTCGATGCGCTCGATCTGCGCCAGGCTGAGGGAATTGAAGGCCACCAGGCCCAGCGTGGCCGATCCAACGCGAACACCATCGATGAGCACCAGCGTGCTGGCCGAACTGGCACCGCGGATGAGCACACCCGACGACTGGCCGGGCCCGCCATTGCGCGAGATCTGCACCCCAGCCTCGCGACGCAGCAGGTCTTCGACGGAATCAGCGGCCGACTCGCGAATGCGCTGCGCATCGATGACGACCACGTCAGACGTGACCTGATCGCGCGTTAGCGGCTCCCGGGAAGCCACGACCACCACGGGCGGCAAATTGGTCTGCGCCTGAGCGACAGATGAGATGGAAAGACCGACCGCGCACGCGGCCAAGACAAAGCCGAGCGAGCGCCACTGGGCGCCAGCTCCGAGCGCACGAAGCGCCGAGAGAGAGAAAAACATGATGAAAAGTCCGACAAGAGCCACGCGACCTGCTTCCCCGCAGGCGCATGCGATGTGGGTGCAACACGCGGATGCACCCTCTTGTTGGCCGGTATCCGGGCTGAAGGAACGACTCTTGCGACCTTCCCAGAGACCGAAGTCTCCAGTGGTGTGTGAACAAGAGTTGAAGCGCGGGCCCGAGGGCCTGGGCTTCGTCCAACGTACCGTTGCGGGGGCAGCGCAGGTTGAGAGCTTTGCAGCTCTTTCTGCTTCCCGTTTAACTGCACCGGCAAGAAAACCGGCGCGAGCACCAAACAGAGGCGCATTGTAGGCACCCGCCTACAATTCGATCTGTCATCAGCCGAGTACCACCGCGCCATGTCGAAGATCGAAGACCTTGCCGACCGGGTGGAGCGATTGCTCCTGCGCCATGACGAGTTACAGCGCACCAATGTGCTGCTTGAACAGCAGCTCAAGACCGTGACGGTTGAACGCGACAGCCTGAAGTCGCGACTCAATGCGGCCCGAGGCCGCATCAACACGCTGCTCGAGCGGTTGCCGACCGAGGGTTCGCCCACGGCGGCGGTGCTCACATCAGATCCCTTCCCGACGGCTGGTGAAGAACCGCAATGAAGCAAATCGAAGTCACGATCCTCGACCAGAGTTACGTCTTGGGCTGTCCCGAAGGCGGCGAGGCGATGCTGCGTGCGGCCGTCAAGGCCGTGGACCACGAGATGACCACGATCCGCAACCTGGGGAAAGTGAAGTCGCGTGAACGCATCGCGGTGCTGGCAGCGCTCAACCTGGCTTACGCGCTGGAGCAGCAACCCGAAACATCGCGGATCAGCGGCGAGCCAGGCCCCGAGGTGGACATCGGCTCACTCGTGGCGCGCATCGACAAGGCGCTCGGCGAGCACGGGCACCTGCTCTGATCAGCACATCGGCTGTTGCCGATGGCTTGAGGTTCACGGCGCACAACGGGCGTAGACTTTGCCCGTCCGCTGCGTTCACGTGGGTTCTATATTTCCTTGAACCGATGCTCTCGCGAGCCCGGGCCTGGAACATTGCCGAGTGGGCGTGATCGTCTCGCGTCAGATGAACCCGAAACACGGCTGACCTGGCCCACCTGAATCCCCTGGGTTCAGGAATGCGGCCCACGGTCCGCAGCGGACACCCTCAGACCAGGCGCTGCTCAGGCCACCGCATCGAAGCGGATGCTGGCCAGGCTGACGCAGTTCCCGCCCCGCCTTTGTGCAGAAGCGAGCGCCATCCCAGACGCGTCGAGCAGTTCGTCCTGCGTATGGGCCGTGTGCGGAAAGCTGGCCACTCCCATCGACACGGTGAACCCGAAGTCATGGCCATCAAGCACCACGATCTGCGTGGCGCATTGCCTGCGCAGGCTCTCGACACGCGCATGCGCAGTGGCCAGCCCCACACCCGACAGCAAGATCGCAAAGCGGTCTTCGCTCAGACGGCATGAGGCATCCATGGCCCGGGTGTTGCTGCGAATCAGTCGGCCTAACGCCTCGGTCACGCGCGGACGCGCGGAAGGTCCCAAGTGGGCCTCGATTTCATTCGGAGGGTCGATCGAAATCGACACCAGCGAGAACTCCCGGTGCTCTCGGGTCGACAGATCGACCTCTCGACGCAGCTGGTCATCGAACTGGGCGCGCTGATAGAGCCCGCCGCCACTTTGCCTCTGACGCACCTCCTGCGACTCCCGGCTCATGGCTTCATTCGCGATTTGTTGCTGCTCAAGCTGCATCAGCGCCATGGAAAGCTTGGCTTCACGCCGCAGCGATTCGGTCACGTCCATCCAGAGATGGGCGAGGTATTCCGGAGCCGCCGAACCCGTGCTGATCAATGGAACGCAAACCACCTTGAAGTCACGACGAGGCTGCGCAGCATCGAGCGAGAGCCGATGCTCGCTGCACTGAGGCCGGCCCATCATCAACGCGGTCGAATCCGCCTCACGGAGCAAGGTGGCTGCCTCATTGCCAAACAAATCCACATCGCTCAGGCCAATGAGCTCTTCAGGCGAACGGCCCAGCAGCGTAGCGAGATGCGCACTGGCATGCACATAGGAACCGCTGTCCGCTCGCTTGACCGAGAGGCCTGCATCCAGGTTCAGCAGCAACGCCGACAGAACGCCGTCCCAGGCACTGGGATCAATCCCCAGAGACGCAGCCATCTCCAGTGGCATCACCCCGGATTCGGCACTCGGCGTCTGCGTGGTCGTGTTCATCCCTGCTCTTTCATCCACGTCGAATGGGCACGAACCAGCCCCACCTCAAACAACAAAGGAGAGACCTTCTCCGCCCCATGTTCCGAGGCTATCGCAAAGCGCTGCGTTCATGGTGGAAAACAGGCCCCGATCGACGCCCAGAAACGCAAAACCCCCTATTTGAGGGGGTCTTGGAAGGCGAAAAGTCAGCGTCGAACCAGCGCTACGAACGCCGGCCGAAGCAAGAAGCTCAGCGCTTGAAGTTTGCGACGACCTTGGCCAATCCACCGTCGAAGGCTATCGAGACGATCTCGGTCACCATATCCTCGTCCATGCCATTGGGATCAAAGGTTGAACTCCACTTCATGATCGTCTTGCCGTCAGGCGCCGGGGTCAGCGCAATGGTCGACAGGTAGTTCTTGACAGGCAGCGGACCCTTCACCCCTGCGTAGGTGTAACTTTTCTGGGCTGCGTTGTACTTGACCAGTTTCTCGACCAGCTCACCGCCACCGACGAGCTTGAGCACGCGAATCGCACCGGCGGCCGTGGGCTTGTTCTTGCCCTCGATCGTGCTGCTCAGCACCGAGGGGTGCCAAACGTCGAGCGAGTTGAAGTCACCGACAAATTTCCACACCGTGTCTGGCGCGCTGTCGATGGTGACTTCCCGCTCAAAGGACACGGCGCCGACCGCAAAGGCGCTCGCTGTGGCCATCAACAAGCTGGCAGCGATGGTGAAGCGGCGAATGATGTTTCTCATGAGGTAACTCCTGCCAATCTGTAAACATTCAACTCGCTGCGACGACACGTCCATGCGAGCAAGGCCTCGATTATTGGCGCACTGCGCAGCCCTTCGCCACATGGTGATCCCGATGGGCCTGGAAATTGCTGATCCGTGGATGACGCGCCAACTTCACCAACCCGCAGCAGCGCAACTGCCCGCCAACGACATCGAATGAGCATCGCCACTTACATCAAGGAAATCGGACGGGGCAAGGAAGGCGCGCGTTCCTTGACCAGCGAGCAGGCTCACGACCTGATGAGTCAGGTACTTGATGGCAGGGTCAGCGACCTTGAGCTTGGCGCCTTCGCGTTGGCGATGCGCATCAAGGGTGAATCCATCGACGAATTGAGCGGCTTTCTGAACGCGGTCCGTGAGCGAAGCCTGACCTTCAGCGTTGCCGCTCCGGTGGTGATCCTTCCTTCCTACAACGGCGCGCGCAAACTGCCCAATCTGACCGCGTTGCTGGCTCTTCTGCTCGCGCAAAACGACATACCAGTGCTGGTACACGGACCAGCCAAGGACCCGTCGCGCGTGACGACTGCCTCGGTGTTCCATGATCTGGGGCTCCCGACGGCGCTTGATGCAGCCGACATGTCGCACGCCTGGGCACGACGTGAGCCGGTGTTCATCGCCACCGAAAACCTGTGTCCGCCGCTTTCGCGCCTGCTCGATGTGCGCTGGGTGATCGGACTGCGCAACTCGGGACACACGGTGGCCAAACTGCTCGATCCGGCCAGCGGCGGTCAATCGTTCAGGATCGTCAACCACACGCATCCCGAGTACGGCGAGGTGCTGACGGGCTTTTTGCAGCGCGAGCAGGCGAATGCCATGCTGCTGCGGGGCACCGAGGGTGAGCCGGTGGCCGACCCGCGGCGCCTGCCCCGACTCGATGTGCTCCTGCAGGGTCAGTTGAGGCCCGAGCTTTCAGTGGCCGCTCAGGAGGGTGTACTCACTGAACTCCCGGTTCTGCCACGCAACATCGATGCAGCCACCACGGCGGTCTACATCCAGTCGGTGATCAGTGGAGAAAAGCCGGCGCCCGGCCCGCTGGCGCGGCAAGCCGAGTGCATCACCGCAGCGTGGCAGGTGCTGACGGGCGGGAGCGCACGCGCACGCAGCGCTTGAAGCAAGCCTTCCAGACGATCAGCCGACCAGCCGCTGCCGGCTGGACTCGTACAGGCATACGGCCGCGGCGACGGCAACGTTGAGCGACTCTTCGCCCCCCGGCTGGGCAATGCGCAGCGACTGGCTGCAGCGAGCTTGCAGCGCGGCCGACACGCCCTCGCCTTCGTGTCCGAGCACCCATGCGCAAGGCCACGGCAGGGTCACCTCGTGTATGGCCTGAGCCGCGTGCGAACTGGTGGCCACCAGCGGAACACGCAGGGCACGCAAAGCCTCGGCATCGACCCCCTCGACCAATGACAAACCGAAGTGCGCCCCCATGCCTGCCCGCAAAACCTTCGGCGACCACAAGCCAGCCGTGCCCTTGAGAGCCACCACCTGAGTGAACCCAAAGGCTGAGGCGCTGCGCAGGACCGTTCCCACATTGCCTGCGTCCTGCAGGCGGTCAAGCACCACGGTGGCAACCTCGGGCTGTATGAGCGCAGCAGGTTGCCAAGCGACGATGAATCCGATCGGCGGCGCAGACTCCAGTGCGCTGATGCCGTCCATCAGCGAGCCCGGAATCACCGACACACTCGGTGCCGCCAACGCCAGATCACGCAATGGTGATGTCCATGCCGGTTCGGTGATCACGGCCTGAAGAGGCACCCCGCCGCGCTGCAAGAAAGCGCGACAGAGGTGATCGCCCTCGAGCCACAACTCACCGCTCTTGCGATACGCCACCGGGTCGCGCCCCTGCTTGCGCAACCGCATGAGCAGCGGGTTGTCGCGCGAGGTGATTGACTTGACGTGAGATTCGCTCATGGCAGCAGCACCGCGCGGACAGGAGCAAACGAACGGCGGTGGTCCGCGCAGGCTCCGTGCGTCTTCAGGGCGGCCATGTGCGCCTGCGTGCCGTAACCCTTGTGGGTATCAAACCCATATTGCGGATGGCGTTCATGCAGCTGTGCGCAAAGCCTGTCGCGGTGTACCTTGGCAAGGATCGACGCGGCCGAGATGGCCTGTACCTTGGAGTCGCCCTGCACGATGGCCTCGGCCGGCACCGACAGCACCGGCAGCCGGTTGCCATCGACCAGTACGCGGTGCGGTCGCAAGCGCAAGCCTTCCACGGCACGGCGCATCGCCAGCAGCGTTGCCTGCAAGATGTTCAGACGGTCGATCTCCTCAACGCTGGCTTCGGCGATGCAGCAGCACAGCGCTCTGGCGCGGATCTCGTCGAACAGCCGCTCGCGGGTCTTCGGCGAGAGCTTCTTCGAATCGGCCAGACCGCGGATCGGCTGCAGCTCATCGAGGATGACTGCGGCGGCGACGACGGGACCAGCCAGCGGCCCCCGTCCAGCCTCGTCCACGCCGGCGACCAGACCCGGCGCATCCCAGCCCAACGGCAACTGCTCAGCGCGCAAGAAAGCTCGCGATCGCATCGGTGGCAGCCTGCGCGGTATTGCGACGCAAGTCGTGATGAAGCCGCTCGAAGCGGACCGAAAGCGCCGCGCAGGCCGCAGGGTTGTCAAGCCAGGCCAGCGCCGCGTCTGCCAACGAGCGCGCAGTGGCATTTTTCTGGAGCAGTTCGGGCACTGCGAAGTCTTCGAGAAGGATGTTGGGCAAACCCACCCACGGCTGGTACCCGCCCTTGAACTTCATGATCTGCGCGCTCAGCCAGTGCATCTTGTAGGCGATCACCATCGGCCGCTTGAACAGCGCAGCTTCGAGCGTTGCCGTGCCGCTGGCAATCAACGTCACATCGCAGGCGGCCAATGCCTCGTGCGAGCGGCCGTCGACGAGCTGCACACCGACGCCGGGGGCGTGTTCGGCCAGCAGCGGTTCGATCATCGAGCGCAAACCCGGCGCCACAGGCAACACGAATTTCAGATCCGGCCGGCGACGCTTCATCTCCCGCGCAGCGGCCAGCAGCGCAGGCGCGATGTACTGAATCTCCACGCGGCGACTGCCGGGCAGCAGCGCCACGACGGTGTCGGTGGCGTCAAGACTCAGCGCGGCACGGCTGGCCTGACGCGGCACCTCGAGCGGGATCGCGTCGGCCAGCGGATGGCCCACATACGTCGCGTCAACGCCATGCTTCGCGTAAAGCGCGGGCTCGAAGGGAAAGATGCACAGGACGTGGTCGACGGCGCGTTTGATCTTTTCGATCCGCTCGCCGCGCCAGGCCCAAATCGACGGGCCAATGAAATGGATCGTGCGGATGCCGTTCGCCTTGAGCTTGACTTCGAGGTCGAGGTTGAAATCGGGCGCATCGACACCGATGAAAACATCGGGCGGATCGGCCAGCAAGCGTTCAGTGAGTTGGTTGCGGATACGGAGCAGTTCGGGGTAGTGGCTGAGCACTTCGACATAGCCGCGCACCGCGAGTTTGTCGCTGGGCCACCAGGGATCGAAGCCCTGGTCCACCATCCTGGGGCCACCGATGCCGGCAGATGTCAGGTCCGGCCAGCGATGCCTGAGGCCACCCAGCAGCATTCCAGCCAGCAAATCACCAGATGCCTCGCCAGCCACCATCGCAAGGCGAGGTGCTCGGTCGTGCATAGACGGTCGACGGCGGACTTGTGGCAAACGCCGACTCAGCGGGCAATGCCGCGGCGGGAATGCTCGAGGAACGTGCTCATGGTGGCAACGTCGGCGGCCGCATCAGGCATGCTCGACGGCAATGCGGCGATAGCATCCCGCGCCTGTTCGAGAGAGTGACCCTCCCGATAAAGTAACCGGTGCATCTGCTTGATGGCTGCAATGCGTTCCGGGCTGAAACCCCGGCGGCGCAGGCCCTCGACGTTGAAGCCGCGAACCGACAACGGATTGCCATCGACTGTCATGAACGGCGGCACGTCTTGTGACACCGCGCTGGAAAAGCCGATCATCGCGTGCGGCCCGACCTTAACGAACTGGTGCAAACCGCTGAGCCCGCCGACGATCGCCCAGTCACCCACCTGAACGTGCCCGGCCAGGCCCACATAGTTGGCCATGATGATCTGGTTGCCCACTTCGCAGTCGTGGGCGATGTGCACGTAGCCCATCACCCAGTTGTCGTCGCCGATCGACGTCACGCCGCGGTCCTGGATGGTGCCGATGTTGAAGGTGCACCCCTCGCGAATCGTGTTGCGGTTCCCGATGTGCAGTTCGGTGGGTTCGCCCGCGTACTTCTTGTCTTGCGGGATCGCACCAATCGAGCAGAACTGGAAGATCCGGTTATCGCGACCAATCGTGGTGCGGCCTTCGATCACGCAATGCGGTCCGATGGATGTGCCGGCGCCAATGCGCACATGAGAACGCACGATGCTGAAGGCATCGACGCTGACCGACTCATCGAGCTCTGCCCCGTCTTCGATGATGGCGGTGGGGTGGATCAAAGCCATGATTCAACCGAGTCCGAAAAGGGTTCCAAGACGATCAGTGACCGCGAAGGCTCGCGCTGTAGATCAAAGAACCGTGCGTGTGGTGCACAACAGGCTCGCTTCGACGACAGTGTCCCCGTCGACCGACGCGCGCGCCTTGAACCTGAGAATGCTCGCCTTTTTCCGCTCGAGCCAGACCTCGAGCACCATCTGATCGCCTGGTTCGACTGGCCGCTTGAAGCGCGCGTCGTCAATGCCTGCGAAGTAGAACACCGAGTTGTCACCCGCCTCACCGAAGCTCTTGTAGCCCAGGATCGCGGCGGCCTGGGCCAGCGCCTCGATCATCAGCACGCCAGGCATCACCGGACGAAACGGGAAGTGGCCGCTGAAGTAAGGCTCGTTGATGCTCACGTTCTTGAGCGCCTTGATGCGTACGCCCACTTCCAGTTCGAGAACGCGGTCCACGAGCAAGATCGGGAAGCGGTGCGGCAGCGTTTTCAGTATTTCGTGGATGTCCATCGTCATGTGTTTCCGGTTTCTTTTTTCTTCTCAAGCACCCTGATGCGATCACGCAAACGGTGCAACTGGCGCAACGTGGCAGCGTTCTTTTCCCAAGAAGCATTGTCGTCGATGGGAAACAGACCCGTGTAGACACCAGGTCGCTGTATCGAGTGAGACGCCACCGTTCTCGCCGAGATGTGAACGTGATCTGCCAGCGTCACATGGCCCGACACTCCCGCACCGCCAGCCAGCGTGCAGTGCGCCCCGATGCGCGCGCTGCCGGCCACTGCAGCCGTGCCGGCCATCGCGGTATGGGCGCCGACGTGCACGTTGTGTGCGATCTGAACCAAATTGTCGAGTTTGACTCCGTCTTCGATCACGGTGTCGTCCAAGGCGCCACGGTCGATGCAGGTGTTGGCGCCAATTTCCACGTCGTCGCCAATGCGCACACCACCAAGCTGCTCGATCTTTTCCCAACGGCCACCGCTTGGCGCGAAACCGAAACCGTCGGCACCGATCACCACGCCTCCATGAACAACGCCACGAGCCCCGATGTGACAACGAGAGCCCAGCACCACTTGGGGCGCCAGCCGCGTCTGTGACCCCACGGATGCAGCCTCGCCAACAAAGCACTGCGCGCCAATCACCGCCCCGTCACCAATCTCTGCGGCGTCTTCAATGACAGCCAGTGGACCGACCGAAACGCCTGTACCAAGCCGTGCACCCGGATGAATCACGGCACTGGCGTGGATGCTCGGTGGTATCGCTGCGCGCCTGCGCGTCGCCCACAGTTGGGTCAGGCGGGCGTAGCACAGATACGGATCACTCGCCACCAAGGTCGGGCCACGGGCTACAGCCGCATCGCGATGCAAAGCTGAGACGATGAGGCAACCGGCCTTCGATGAGGCCAACTGCGCCAAGTAGCGAGGATTGGAGATGAATGAAATCGTGTCAGCGGTGGCGCTGTCGAGGGGACCGATGCGACTGACGAGCAGGTCAGGGTCGCCGATCAGTTCTGCGCCAAGTTGATCCGCTAGTTCGCCAAGTGCAAACTGGATGGCCGCATCACTTGGCGCCTTGAGCATTCAGTGCCTTGACCACCTTGTCCGTGATGTCGACGCGAGCCCCCGCAAAGACGGCTTCCTGCAGGATCAGGTCGTACTTCTCGGACTCGAAAATCTGCTTGATAACCTTGTTGGCTCGCTCCACAACCACGGAGAGTTCTTCGTTCTTGCGCTGTGTCAGATCTTCTTGAAACTCGCGGCGCTTGCGTTGGAACTCCCGATCCTGATCGACCAGTTCGCGCTGGCGGCGGGTACGTTCAGATTCGCTCAACGTGGGCGCTTCCTTTTCAAGCTTTTCGCCAGCGGCCTTGATCTTGCCGGCAATATCAGCCATCTCCTTGTCGCGCTTCGAAAATTCAGCCTCAAGCTTGGCCTGAGCAGCCTTGGCCGGGGTCGCATCACGCAACACACGGTCACTGTTCACATAACCAATTTTGAGTTCGTCCGCATGCGCTCCAAACACAGAGCCAACAAGCAAAGTGGCGGCCAGAGCCTTAGCAAAATACCTGTTCATCAAAACGCGGTCCCGATCTGGAATTGAAGTTTCTGAATTCTATCCGTAGGCTGTTTCTTGATTGGTGATCCGTAGCTGACCTTCAGCGGACCCACCGGCGATACCCAACTTACGCCCAAACCGACCGAGGCGCGCAGACTGTCAAAGGTCAACTTATCTTGGACCGCCCACACGTTACCGAAGTCAAGGTAAGTGAAAAGGCGCAAGGTACGGTCATTGCCGGTACCTGGCAAAGGCACATACAACTCCGTGTTGACGTTCAGACGTCGGTTGCCACCAATAAAGGCACCAAGGTTGTCGACCTGACCCAAAGAGCCCTGCTCGAAACCACGAACCGAACCCAGACCGCCGCCGAAGAAGTTCTTGAAGATCGGATAGTCGCGGCCCATCAGACCGCGGCCATACCCGGCTTGGGCATTGATGGCCAACGTGAATCGGCGAATCGGGGTGAAGTACTGCTGGTACTGCAAATCGGTCTTGAAGTAGCGCTGATCCCCCACGACGCCCAGATCGACATTGACTCGCTTCAAGCTCCCCTCGGTAGGAACCAGCGCGCTGTCTCGCAAGTCGCGAGTCCAGCCGATGGTGAGGGGGAACGACGTGCTGGTCGAACCAAACTGCTTTCGGTAGCGGAAATAGCTGTCCGGCATGTTGTCGCGGCCTTCGATGGTGGTCTGCTCGTAGCCCACCCCGAAGAAGACCGTGTCGTATTCCGTGAACGGAACCCCGAACCGAACCGAGCCGCCTGGCGTGATCAACTTGTAGTCCTCGCCCCGGCTGTTCAGCGGTTTGGTGGTGCGGTAGTAGACGTCGAAAGATCGCGAGATGCCATCGACCGTGTAGTAGGGGTCAGACGTGCTCAGCGCCACGGTGAACTGCGACTTGCTGGTGTTGATGTCCAGCCCCAGGTAGTGGCCGCTGCCGAAGATGTTGTCCTGCTTGACAGACATCGTCAGTGCCAGCTTGTCGGCGCTCGAAAAGCCGACGCCCAGCATCAAATTGCCGGTCGGCTTTTCCTTGACCGTGAGGGTCAGGTCCACCTGATCGGCGCTGCCCGGCACCTCGGACGTATCGATGTTGACCTCGGAAAAGTAGCCCAAGCGGTCCACTCGGTCGCGCGACAGCTTGATCTTGCGACCGTCGTACCAGGACGATTCGAACTGGCGGAATTCGCGTCGAACCACCTCGTCGCGGGACCGTGAGTTGCCGGACACGTTGATGCGGCGCACATAGACACGACGCTGTGGATCGCCGACCAGGTTCAGCACCACCCGGGCGTTTGTCCGATCAATGTCCGGACGCGCTTCAACACGAGCGAAGGCGTAGCCGAAGGTGCCGAATTTCTCGACGAAGGCCTTCGTCGTCGCGGCCACGTCTTCTGCACGGTAGGGCTCACCGGGCTTGATGGTCACCAGCGACTTGAACTCATCGGCCTTGGACAGGTACTCGCCCTCAAGCTTCACACCCGTGACGACGTAGGCCTGCCCCTCTTTCACGTTGATCGTGACCGAGATGTCCTGCTTGTCAGGAGAAATGGCGACCTGGGTGGACTCGATATTGAACTCGAGGTAGCCGCGGTTGAGGTAGTACGCACGCAGCGTTTCAAGATCGGCGTTGAGCTTCGAGCGCGAGTAGCGGTCAGCCTTCGTGTACCAGCTCAGCCAGCCCGATTCGCTCAGATCGAAAAGTCCCTTCAGGGTGCTCTCACTGAACGCGCTGTTGCCCACGATGTGGATGTCGCGGATCCTGGCCATCGCCCCTTCGGTCACGTTGAAGGTGACATTGACACGGTTGCGCTCCTGCGGGGTCACCGTGGTGACGATCTCGACGCCGTAAAGGCTGCGGCTGAGGTACTGACGCTTGAGTTCTTGCTCGGCACGGTCTGCCAGCGCCTTGTCAAACGGCTGCCCCTCAGAGATGCCGAAGTCTTTGAGCGCCTTGATCAGGGCGTCCTTCTCGAATTCCTTGAGCCCCACGAAGTCGATGCCGCTGATCACGGAGCGCTCCTCCACGATCACCACGGCGACCGTGCCGTCGATCTCGATGCGCACATCCTTGAACAGTCCCGTGGCAAAAAGCGCGCGCAAAGCGGCCGCGCCCTTGTCGTCTGAATAGCTGTCCCCGATGCGGAATGGCAGGGACGCGAACACGGTTCCGGCATCAGCGCGCTGCAACCCCTCCACACGAATGTCGGTGAGTTTGAAAGGCTCGACCGCCCAGGCGGGAGATGCCTGGAACAACGCCGTCAGCACGATCGACATCAACGCAAGACGCCACAACGCCAAGCGGGAAGAGATAGGGGAAATGGGTCGCATAGGAGGATCAGTGCAGGCCCACAAGGCGGGCCACGTCGTTGAAGAGGGCGATGGACATCAAGGCCAGCATGATGGCCGCGCCACCGCGCTGCAGGCGTTCCAGCCACAACTCCGGGATCGGTCGACCCGTTGTCGCTTCGAAAAGATGGTACATGAGGTGCCCGCCGTCGAGCATGGGCAGCGGCAAGAGGTTCAGAACGCCAAGACTGATGCTCACCACCGCCAAGAAACCGAGGTAGTACGCAAGTCCTATGCGAACCGACTGGCCCGCGTAGTCGGCGATCGTGATGGGGCCGGTGAGGTTCTTAAGCGAGGCCTGGCCGATCACCATCTTGCCGAACATCTGCAGGGTCAGCGTCGACATGTCCCAAGTGCGCGTCACCGCGTACGACAGCCCCTCGATGAAGTCGTAGCGAACCACGACCATCTCGGGCGGAGCACCGATGAAGGCATCAACACGGCCGATGCGCTTACCCCCGTCGTCCACCGCCACCGGTTCGACCACGATGTCCAGCCGCTGACCGGCTCGCTCGACGTCCCAGTGCTGGGGCGCCGCCGCGCCTGCCGAGGCGCTGGCGCGAATGGTCTCCCGCAAACTGAATGCGTCAGCGACGGGCACGCCATCCACCGCCCAAACATGATCCCCCGCCTGCAAACCAGCGGCCTCGGCAGCGCCACCGGACTTGATCTTGCCCATCACCGGCTCGGAATACGCCCCTCCAAAGCCCACGCGCCGCATCAACTCAGAGTCAACCTCCCGGCTGTCGAGTTGGTCCAGTTCGAGCACAACGCTGCGCTCGTGCTGGCCTTTGGTATCACTGACTCGCAGGTGCAGGAGTTGCGAGCGCAGCACCGCCTGGGTGACATGCCAGCCCAGATCGGTGGCCGAGCGGACTTCGGTCCAGTCTTGACCGTCTTGTGACGCCTCGCGCACCCAGTCGCCCGAGTGCAGCCCGGCGCGTTCGGCCACGCTGGACGCCAGCGGAGCGCTGAGCAGCGCCTTCGGTTCGTCCATGCCGATCCAGTGGGCACCGGCATACAAAACGATGGCCAGCAACAGATTCGCCACCGGACCTGCGGCCACGATGAACGAGCGCTTCCAAAGCGACTGCACGTTGAAGGCCAGATGACGTTCGGCCGGCGTCACCGGCGCCTCACGCTCGTCAAGCATGCGCACATAGCCTCCGAACGGCAGCAAAGAGACCACGAATTCCGTGCTGTCGGGTGTTGCCTGGCGACGCCACACGACACGACCGAAACCCACCGAAAACCGCAGCACCTTCACGCCACATGCCACGGCGATCCGGTAGTGCCCGTACTCGTGGACGACGATCAACACACCGAGCGTCAGGATGAACGCCAGCACGGTAGTGATCATTTGGCCAGTCGCTCCGCGTGCAGCGAGGCCTCCCGACGGGCCCTGGCGTCGAGTTCGAGCAAGCCATCAATGGAGGAACACTCGCCGGTCTCGGGGCGCACTGACTCGAGGCTGCGCGCATTGACCTCGTGGATGCGATCGAACCCAATCGAGCCGGCCAGAAACGCCGCCACCGCGACTTCGTTGGCCGCATTGAGCACAGCGGTGCTGCCCTCTGGCCCACGCAGCGTTTCCCAGGCCAGTTGCAGCCCGGGATAGCGCTGGAGGTCGGCGACTTCAAAGGTGAGCCCGGCGAGCGCCGGAAAATCAAGCAGCCCTGCGCCGGAGACCATGCGTTCCGGGAACGACAGCCCGTAGGCGATCGGCACGCGCATGTCGGGCGTGCCCATCTGCGCCATGACCGAGTTGTCTCGGCACACCACCATCGAGTGGATGATGCTTTGAGGGTGGATCACCACCTTGATCTGCTCGGGCTTCAGATCGAACAGCCAGCGCGCCTCAATGACCTCGAGTGCCTTGTTCATCATGGTTGCCGAGTCGACAGAGATCTTGCGGCCCATCACCCAGTTGGGATGAGCGCAGGCCTGATCGGGCGTGACGCTGGCCAGCGTGCTGACGTCGCGCGTGCGAAACGGTCCGCCCGACGCGGTCAGGATGATGTGATCGATGCGACGGGACCAAGCACTGCGGTCTTCAGGCAGGCACTGGAAGATCGCCGAGTGTTCGCTGTCGATGGGCAGCAGCATCGCACCGCCTTCTTGCACCGCCGACATGAACAGCGCGCCCCCCACCACCAGCGCTTCCTTGTTGGCCAGCATCAAGCGCTTGCCGGCTCGCGCAGCAGCAAGACAAGGCGGCAAACCGGCAGCGCCCACGATGGCCGCCATCACCGCATCGACGTCGGGGTGCGAAGCCATGTCGCACAGGGCTTGCGCGCCGACCAGCACGGCCGTGGTGCTGCCGGCTTCGCGCAAGCTGGCTTGCAGCGACTGAGCCTGAGCCGGCTCGGGAAGCACAGCGAACTTCGGTTGCCAGGCCAGACACTGGGCCAGCAGTTCGTCCACCCGGTGGTGCGCCGTCAGCGCAAAGACCTCGTAGCGATCGGCATGACGCGACAGCACGTCGAGCGTGCTGGTTCCGATCGATCCGGTCGACCCCAGGATGCAAACGCGCATTCGATGTCCAGTGGTACTCATGTCACAACGCGCTCAGCGCAAGAGCAATGGGAAACAAAGGCAGCAAGGCGTCGGCGCGATCCAGCACGCCGCCATGTCCGGGCAACAAGCCGCTGCTGTCCTTCACGCCGGCATGGCGCTTGACCAAAGATTCGGTCAGATCACCCACCACGCCCATGGCAGTCAGGAACACGACCACCAGAATCATCTCCAGGCCGCCCATGGAAGACAGCAGCCGCGAATAGACGCTGGGCGAGTCGACGGTCCAGGTGCGATCGACCTGCACCCACAAAGCAGCCACCAGCAACACGCCGGCCATGCCGCAGCACACGCCTTCCCAGCTTTTCCCGGGACTGATCGAAGGCGCCAGCTTGCGACGACCCCAGGCGCGACCTCCAAAGTAGGCTGCAATGTCTGACACCCACGCAACGCTGAAGACCGACAGGATGAAATTGAGGCCGCGGGCTCGCGCGCCCGCCATGGCCAGCCACGCGAGCCACAGAACGACCAGGCCCAGCGCCAAGCGGGTGACAGACGCCAGCCTGCCCCAGCCGGCCGGCCCAGCCTGAAGCGCCCAAGCCCCGCCAAGCACCCACAACCCCATCGCAAACCACCACAACGACACCGGCGCAGCATGGGTCCAACCCGCTGCCCATGACCCGGCGCAGGCGGCCGCCACCAAGATCGCCAGCGCAACAGACGAGAACGAACCGACACCGCTGAGGCGGCCCCACTCCCAGCCGCCCGCAGAAACAAAGATCAGGGTGAAGGCAGCGAATGGCCAAGCCACCGACGAGAAAAGGGCAGGCAGCAGAACCAGCAGCAGCAAGATGGCGGTGATGACGCGTTGCTTGAGCATGATCAGCCCGCCAGCGAAACTGCCACGGTGGCAGGATCCTCGATGGCACCAAATCGCCTGTCGCGCCGCGCGTAATCGGCGAGCGCCGCATCGAGTTCGGGCTCACCGAAGTCGGGCCACAGGCAGTCCGAGAAGCACAGCTCCGAATAAGCCGCCTGCCAAAGCAGGAAGTTGCTGATCCGGACCTCGCCACCCGTGCGGATGAAAAGATCCGGGTCGGGCGCATGGCTGAGCGCCATGTAACTGCTCAGGAGTGCTTCATCGAGTTGGTCTGCCGTGACGCCGTCGCGCATGGCGCGCTGGCAGGCCTGAACGACGTCCCATCGGCCGCCGTAATTGAACGCGACGGACAAGGTGATCCGGGTGTTGGCTTGCGTGCTGGACTCGGCATGGTCCCAGGCCTCACGCACATGCGCCGCGAGGCTTTCACGGTCACCGACGATGCGCACCCGCACGCCATGTCGAGACATGACCCCCAGGTACTTCGATACCGCCAGCAGCACCAGCGACATCAGCCCCGTGACCTCTTCGTTCGGACGCTTCCAGTTTTCGGAGGAAAAGGCGAAAACGGTCAGGAACTCGACACCACGGTCGGCGCACGCGAGCACCGTCTTGACCAGCGTATCGACGCCTTGCTTGTGGCCGAGAAATCGAGGCTTGAAGTGGCGCTTGGCCCAACGGCCGTTCCCGTCCATCACGATGGCGATGTGACGAGGGACCTTCGACGCAAGAGGCAGTGCGCTCACTGGATCGCCGGTCTCGACAGTTCAGCAACGAACACGGCACCTGCTCGGGTCATACCGCCATCACTTCGGCTTCTTTGGCCACCACCAACCGGTCGATCTCGGCAATGGTGCGGTCGGTGAGCTTTTGAACCTCGTCCAGCGAGCGGCGCTCGTCGTCTTCGGAGATTTCCTTGTCCTTGAGCAGCCGCTTGGCGTGCTCATTGGCGTCACGGCGCAGGTTGCGCACCGCGATGCGGGCATCCTCACCGGCGTTACGCACAACCTTGGTCAGGTCCTTGCGGCGCTCTTCGGTCAGCGCGGGCATCGGCACACGGATCAGGTCGCCCTGAGATGAGGGGTTGAGGCCCAGATCGCTCTCGCGAATGGCCTTTTCGATCTTCGCGCCCATGCCCTTTTCCCAAGGTTGAACGCTGATCGTGCGGGCATCGAGCAAGGTCACATTGGCGACTTGCGTGATGGGCACATCAGACCCGTAATAGTCAACCTGAACCTGATCCAGGATGCCCGGATGGGCACGTCCCGTGCGGATCTTGTGGATCTCGTTCTTGAAAGACTCGACAGAGCGAGCCATCTTCTGCTCTGCGTTTTTCTTGATGTCGGCAATGCTCATCGCCTATTCCTGCTCACAACGGTTTTACACATGGACGAGGGTGCCCTCGTCCTCACCCAGCACCACGCGCTTGAGCGCTCCCGGCTTGAAGATGCTGAACACCTTGATGGGCAGCTTCTGATCCCGGCACAGGGCGAAAGCCGTGGCGTCGAGCACCTGCAAATTTCGATTGATCGCTTCGTCGAAGCTGATGTGCGAATAGCGGGTAGCGCCCGGATCCTTCTTGGGGTCGGCGCTGTACACGCCGTCCACCTTGGTTGCCTTCAACACGATCTGAGCACCGATTTCAGCGCCACGCAACGCAGCAGCGGTGTCGGTGGTGAAGAACGGATTACCGGTGCCCGCCGCGAAGATGACCACCTTGCCCTCTTCGAGGTACTGAAGCGCTTTCGGGCGGACATAAGGCTCGACCACCTGCTCGATCGCGATGGCAGACATCACGCGAGCGGTCATGCCTTCCTGGCGCATGGTGTCGGCCAGCGCCAGCGCGTTCATCACGGTGGCCAGCATGCCCATGTAGTCGGCGGTGGCGCGGTCCATGCCGACCGATCCGCCTGCCACGCCACGGAAAATGTTGCCGCCGCCGATGACGACAGCGACCTCACAGCCCAGCAGCGTCACCTCTTGAACCTCGCGCACCATGCGCACGATGGTGGCGCGATTGATGCCGTAGGAGTCATCGCCCATGAGGGCTTCGCCGGACAGTTTGAGCAGGATGCGCTTGTAAGCTGGCATGAAGTCCTTTCCTGTTCGTGACGATCGACAGAGTCTAAACGGAGCCTCCCCGCAGACCATGCTGCGAGGAGATCTCCCAGGGGATCAGGCCCCCTTTGCAGCGGCCACTTGCGCAGCCACTTCGGCGGCGAAGTCGTCCACCTTCTTCTCGATGCCCTCACCCACGACGTACAGCACGAAGCCCTTGACCTGCGTGTTCGCGGCCTTGAGCATGGCTTCCACCGTCTGCTTGTCGTTCTTAACGAACGCCTGGTTGAACAGGCTGACTTCCTTGAGGTACTTCTGCACCGAGCCTTCGACGCGCTTGGCGACGATTTCGGCCGACTGGGGCGCCTTGCCTTCGGCCTTGGCCTTCTCGGCGTCTTCTTCGGCCTTTTGCGATGCGATCGAGCGCTCCTTGTCGATCAGCGCGACAGGCACGTCGGATGAGGCCAACGACACCGGCTTCATCGCGGCAACGTGCATGGCAACGTCCTTGGCAGCGGTGTCGTCACCCTCGAACTCGACCATCACGCCAATGCGCGTGCCGTGCAGGTAGTTCGCCAGCTTGCCGCCATCAGCGTAGCGCTTGAAGCGGCGGATCGCGACGTTCTCGCCGATCTTGCCGATCAGGCCCTTGCGCACGTCCTCAAGCGTCGGACCGAAGCTGTCTTGCTCGTAAGGCAGCGCCGACAGCGCGGCCACGTCGGCTGGGTTGTGCTTGGCAACCAATTCAGCGCAGGCCTTGGAAAACGCCAGGAAGGAGTCGTTCTTCGACACGAAGTCGGTTTCGCAGTTGACTTCGACCATGGCCCCCAGCCGGCCATCCACAAAGGCAGACACCACGCCCTCGGCGGTGATGCGCGATGCGGCCTTGCCGGCCTTGCTGCCGAGCTTGACGCGCAGCAACTCTTCGGCGCGCTCCATGTCGCCGGCGGCTTCGGTCAGCGCCTTCTTGCACTCCATCATCGGCGCGTCAGTCTTGGCGCGCAGTTCGGCCACCATGCTTGCTGTGATTGCGGACATTTGCTGTTCTCCTCAGTTCTTGGCCATCCACTGCGCGGTGCAAGGCGGCCGATCGGTACACATTGAAAAAAGGGGCTGAAACAGCCCCTTTGGATCCCACCGCAGTGAGAAATCGCCTGAATCAGCGGGCTTCGTCGACTTCCACGAACTCGTCGCTGCCAGCGGCGGCTTGCGCCACCTCGTTACCGGCATTGGCCTTGCCTTCGATCACGGCATCGGCAACTGCCTTCGCGTACAGGGCCACAGCCTTGGCGGAGTCGTCGTTGCCTGGGATGACGTAGTCAATGCCCAGCGGCGAGTGGTTGGAGTCCACCACGCCGACCACGGGGATGCCCAGCTTGTTGGCTTCAGCAATGGCGATCTTGTGATAACCCACGTCGATCACGAACAAGGCGTCAGGCAACGCGCTCATGTTCTGGATGCCACCAATGTCCTTCTCAAGCTTGACCAGCTCGCGCTGGAACATCAACGCTTCTTTCTTGATGCGAATTTCGGTGCCGGCTTCGACCTGAGCCTGCATGTCCTTCAGACGCTTGAGCGAGCCCTTGACCGTCTTGAAGTTGGTCAGCATGCCGCCGAGCCAGCGTTGGTCGACGTACGGCATGCCGGCACGGGCGGCTTCGAGCGCCACCACTTCGCGCGCCTGGCGCTTGGTGCCCACCATCAAGATGGAGCCGCGCTTGGCGGACAACTGGCGAATGAACTTCAGCGCATCGTTGAAAAGAGGCTGCGTCTTTTCAAGGTTGATGATGTGAATCTTGTTGCGATGGCCGTAGATGTACGGGGCCATCTTGGGGTTCCAGAAGCGGGTTTGGTGTCCGAAGTGAACGCCGGCTTCCAGCATTTCGCGCATGCTTACTGACATGGATATCTCCAAAGGTTGGTTCTAAAATCCGGCTGAAATTGACATGTCACTTGGCACTGGGCCAACGCACATGCAACACCTTTCGATAGCCGGATTTGCGGATGTGTTTGTTCGCGGTTGGGTCGACTGACTTGCCCCGGAAAAACCCGTCGATGATAGCAGCCCCGACCCGCGTTTGGCCCACCCCGAGATCTGGTCAGCCGTTCACGGCGAAGCCTGCCTGACATGACCAAGCACATTGCCGTGATCGGCGCCGGCGTGGTCGGCGTCACCTCAGCCTACGAACTTGCGGCGGCCGGCCACGCGGTGACCGTATTCGACCGAGGTGGCACGATCGCCGGCGAAGCCAGTTTCGCGCCAGCCGGCCTCGGCGGCGCCGGCTGGGCGCTGGGCTGGTCCGCGCTGGCCGCTGGTGGTGCTCGCTGGCCGGGCGTCGATGTCGGCGCCAACCCGCTGCACTGGATCTGGGCCGCGAAGTGGCTGCGCGCCCGTCGCCGATCGGCGCTGCCGCTGCTGCAGCAGCGCGTGCAGCGCCTCGCGGCCTACAGCCTCGAGCGCACGCAGGAGCTGACGCGATCACTCAACCTCGAGTTCGAGAACTCCTCGGGCGTTCTGGTGCTCAGCCGCAGCGCGGCCGACACCAAACGCCTGGACGGCGCCATCGCTGTGCTCGAACGACTCGGCGTGGCGCACCGGCGGCTCACGAGCGATGAATGCCTGAGCGTCGAGCCCGGCCTCACCCCACAGGCCCTGCCCGATGCGGCGGTTCACCTGCCGCAAGAAGGCACCGCCAACTGCCGCGAGTTCACCCACCTGATGCGCCAGCACGCCGAGCGGCTGGGTGTGCGCTTCGTGTTCCACACGCAGGTCACCGCCATCACACCAGGCGAGCGGCCGGTGCTGACCTTGCGCTCGACCGCGCCGTTGGCAACCGGGTCTGACTCAGTGCATGAGCCTGCAACCGCTGGTGAGCGCTCCGAGTTCGACGCCGTCGCCGTGTGCGGCGCGCTCGGATCGCTTCCGCTGTTGGCCGCTTGCGGTGTGCGGCTGCCGATGGTCGGCGTACGCGGACATTCGGTGACGCTGCCGCTGCGCCTCGACGACATCAGCGCGCAGTCGGTGGGGCCGCGTTCGGCGGTGATCGACGCCGGCGAACGCATATCGATCTCTCGCTCGGGCTCCCGGGTGCGCGTGGCCACCGTCTCGCGCCTCGGGCGCCACGGGGGCGCCGACGACCGCGCCGCGGTGCAGCCGCTCTACGGCGCGTTAGACCATTGGTTTGCGGGCTGCGCGCGCGCCAGCCAGTCACAGCACTGGTCGGGCAGCTGCCCCGCCCTGCCCGACGGCCTGCCGTTGATTGGCGCAAGCGGCATTCCCGGCGTGTGGCTCAACCTCGGCCATGGCGACACGGGCTGGGCGATGGCCTGCGGCTCGGCGCGCGTGCTGGGTGCTGCGATCACCGGCCGCACGCCGGGCATCGACGTTGAAGGCCTGGGCATCGAGCGCTTGCGGGGTTGACGGCTCAACCCCGCGGGTGATGCGCTGCGTGCAGCGCCTTCAGCCGCTCGCGCGCCACGTGGGTGTAGATCGTGGTGGTCGAGATGTCGGCGTGTCCCAGCAACAACTGCACCGCACGCAGATCGGCGCCGTGGTTGAGCAAGTGGGTGGCGAACGCGTGACGCAAGGTGTGTGGTGACAACGGCACGGCCACACCGCCTCGCAGCGCGTGCTGCTTGATCAACTTCCAGAACATCTGCCTCGTCATCGGCGCGCCGCGACCGGTGACAAACAGCGCATCGCTGACCTGCCCCTTGAGGATCGCCGCGCGCGCATCGGCCTGGTAGCGCACCAGCCAGCTGCGCGCCTCCTCGCCAAACGGCACCAGCCGCTCCTTGGCGCCCTTGCCGGTGATGCGCAAGGCGCCCTCGACCAGCCCCAGGTGCACCGTCTTGAGCGTCACCAGCTCGCTCACCCGCAGGCCGCTGGCGTACATCAGCTCAAGCATGGTTCGATCACGAAGCCCCAGCGGCGTGGCCACATCGGGCGCGCCCAGCAGCGCTTCGACCTGCGCCTCGCTCAGCGTCTTGGGCACGCGCAGCGCCTGGCGTGCGGCCAGCAGCTTGAGCGTGGGATCCGCGTCGATCAGCCGCTCGCGCAGCGCCCAGCGAAAGTAGCGCTTGAACACCGTGAGCCGCCGATTGCTGCTGCTGGCCTGGCTGCCGACATGGCGAGCCAGCGCGTATTCGCGCAGGTGACTCTCGGTGCTGGCGTGCAGCTCGGCGCCGGCGTGATCGGCCAGCCACTGCGCGTAGAGCGTGAGGTCGCGCCGGTAGGCGGCCAGCGTGTTGGCGGCCAGCCCGTCCTCGATCCACATCGCATCGATGAAGCGATCGATCGCCGCGCCGCTGATCTGGATGGGGTTCATGGGCCTCGCA
>CANGBT010000010.1 GCA_947452135.1 Burkholderiales bacterium
GAATGAACACATGCCAGCGGAACGCCGACTCGATGGCCGAGGCGATCTCGGCATCGCTGCGCTTGTGGTCGGGGGCGAGCTTCACATCGAGCTCGACGGCCACCGCCTTGACGCCTTGCACGCGCTGCACGGCGCGCTCGATGGCGTACTTCTCGGCATAGGTGTCGAGGTGGCCGGTCAGAGTGACGATGGCGTCCTTGACGCCCACTCCCACGTTGGTGGCGTTGATGGCGCTGTCCCACTCGAGTTCGCGGGCGATGTCGGTCTTCAGTTGCGTATCGGTTTTCATGAATTTCCTTTCTTGCACAGGGGGGTCAAAGCAACGACTGAACAGTGTTGTGGAGCGTTGCGCCGAGGTGGTTGAGTGCGCGCAATGGCGCGCCAGCGGGCCGCCAACTGAGCGGCGTCAATGCGCCGCTCTGTGCAATGCCTAGATTGGTCGGCTTCATCCATCACGAGGAGATCGCACATGAAAAGAGCAACGTTGGGCATCGTCCTGGCGGTGGTTGCCGGCCTGTGGAACGTGGCCGGCGCCGTGCCGCCGTCCACCACGGCGCTGGGGCGCGCCTACGTGTCCGGTGGGATCACGGACGACGAGCGCGTGGAGATGCAAACGCAGCGCGACCGCTACAGCCTGTGGGTGCTGACCGCGGCGCGCAAGTCGGGCGCCTATTTGTCGAACGTGCGCGTGGTCATCACCGACGCGCACAAGGCGGTGGTGTTTGATGCGCCGATCGACGGCCCGTGGCTGTTCGTCGATCTGCCGCTCGGGCGCTACACGGTGCAAGCCACCTACCAGAGCGAGACGCAAACCCGCGTGACCACCATCCACCCCGGTGACCACCATCAGGCGATCTTCTATTTCGACACCGGCGACACCACCTCGGTGTCGTCGGGGGCGTCGCTGCCGTGAGACCAGCGCCCGGTGGCGTGCGGCCGCAACCCCGATGCCGTTGAGGCTGGTCAACGACGGGCGCACGCCGCGGCGCGTCAATAACGGCCTGCCAACACGGCCCGTCCATCAGCCCTCCCGGGAGACTTTCATGAACATCGGATCCATCTGCAGCCGCCGCATCGTCACCATCGACAGCAAGGCCACTCTGGCGCAAGCCGCCGTCCAGATGCGCGACCGCCACGTGGGCGCGCTGGTCGTCACCGCCACGTCGCCCGAGGGGTTGCGCGTGACCGGTGTGGTCACCGACCGCGATCTGGTGGTGCATGTGCTCGCGCAAAGCGTCGATGGCAGTGGGTTCGCCATTGCCGATCTGGCCAACCGCCGCATCGCCAGCGTGTCCGAGAAGGACGACACCAGCCTGGCGCTCGATGTGATGCGCGAGTTCGGCGTGCGCCGCCTGCTGGTCACCGGCGACGACCAGCAGCTCGTGGGCATCGTGTCGCTTGACGATCTGGCGGCCGCCTGTGCCTCTGACATGGACCGCCTGGCGCGGGTGATCCGCAGCGGCCTCGAGCGTGAGGCGGCCTATTCGGCGCCGGCCACGCCGCCGGTACCGGTGCTGCGCATTCCTTCCATGGGCACCGCCGGCTGGGGCACGGCGATGGCCTGACGGTCTGCCAGCCCGTCACCCCGCCCGTTTTGCCCCCTGAAGACGAACCCCTCGCCATGAAAGATTTCTGCGGATGGACAGCGCCGTGATCAGAAAAATCCTAGACACCTCAACCGTTGACCTGCTGGGCGCCAGAGCCGCCGAGGCGCTCAAGCGCCGCGCGCAGGCGAGGGCGGCCGCGCCGCGGTCGGCCCATGCCAAGCACCGCGCGGCACCGGCGGTGGCCGACGACGGCGCGCCCGAGTCCAGTCCGTTCGAGACGTTCGAGGATGCGCGCGAGTCGATCGACGGACCCATCGACGAGCCCGAAGAGGAGGCCGCCACCGACATCGAGGCCTTGCACGAGGTCGAGGAAAACATCGGCATCGCCAACTGGCTCGACCCCGAGACCGGCGAGCCGGCCGAAGGGATGTGCCCGCCGCACCTGGATGCCGAATGAAAGCCGACGTCGCCGGGCGCCGCTTCGACGTGTGCAACGGTGACGCCGACGGGCTGTGCGCCGTGTTGCAGTGGCGGCTTCACGAGCCGGTGCCCTCGACGCTGATCACCGGGCTCAAGCGCGACATCGAGTTGCTCGACCGGCTCGAGACCTTCGGCGTGCGCCAGGGCGACGAGGTTCTGGTGTGCGACATCTCGATGCAGCGCAACCGCGTGGCGCTGCGCCGCTTGCTCGAGCAGGGCGCGCGGGTGCGCTACTTCGACCACCACGAGGTGCGCGAGGTGTTGCTGCACCCGCGGCTCGAGACGCACATCAAGTTCGATCCGCGGTACTGCTCGAGCCTGCTGATGGACGCCGCGCTGGGCGGCGAGTGGCGCCGCTGGGCGCTGGTGGGCATCTACGGCGACAACCTCACCGAGGTGGCCGACGCGCTGCCGTGCCCCGGCCTGAGCGCGCACGACCGCCACCGGCTGCGCCAGATGGGCGAGGCCATCAACTACAACGCCTACGGTGATGACGAGGGTGACGTGTGGGTGGCGCCGGCGCGGCTGTATCCCACGCTGGCGCGCTACCGCGACCCGATCGATCTGCTGCACCAGGAGACGCTGCTCGACGACCTGATCGCCGCGCGGCGCGCCGACCTGAAGGAAGCCGCGCTGTGCACGCCGTTCTGGAACGATGCGCGCGCCAGCGTCACGCTGTTGCCCGATGCACCGTGGAGCCGCCGCGTCATCGGCTGCCTGGCCAACCAGCTGGCGCGCGCGCAGCCGCACATGGCGCATGCGGTGCTCAAGCAGCGCAGTCAGGGCGGCTATGTGGCCAGCGTGCGCGCGCCGCTGGCCAGCCCCTATGGCGCTCACAGCCTGTGCCACCGCTTCAGCGGCAGCGGCCGTGCGGCGGCGGCCGGCATCGACTTGCTGCCGTTCCAGGAGTTGCAGCGCTTCGTGGGCGAGTTCTCGGTTCATCCCTGGGGCGCGTGCTGACGCGCGAGGAGCGACAACCCGATGCTGTTTTCACTCGAATCCGACTGCCCGTTTGCCACCGCGCTGGCGGCCCAGCTCGAGCAGCCGCTGGCCGCGCTCGAAGACCGCCGCTTCGAGGACGGCGAGCACAAGCTGCGCCCGCTGGTCGATCCGCGTGGCGCCGATGCGTTCGTGGTCGCAAGTCTCCACGGCGGGCCGATCGACAGCCCGCACGACAAGCTGTTCCGGTTGCTGACCTTCGCGGCCACGCTGCGCGACCACGGCGCGGCGCGCGTGACGGCGGTGGTGCCGTACCTCGCCTATGCGCGCAAGGACCGGCGCACCAAGCCGTTCGATCCGCTCACCTTGCGCCACGTGGCCGAACTGGTCGAGGCCGTCGGCGTGGCGCAGGTGATCGCGCTGGAGGCGCACAACGTGGTGGCTTTCCAGAATGCGTTTCGCTGCCTCACCCAGCACCTTGATGCGCACAGCGCGTTCGATGCGGCGGTGCACGACCTGGTGGGCGCAGCACCGCTGGCGGTGGCCTCGCCCGACCCGGGCGGCGTCAAGCGCGCGCAGCTGTGGCGCGAGTCGCTCGAGCAGCGGCTGGCGCGCCCGGTCGGCTTTGCGATGGTCGACAAGCGGCGCAGCAGCGGGCTGGTCAGCAGCTGCAACCTGGTGGCCGGCGACGTGCAGGGCAAGACCGTGCTGGTCTACGACGACCTCATCGCCAGCGGCGACACCGTCAAGCGCGCCGCGCTGGCGCTGCGCCATGCGGGGGCCGAACGCGTGATCGTCTGTGCGGCGCACGGCCTGTTCACCGGCAACGCAGCCGAGGTGCTGGCGTGCCCGGCCATCGACCGGCTGCTGGTGACCGACAGCGTGCCGCCGTTTCGCTGGCCCACCACCGGGCCCATGGCCCACAAGCTGGGTGTGGTGTCGGCGGTGCCGCTGTTTGCGCGGGCCATCAGGGACTGCAGGATCGACGTGCCGTCGTGAAGCTGTTGGCGTGGGCCAGCGCCTCGAGCAGCTCGATGGCTGCCAGCGCGCGCTCAAGGTAGCGCGCGGCCTGTTGCGGCCAGCGCTCGGGCGTGCGCGGATGTGCGTCTTGCAGGTGCGCCATCGCCAGCCGGGCGCGGATCAGCGCGCGATGCGCCGTGTACAGCGGCAGCAACGCGGGCGGCAGCGTGTCGCCCAGTGCGGCGGCGCAGCGCACGATCAGCCGGTCACCCACCCACGCCGCACCGATGAGCGCGCACTCCAGCGCAAAGTAGGCCAGCTCGTCGAACGGATCGAGCTGACGCAGCGGCGCACTGAACTCGAGCGCGTCGATCACCAGCGGTGCCGGCGGCATCAGCCACACGTGTTCGGGGCGCAGGTCGCCGTGGCCTTCGACGATGCGGCGGTGGCGCGCGCGCTCGAGCAGCATCGGCGCCCAGCGTTCGAGCATCGCGTCGTGGCGGTCGAGCACGCTCAGCGGCTGTGGCCAGCGCACCGCGGCGGTGGCGAGCACCTGCCGGTTGAGCCGCTGGTCTTCGCGAAAGCGCTCGACGTAGGCGTGCGGCTCGATGCGCAGCGTGAGTGCACGGCGGTAAAAGCCCACCAGCCGGTCGGCCAGGGCATCCACCTCGGCCACACCCACCGCGTGATCGGCCAGCAGCACGGGCAAAGAGCGCTCGTGCGGCAGCCTGCGCATCGCCACCAGCCAGTCGACCGTGCGGCCCGGCGCGCTCAGGTGGGCTTCGTCAACCAGCGCCAGGTGGCCCTGGTGTTCGCGCAGCGCGATCAGCCCGAGGTACACGCCAGGCGCCAGGCGCGCGTTCAGGCGCAGCTCTTCGCGGCAGTCGTGTTCGCGTGCGGCCAGCGTGGTGAAGTCGAGGTACGCAAAGTGCACCGGCTTTTTGAGCTTGAGCACGCGCTCGCCCACGAAGAACAGCCACGACATGTGGGTTTCGAGCTCTTCGGGCGGCGCGCCCAGGCTGGCGTGCGCTGCCGCCGATCGCAAGAAGCGCAGCCGCGTTTCGAAGGGCGGTGCGCCGTCGAAGGGCAGCGTCTCGCGCGGGACGTCCACCGCCTCGGCGGGGTGCTCGCGTGGCAGCCGCTGCATGATGCGGTCTCCTCAGGTGGCGATCAGCCGGGCCAGCGGCTGGCCGCGCGAGAAGGTCTCGCCGGCGGCCACCAGGATGTCTTCGAGCGTGCCGGTGTGGGCGGCCGGCACTTCCACGGTCATGTGACCCAGATCGACCGACGCCAGCGGCTGGCCGGCGTCGACCCTGTCGCCCTCGGCCACCAGCCAGTCAACCAGCAACGCCTGCGAGCTGGCATCGACCAGCTCCCACTGCACAGGGTCCATCACGACGGTGTTCACGCGGCGCTCGGGCTCACAGGTCGGACGCGCGCAGCACCACCGGCTGACGCGCTCCGGCGCGGATGCGGCGCGCCACCGCGGCGTTGATCTCGAGCTGGTGCATGCAATACATCGATTCAATGTCGTCGCCGGCGGCCGGTGCCCCGCCATAGCGCGCGCGCAGGGAGGATTCGGACACGAAGACGGTCACCTGATCGGAGCCGATCGGCGTGTCAAAGCGCAACACGCCGTTGGGCTCGTGCTGGGGTGTGGTGGTGGGCATGGGCTGCTCCTTGAGAAAGGTCGACTTTGGACCCCGCCGGGCCGGCCGGATTGAGCAAACTCAACTCGCCGGGCGCGATGGTGTCGCGGCGGTCAAGCCCGGTTGGTGCCGCTGTGGCCGCGGCGAGTTCCATGAGCGCTGCGCTTGAGGGCTCTCAAGCGCAGCGCGGGTCGCCGCGCCGACCATGCCGCATGGACACACGCACCTCACCCGCTTTGCCGTTTGCCGACCGCACGCAAGCCGGCCGCCTGCTGGCCGCGCGGTTGCTCGACCTGAAGCTCGCGCCCCCCATCACCGTGCTGGCGTTACCGCGTGGCGGTGTGCCGGTGGCCGCCGAGGTGGCGCGTGCGCTGCACGCACCGCTCGATCTGGTGCTGGTGCGCAAGATCGGCATGCCTGGCCAGCGCGAGCTGGCGGTGGCCGCCATCGCCGACGGCAACCCGCCGTGCATGGTCATCGAGCCCTCGCTGTGGCGCGACGCCGCTTTGCAGGACCACGACATCGCGGGTCAGCGCCAGCAGGCGCTGATCGAAAACGAACGCCGCCGCGCCGTCTACCTGCACGGGCGCGCTCCGCTGCCGCTCGAGGGCCACACCGTGGTGGTGGTCGACGACGGCATCGCCACCGGCACCAGCATGCGTGCCGCGCTCAAGGCGCTGCGCGCACGTCACCCTGCGAGGCTGGTGCTGGCCGTGCCGGTCGCCCCGGCCGACACCCTAGCCACGCTGCGAGGCGAGGTCGACCAGATCGTGTGCCTGGCGCAGCCCGCGGTGTTTCGCGCCGTCGGCGAGCACTACGTCGAGTTCGATCAGGTCGATGACCAAGGCGTGCTCGCCTCCCTGGCCGCAGCGCGGGATTCAGTGGCGGTGTGAGATGGGCCCGGCGTGGCTGCCCTGACGGCGGGCTGCCACAGTGAACGCACCAGGCGGGGCAGCGCTGCGATGTGCGGCTGGGTTGATCAGGGACAAGGCCGCACCGCGCAGGGGCGATACGCTGACATAGGATGCGGTAGCCCCCGCTGCGGCCGATCTCCCGGGTCGCCAGAACGTGCGGGCAACAGGAGACGCTTGTGACAGCCGCTGAAAACCCAGGTTCGCCCGACACCCCTTCTTCCGGCGAGCCTTCCGAGGCGGCGTCGGCCGTGCCCGCCGGGGCGTTGAATCCGCCCGCAGCGGCGAGCCCTGACGCCGTGCCCCCAGAGGCGTCGGAGCCGCCCGCCGCTGCGGTCGCACAGTGCGCCACCGAGCCCGTTGCCGAGCCGGGCGGGCCGCTGGTCGTGGCGCTGGGCGCTTCGGCCGGCGGGTTGGAGGCCTACGAGCAGTTCTTTCAGTTGATACCGCCCGACAGTGGTCACGCCTTCGTGCTGGTGCAGCACCTGGATCCGCGTCACCCCAGCTTGCTGACCGAGATCCTGCAGCGCAGCGCCAAGATCCCGGTGGTCGAGGCGACCGACCAGATGGACGTGCTGCCCAACCGGGTGCACGTGATCCCGCCCAACCGCGACATGCTCATCATGCAGGGCCGCTTGCGGCTGCACCTGCCGCTCGAGCCGCACGGCCAGCGCATGCCGATCGATTCGTTCTTCCGCTCGCTGGCCACCGATCAGGGCGAGCGCGCCGTGGGCATCATCCTGTCGGGCTCGGGCGGCGACGGCACGCTGGGCATGCGCGCGATCTTCGGTGCCGGCGGGCTGTGTCTGGTGCAAGACCCCGACACCGCCAAGTTTCCCGGCATGCCGCAAAGCGCGCTGCATGCGGGCTATGTCAATCAGGTGCTGCGACTCGACAAGATGCCGCAGGCCTTGCTGGCCGCCGCGCAACTGCTGCCGGCGCAGCGCAAGTCGGCGTCGTCGCCGGGCGCGGCCGGTTCGGGCCTCGCCGCCGACGCTGCGGGAGTCGATCGCATCCTGGCGCTGTTGCGGTCAGCCACCGGCCATGACTTCACGCAATACAAGAAGCAGACCATCGGCCGGCGCATTGAGCGCCGCATGGTCCAGCACATGACCACCAGCGCCGAGGTCTATGCGCGCTACCTGCAGCAGCAGCCGCAGGAGTTGATGGCGTTGTTTCGCGAGCTGCTGATCAACGTGACCAGCTTCTTTCGCGACCCCGAGGCGTTTGACGTGCTCAAGACCGAGGTGCTGCCCGCGATCTTGCAGGCCAAGTCGGCCGACGTGCCGCTGCGCGTGTGGGTGGCGGGCTGCTCCACCGGCGAGGAGGCCTATTCGATCGCCATGGTGCTGCGCGAAATCATGGACGGGGCGTCCGCCCAGATCAAGGTGCAGTTCTATGCCACCGACCTCGACGACGAGGCCATCGCCACGGCGCGCGCCGGGATTTATCCGCTGAACATCGCACAAGACGTCTCGGCCGAGCGGCTGCGGCGGTTCTTTTTGCTGGAGGGTGAGGCCTACCGCGTCAAGAAAGACATCCGCGAGATGGTGGTGTTTGCGGTGCAGAACATGATTCAGGACCCGCCGTTCACCCGGCTCGACCTGCTGTCGTGCCGCAACGTGATGATCTACCTCGAGCCGGAGCTGCAAGCGCGCGTGGTGCCGGCGTTTCATTACGCGCTGCGTCCGGGCGGCGTGCTGTTCCTGTCGCCGTCAGAGAGCATCGGCAGCCACACCGAGCTGTTCGAGCCGATCAACCGCAAGTGGAACTTCTTCCGCGCACGGCCCAGCTTTGCGTCGACGCGCACCATGCTCAGCAGCGGGCTGAAGTGGACGGTCGATCCGGGCATTCCCGGCCACCATGCCATCGCACCCCCGGCGCGCGATGGCACCAATGTGGCCGAGTTCGCCAAGCGCGCGCTGCTGCAGTCGTTTGCGCCGCCGGCGGTGCTCACCGACCTGCACGGTGACGTGCTCTACGTGCACGGTGACACCGGCAAGTTCCTGCGCGTGGCGCAGGGCCAGCCCTCGCGCTCGGTGATCGACATGGCCCGCGAGGGCCTGGAGCTCGAGTTGCGCGAGGCGTTGCGTCGGGCGAGCTCGAAGTCGCAGGCCACGGTCAACCATCAGGTCACGATTCATGACGACGGAAACTTGCTGCCGTTCGAGCTCAGCGTGCGCCTGATGCCCGATGTGGTGACCGGCCGCACGCTGCTGCTGATGACCTTCGAGGAGCGCGCCGAGGGCCTTGTCGTGCCCGTCTCTGCGCCCAAGGCGCGCGCGCGGCCGGTGCCGCAGCGGGTGAGCGAGCTCGAGCTTGAGCTCGAGTACGCCCGCACCCGGCTCAAGTCGCTGCTCGAGGAGCAGCAGGCCTCGAACGAGGAGCTCAAGTCGATCAACGAGGAGTTGCAGTCCACCAACGAGGAACTGCAATCGAGCAACGAGGAGCTCGAAACCTCGAAGGAAGAACTGCAGTCGGTCAACGAGGAACTGGTGACCGTCAACTCCGAGCTGCAGACCAAGATCGAGCAGATGGTCGGCATGCAAGACGACATGAAGAACCTGCTCGAGAACATCCGCGTGGGCACGGTGTTTCTGGACGCCAAGCTGCATATCCGCCGCTTCACCCGCGACGCCACCCGCGTGTACCGCTTGCTGGCCAGCGATCTGGGCCGTCCGCTGGCCGACATCCGCACCGAGTTGCAAGGCGGCGACCCGATTGCCGATGCGCACACGGTGCTCGAGTCGCTGTCGTCCATCGAGCGCGAGCTCAGCTTGCCCGACGGCACCTGGTTTCTCACGCGCACGCAGCCCTATCGCACGGTGGACAACGTGATCGACGGCGTGGTGCTCACCTTCACCGACGTGACCGAGCGCGTGCATGCCATCGCCAACCGGCAGGCGCGCGAGCTGGCCGAAGCGGTGGTCGACACGGTGCCCGAGCCGCTGCTGGTGCTCGACGGTGCGCTCAAGGTGATGTCGGCCAACCGCGCCTTCTATCGGCAGTTTGGCGGCACGGCGGCCAGCGTGGTGGGCCAGCCGTTTTTTGGCCTGGAGCAGGGGCAATGGGACCAGGCCGCGATGCACGACCTGCTCGAAAACGTGCTGCCGCGCGATGAGCATTTTCAGGATCGCCTCATCGACCATGAGTTTGCGCAACTCGGCCGCCTGCATTTGAGCGTCAATGCACATCGGGTGCTGATGCCCGCGCACAGTGGCGAGATGACGATGCTGGTGATCAACGTGGTGCCGCCGCAGGCATCTTCTGCGTGAAAGACAGGCCACCGCACCACCGCGCGGCCATGGTCAGCCCACAGGCGCAGGCCAGCGTGCCCGCGCCACCCATGCCCACGGCGCACCTGATTGATCAGCTCACGCTCGATCTGCAGGTGCACCAGATCGAGCTGGAGATGCAAAACGAGGCCTTGCGCCTCACGCAGATCGAGCTCGAGGCCTCGCGCGACCGTTACGTCGATCTGTACGACCGCGCGCCGGTGGGCTATCTCAGTGTGGGCGTGGACGGCTGTGTCATCGAGGTCAACCTGACCGGTGCTGCGCTGCTGGGCTTCGAGCGCGGCCGGCTGGTGGGCAGCCGCTTTGCGCAACGCGTGGCCCCGGTGGACGAGCAGCGCTGGCACCGTTACGCGCTGGCGCTGGCGCGCGACGGCGGCGATCTGCGGCGCATCGAGCTGCTGATGAACCGCGCCGACGGCACGAGCTTTCATGCGCGCATCGACGGCGTGCGGGTGGCATCAGCCGGCGAGCGCCCGGTGCTGCGCATCACGCTGATCGACATCGACGAGCACAAGCGCACCGAGGCCGAATTGCGCCTGGCGGCCGTGGCCTTCGAGACGCAAGAAGGCATCATGATCACCGACGCCGCCGGCGTGATCGAGCGCGTCAACGCGGCCTTCACGCGCATCACGGGCTACACCGCCCGAGAGGCCATCGGCCAGCGTGGCGATCTGATGCATTCGGGCCTGCAGGACGCGGCCTTCTATGAAGTGATGTGGGCGCACCTCAAGACCAAGGGACGCTGGCAGGGCGAGGTCTGGAACCGCCGCAAGTCGGGCGAGGTGTATCCGCAGTGGCTGGCGATCACCGAGGTGTCGTGCGATGGCGATGCGCCCCAGCGCTACGTGGGCACCATGACCGACATCACCGACCGCAAGGCGCGCGAAGAAGAAATCGCGCTGCTCGCGTTCTACGACCCGCTGACCGATCTGCCCAACCGCCGCCTGATGAAAGACCGGCTGCAGCAAGCGCTGGTGGCCAGCGGCCGCTCGCAGCGCGAAGGTGCGCTGATGTTCATCGACCTTGACCGCTTCAAGGAAATCAACGACACGCTGGGCCACGACAAGGGCGACCGGCTGTTGCAGCGCGCCGCCCTGCGGCTGGTGGCGTGCGTGCGCGAGGGCGACACGGTGGCGCGCATCGGCGGCGATGAGTTCGTGGTGATGCTGCCGCCGGGTTTGAGCGAATCGCCCGAGGAATCGGCGGTGCTGGCCGAGGCCATTGGCGACAAGATATTGAAGTCGATGCGCGAGCCCTACGACGTTGACGGGCTGGTGCTGCACGTGAGCGCGAGCATTGGCATTGCGCTGTTTGGCGATCAGCCTACCAGCGTGGAAGAGCTGCTCAAGCGCGCCGACCAGGCCATGTACCAGGCCAAGGCCGCCGGGCGCGACACGCTGCGCTTTTTTGATGCCGTCGCGCAAGACAGCCTGCGCGCGCGCAGCTCGATCGAGGCCGATCTGCGCGTGGCGCTGGCGCAAGGCCAGTTGCACATGTGCTACCAGCCGGTCTTTGATGCCGCCGGCAAGATGAGTGGCGCCGAGGCGCTGGTGCGCTGGCAGCACCCGCAACGCGGGCTGATGCTGCCCGACGACTTCGTGGGCATCGCCGAAGGCAGCGGCCTGATCTTTCCGCTGGGCCAGTGGGCGCTGGACGCGGCTTGCGCGCAGCTCGCGCTGTGGAGCGGCGATGCGGTGCTGGGCCAGCTGAGTCTGGCGGTCAATGTGTGCTCGCTGCAGTTGCTGGACCATGACTTCGTGGCGCAGGTGCTCGCGGTGGTGGAGCGCCACGGCGTGAATGCGGCGCGGCTCAAGCTCGAGCTGACCGAGTCGGTGCTGCTGCATGACGTGGACGACACCATCGCCAAGATGCGCGAGCTCAAGGCTCACGGCGTGGGCTTCTCGCTCGACGACTTCGGCACCGGCTATTCATCGCTGGCGTACCTGAAGCGCCTGCCGCTCGATCAGCTCAAGATCGATCGCTCGTTCGTGCACGACATGCTCAACAAACCGCACGACGCGGCCATCGTGCGCACCATCGTCGAGCTCGGCGTGAGCCTGGGGCTGAGCGTGGTGGCCGAAGGCGTGGAGACCCGATCGCAGTGCGAGCTGCTCACGCATCTGGGCTGCAGCGGCTTTCAGGGCCGGTTGTTCGGCATGCCGATGAGCGCAGACGAACTCTCCCAACTCGCGAATTCCGAACCGCCTGTGAAGGCTTTTCCGCAGGACTGAACGCCTACTGAGCATGGTCAACGCCGCGCGGCCCTGCGTGGCTAATCTGACACCCGACACACACATCGGGTGAAGCGCACTGCAAGGTGCCTCGCATCGATTTCTCAACCGAAACGCTGCGGGGAGCTTTCATGAATTTCGATGACACGCGCACAGGCTCGGCTGCTCACCAGTTTCCGGGCGTGATGCTCGGTCACCACGTGCGGATCTTTCATCCGCATCTGGTCAACCTGTACGGCTGCGCGATCGGCGACGACAGCCGCATCGGCACCTTCGTCGAGATCCAGAAAGGCGCGGTGATCGGCGCGCGCTGCAAGGTGTCGTCGCACAGCTTCATCTGTGAAGGCGTGCACATCGACGACGAGGTGTTCATCGGCCACGGCGTGATGTTCACCAACGACGCACGTCCGCGTGCCACCAACGACGACGGCTCGCCGCAAAGCGAAGCCGACTGGAAGGTGGAGATCACCCGCGTCAAGCAGCGCGCTTCGATCGGCAGCAACGCCACCGTGGTGTGCGGCGTGACCATCGGCGAGGGCGCCCTGGTGGGTGCCGGCGCAGTGGTCACGCGCGACGTGCCCGACTTCGCGATCGTCGCCGGCGTGCCCGCGCGAGTGATCGGCGACACGCGCCAGCCGGTGTCCAAGGCCGAGCTCACGGCCTGAGCCACTCCCCAACTCAAAAAACAACCCACCCGCGCCCGAGAGGCGCTCACCGATCCGGAAGGACCATCGACATGATCAACATCGGCATCATCGGCTACGGCTACTGGGGCCCGAACCTCGTGCGCAACTTCGTCGACACGCCGGGCGCTCGCGTGTCTTGGGTGTCGGACCTCGACGCCTCCAAGCTCGAGACGGTGCGCCGTCGTTACCCGGCGGTGGCCACCACCACGCAATACCGCTCGCTGCTCGACGACCCCAACACGCAGGCGATCGCGATCGCCACGCCGGTCAACACGCACTACGAAATCGCGCTCGAGGCGTTGCGCGCGGGCAAGCACGTGTGGCTCGAAAAGCCCATGACCGAGAACTCGGAGCAAGCGCGCAAGCTGGTCGAAGAAGCCAAACGCCACCACTGCGTGCTGCTGGTGGACCACACTTTTTTGTACACGGGCGCGGTCATGAAGATGGCCGAGTTGATCAAGAGCGGCGAGGTCGGGCGCATCTATTACTACGACTCGACGCGGGTGAATCTGGGCTTGTTCCAGCGCGACGTGAGCGTGATCTCCGACCTGGCGGTGCATGACTTCTCGATCCTCGAGTACCTGCTGGGCGAGCACCCGACAGCGGTGTCGGCCAGCGGCACCAACCACTTCCCCGAAACACCCGAGAACCTGGCCTATGTGACGCTGTTCTACGACTCGGGAACCATCGCGCATGCCAACGTGAGCTGGCTGGCACCGGTCAAGGTGCGCCAGATTCTCGTGGGCGGCAGCAAGAAGATGATCATTTACGACGACCTCGATCCGAGCGAAAAGATCAAGGTCTACGACAAGGGCGTGGACTTCACCGACGACCCCAAAAAGATCGAGCAGATGCGCGTGGGCTACCGCACCGGCGACATGTGGGCGCCTCAGCTCGAGGTGACCGAAGCGCTGCGCGTGGAGTGCGCCCACTTCGTGGACTGCATCAACAACCACAAGGTGCCCAAGTCCGACGGACAGCTGGGGCTGCGCGTGGTCGAGATCATCGAAGCGGCCAACCGCTCGATGCGCAACAAGGGAGAAACCGTTTACCTGCAACCGCAAAGGAGCGCACTGTGATTCCGTTTGTCGATCTGAAAGCCCAGTACCAGAGCATCAAGCCCGAAGTCAACGCCGCCATTCAGGGCGTGCTTGACAGTTGCGCGTTCACGCTCGGCCCCGAGGTGGCTGCGTTCGAGCAGGAGTTCGCCGCCTACAGCAGCGCCAGGCAGGGCATTGCCGTGAACACCGGCACCAGCGCGCTGCACCTGGCGCTGCTCGCCGCCGGTGTGGGCCGCGGCGACGAGGTGATCACGGTGCCTTTCACCTTCGTGGCCACCGCCTCGGCCATCGACTACACCGGCGCTCGTCCGGTGTTCGTGGACATCGACCCGCAAAACTTCACGATGGATCCGAAGGCCGTTGAAGCCGCCATCACCGAGCGCACCAAGGCGATCATTCCGGTGCACCTGTACGGCCAGCCGGCCGACATGGACCCGATCCGCGCGATCGCCGAGCGCCACGGGCTGGTGGTGATCGAAGACGCTGCGCAGGCGCATCGCGCCGAATACAAGGGACACCGCGTGGGCAGCCTGGGCGACATGGGGTGCTTCAGCTTCTACCCCGGCAAGAACCTGGGCGCCTACGGCGAGGGCGGCATGGTCACCACCGACAGCCCCGCGTATGCGCGCACCATCCGCATGCTGCGCGACTGGGGTGCCGAGAAGAAGTACCACCACGTGCTCAAGGGCTACAACTTCCGCATGGAAGGCATCCAGGGCGCGGTGCTGCGCGTGAAGCTGCCGCACCTGGACGCCTGGACCGAGTCGCGCCGCACCGCCGCGGCGCACTACGACCGGCTGCTGGCGGGCAGCGGCATCGTCACGCCCAAGGCCATGCCTTATGCGTATCACGTGTATCACGTGTATGCCATCCGCACGCCGCACCGCGCCGCCTGGCAAGAAGCGCTGCAGGCCAAGGGCATCCAGACCGGCATCCATTACCCGACGCCCGTGCATTTGCTGCCCGCGTTTGCCGATCTGGGCTACCGCGAGGGGCAGTTTCCGCACGCTGAAGCCGCCTCGCGCGAGGTGCTGTCGCTGCCGATGTACCCCGAGCTGACCGAAGCGCAGTGCGAGGAGGTGGCGCGTGCGCTGCTGAGTCTGCGCACCAACGACCCGGCCGAGGCGAAGCTGATGGCCAACGCCTTGTGAGGCCGTCGTGGCCACGCCGCTGCTGATCTTCCCGTTCAACGGCAACGCGCTGGAGGCGCTGGATGCGCTGGGCAGCGAGTACGAGTTGATCGGGTTCATCGACGACACCCCTGAAAAGCAGGGGCCGAGCGGCCATGGCCACGGCGTGTTCTCACGTGCCGCGCTGCGCCTGTGGCCCACGGTCAAGGTGCTGGCCGTGCCGGGCAGCGCGGTGTCATTCGGCCAGCGCCGCGCCCTCATCGAAAGCCTGGACATCGAGCCCGAGCGCTACGCCACCGTGATCCACCCGGCCGCGCGGGTGTCGCGCTTTGCCAGGGTCGGCCGCAACACGCTGGTGCTCGCCGGGGTGGTGATCACCAGCAACGCGGTCATCGGCGACCATGTGTGCGTGCTGCCCAACAGCGTGGTGCACCACGACAGCCACGTGGGCTCATGGAGCCTGATCGGCTCGAACGTGACCGTGGCCGGCCACACCCGCGTGGGCGAGAACTGCTACATCGGCAGTGGCAGCTCCATCAAGGACGGCCTGACCCTGGGCGATCGCACCCTGGTTGGCCTGGGCAGCACCGTGATCCGCGACACGCCAGCCGACAGCCGTTTGGCGGGCTGTCCGGCGAGGCAGCTTTGAGCGGCTGAGGCTCAGTCAGACGACCCGCGCCACCAGCCATCGCAGCGGCCAGCGCCGTGGCCAGAGCTCGCTTGACCGTATCTCAAAAGAGATACAAAATTCGTTCAAACGGAGGTTCTGAACATGGCTCATTCCTCGATGCTGCACGTGCGTGTAGACGACGAAATCAAGACGCAAGCCAGCGAGGCGCTGGAAGCCATGGGACTTTCGGTGTCGGATGCCGTGCGCATCTTGCTCAAGCGCGTGGTCAACGACCAGGCCTTTCCGCTCGAGCTCAAGGTGCCCAACGCGCTGACCCGCGCGGCGATGGAAGAGGCCCGCGCCATGGCCGCGCAGCGGGCCGTCCGTTTCGAGTCTGCCGACGCCTTGATCAATGGCCTCGAAGAAGCCCGCAAGCCGTAAGCGGGCCACGCCGCCTAGGGCGTGCGACCACACCAAGGCCTTTCTCAAGGACTGGGAGCGCCTGAGCCGATCTGGCCGCTACGACCTCAACCGGCTGAAACAGGCGATGCTGCTGCTCGTGGCCAACGATGCCGCTTTGGGCCCCGAGTGGTTGGACCACCCGTTGAAGGGCGACTGGGCCGATCACCGCGAGTGCCACATCGGCGGCGATTTCCTGTTGATCTACCGGCTGGAGTGCGACGCCATCATCTTTGTGCGCGCCGGCACCCACTCGGAGTTGTTCGAGGACTGAGCCGCGGGTCCTGAGGCGAACCCAATCGATCGTCAAGGCTCTGGCTTCACGGCGTTCAGTTGCAGCATCAGCGTCATCGGATGCTGCGGCGACTGCTGGAATCCGTGGTGCCGCTCGCTGCTGGCTGCGGCCTGATGCGAAACCGCGCCTGCGGCCACCGCGTAGCAGCCCTGGTTGCGCCTTTGCTGATGGGGGCCATGTTTCATGGCTAGGCTGGTCGCCCCCAGCGAATATTGATGCAAGCGGCCCTGCAACGGCGTTTTACACACGTTCCTGGAGAGAAACAGGTCATCACCGCTCACTTCGTCTTCGGTTGGGTGGCTCCTTCCTTAAGCCAGTCGGGCACAAACTGGTATTTTTTTTGCCAAGCGCTTCGATACTCGTTCTTGGTGAATGCGAAATCGATCCGCACAACATTTTTCTCGTCAGAAGAGAGGTAGGCAGTTACCCCTTTTCGCTCCCAGTCCCGATAGGGCTCAAAGTCCTCGTCGGAGAAAGCCGACTTTTCCGGTGGACCATACTTTGAAATAAGCCTTTGAACTGGGATCGGCGCATCCGGAACCCACCGAACCCACCTTACATACAAGGCCTCTTCATCTGACTGATTCGCCAGCCGTTGAAGAAATTTTGCTGATGCCTCATCAGTATTTGCATCCAACTGCTTGCTGTAATTCGGACGACCATCCTCAAATTTGACTATGATTGTTCCGCTTAGGCCGGTTCCGGTGAATTGATACATCGCATCCGTTGGCTGTGCCCAAGCAGGCGACAACTTCTTCGCTGTCGCGCTCGGAAACTTTGCCTTGATGTCGCCAAGGCTGTCCAGTGGGCCAATGTCTCTATATGTTTCGCACTGGGCCGCCAGCGGGATCAGTACCAGCGCGAAGGCAATGAAAAATTGCATGACTGATTACGGGCGAGTTAAGGATAGGGATTCCCAGGTCCAGACCTTTCGGCGCTGAAGCGGGCGCGGTAACGTAGTTTTAGGTCGGAAGATTGAACTCTTATCCACTCATCAGGCGAAAAGTGATGAACTGAGATTTTGTACGTTGGCATCAATCCCGCCAAGGGTGTGCTCATTTGTCACGCAAAAAGTACGGTGTGTCGATGGGAACCCGATGGCAGCTTCCCTAGCTGAACTACTCGCCACAAGGGCTGGCACTGTGCGGTCGCTTTGACGGTTTGATGCTCCGTGCGTCGAGGGCAGCAGCAGTTGCCCGTTCAGGCCTTCACCGAGTTCAGCCGCAGCATCAGCGTCATCGGATGCTGCGGCGACTGCTGGAATCCGTGGTGCTCATAGAACTGTTTGGCGCGGTCGTGAAGGGCGTGTACGAGCAGCGCCCGCACGCCGGCGTTGTGCGAAACGCTCACCGTGCGGCCGACCGCGTCGCGCAGCAAGGCTGCTCCAAGGTGGATGCCCTGAGCACGATGGTCCACGGCCAGCCGGGCCAGCACCATCACCGGCACCGGATCGGGCATGTTGCGCCGCACGCTGCTGGTGGCGGCCTGGTGTGAAACTGCGCCGGCCGCCATCGCGTAATAGCCGTGAACGCACCCCTGCGGGTCGGTGACGACGAAGGTTCGGCTGGCTCCGCTCAGCTGGTTGGTCATGGCCCGGCGCTTGAGCCAGTAATCGAGACTGGCTTCGCCGCAAGCGAATTCGTCCAGCAGGTGAGCGGCGGCCAGCGGAATCGGCGCGCCAAGCTGCAAGCTCATGCCGCGTCGGCGCTCCATGGCGCCTTGACTGCCATGAGACGCTCCAACCCGGGGTTAGGGGCTACAGGGGCATCGAGCAAGGCGGTGAACTGCTTGAACTTGTCTGCGTCTAGGCTGAAGAGAACCTGATCGAGCAACACAGCCTGAGCGCGGTCGCAGGCCGCTTCGAGCATGAAGTCTGAGCGGTTCTTGCCCAGCAGGCTGGCGGCGTGATCGATTAGATCGCGCTGCTCGGGCAGCGCACGCAGATTGATGGCGGCGTCACGCATGGGTTGCTCCTGGTCGTGAGTACACAATGGATATACGAATTATTGCGATGCGTGTAGCTTTTGTCAAAACGGGTGCGCGGCCAACCCGGGAAGTCGGCGCCGCCGCCAGCAGAAAGTGCTGCGTCCAAACAAAAGCCGGCCACTCGGGCCGGCTCTGCGGGGGTGATGAACTGACGGATCAGTGCGCCTTACGTCGCCTCCCGCCACCGCCAGACCCAGCAGCATCAGCGAGCCGGTTCTTGGTTCGACGGACAGGGCGAGGGGCATCGGCGGGAACCCGCTCAGATCAGATCCAATGCCTGCCAGACCGACAAAGACAAATCGCTGTTGTCGAGCTCGAAGATCTCCAGTCCATCCTTGAGTTCTGCCGAAGAGCCAAAGTAATTCCTCGATCCTTCCTGACTGGACAGCACCGGCAGCACACCTTGCGCCGGCGAGGGTTTTGACGTTGCGCTCATGAACGGGTTGCCTTTTGGGTTTCGGCCTTGATCGCGAAGGCCGGCGGGTTGTTGGGGTCGGGGCGAGACTGAGCGCCCATGAGCCAATGTCGCCGAGAGGGCCGATCTTGAACACCCCTCATTCAGGGGGGTTTGGCGTGCAGGTTGGGCAACATTGGGCGGGCGGTGCAACCCAAAGAAAAAGCCGGCCACCCGGGCCGGCTTTTGGTGTGTCGATGAACTGACGGTTTACGTGGCCTTGCGCCGGCGCGCCATGAAGCCCACCAGGCCCAGACCGGCCAGCATCAGGGCATAGGTTTCGGGTTCGGGGACGGGGGCGATATTCACGTCGCCGAATCGAATGGCTTCAATATAGGTGTTGGGTTCGACAGTATCACCACAGTCGGATGCATATATTCCACAAAATGCGAGACCGTCAGTGTTTGAGCCACCCATGAATTCCAACATGGTAAGGTCAGTCGAGATACCTGGAATAGAAAATTGCGAGCGTGGAATAAGTAACAGCCCTCGGGCCGGATCTCCCGTGCCGTCGCAGGGGCCGCTGCAAAACGCAATAAAAGGCCCCAAACCTGTACTTCCACCAGACAGGCTTTGGTAGTTGTAAGCATCAAACGCGCCGCTGGCCTGGGTGGAAAAAGACCATGCCGTAAAGGTTCCCAGGTCCTCGTCTACCGTTATTGACCCACTGTAAGACGTATTGTCACTGACCAGATCCGACTCCGTGGTCACATCCCCTTGAAGGATAAATTTGCCGCTGAGCCAGTAGGTGACAGGGGTTGCAAACGCCTGGCCTGTGATCATCGACAAAGTCAGGGCCAGCGCGGTGGTGGCGGTACGGATCAGGGGTAGCTTCATGGTGCTCTTTCGTCCAGCGTCCGAGGGCTGGGCAGTGTTGATGGGCTTGGTGCGAGACCCAGTCTGAGCGGCCCGTGACCTGATGTCACTGAGGTGGGCGTGGCTGAACACCCCCTATTCAGGGGGTTTTGCATGAAGAGATTGTCATATATGGCATGCGCGATATATGCGATACATGCGATATATTGGGCATATATGATGTACGCGCCATATATTGCCTGCGGTGCCGGCGACAACATGCCGGCCACCCGGGCCGGCATGGCGCCGTCACGCTGACGCTCGATGGCGTCTTGCGTCGGCCGCCCTGGCGCGGCCCCCAGCGCTCAGCGCTTGATGCGGCTGATCTTGGTGCCCTCGATGCTCAGGCTGGCCATGAGGCCTTCCTGGTTCAGGATGAAGGCGTAGGCATCGTCCTTCAGGGTGGAGGTCGACAGGTTCTTGGCCACGCCGTCGTCGACCATCACCAGGGTGGGGCCCACGCCGAACTCCCAGCCCTTGGAGTCGTCGAGGTACTTCACCGCCTTTTCGCTCATCAGGAAGACGACGTAACCAAACGATTCGGCGCCGGCTTGCAGGCCCCAGGAGGCGGACACCGAGTTGTAGTAATCGACGACCCGCCCGCCGCGCATGAACACGCCTTCGCCGTAGGCGCCGCCGAAGATCAGCCCGGCCTTGAGGATTTTCGGGAACACCAGCATGGCCTTGGAGCGGTTTCCGATCATCGAGGCGGTCGGGTTTTGCTTGTAGAGGTTGGCCAGCAATTGGTCGGAATCCTTGTGCAGGTCTTCGGCCGTGGCGGCGAGTGCGTGGCCCGTCGGCGCGCCCAGAAGGCCGAGCGCGGCGGTGGACAGGGCGGTCTGGTGAAGTTGACGTCGGGTGATGTTCATGCGGTGATTCCTTGCGGTGATTCCGATCGGGGCCGCCCGCCAGGCCCCGTGGTGGAAGCGGGTGTGATTCAGCGGGTCGTGAAGGTCCAGACGCGGTCGGCGGCCAGAGCGTTGCCGGCGCTGTCCTTCACCGTCGCAGCACTGGTGCCGCCGTGCACGGTGACGGTGTAGGTCGTCAGCGTGGCCAGCGTGGGCGTGGGGTTGAGCGTGGCGCGACGGGCGGTGGCGCTGTAGCTCACCGCCGACGCAATCAGGGTGCCGCCGGGCCCGCGCAAGTCGAAGCTCGCGCCGCTGATGGACGCCGCGCTCATGGCCTCGCTGAAGGTGGCGGTGATGTTGGCGGTGCGCGAGATGCCGGTGGCGCCGCTGGTTGGCGAGGTGACGGTGACCGTGGGCGGCGTGGTGTCCGTCACCACGGCTGCGGCGGTGGTGAACGACCAGCTCTGGGCCGTGGCCAAGGCGTTGCCGGCCACATCGCGCACCGCGGTCGACACGCTGGCGGTGTAGACCGTTTGTGCCGTGAGCGCGGCCGTGGGCGTGAGCGTGGCCACGCGGGTGGTGGCGTTGTAGGTCACGGTGGCGCTCACCAGCGTGCCGGCAGCGCTGCGCAGCGTGACGCTGGCGGCGTTGACGGTGGTGGCGTCCAGCGCCTCGCTGAAGGTCGCGCTCACGGTGGTGGCCACGCTGATGCCGGTGGCATTGGCCGCCGGCGTGACGGCGCTGACCGTGGGCGGCGTGGTGTCGGCCGGTGGCGGGGTGGTGGCGGTGTCGAACACCACGTCGATCCAGTAGTTGGTGGCGAGGTAGGTCGACGTCGGGAAGGCGGTGCCCGAGGCGTAGGCATAGACGCCGTTGCTGCCGCTCACGCCGGTGCGCGGTGCGTGCAGCGGCGCGCGGTCGACGCCGGCCGAGGTGAAGTAGCCGCTGTCGGCGGCGTAGCGGCCGGCTGGCGCCAGGTACGACGCCACATAGACCGTGTTGGCCGTCACCGCCACCGGTGTGGCGAAGCTCACCTGCTGCCAGCCCGAGGCCGTCTCGCCGGTGAAGGTGGCGCTGGCCAGCGCGGTGCCGCCGTTGGTCCACAACGTGCCCACGTGCGTGCCGGTGTTGGCCGTGCCCTTGTAGTAGCGCAGCCCGGTGATGAAGCCCGCGGTGTCGGTGGAAAAGCGCACGCCCAGGTTCACCGATCCGGTGTCCGAGTCGCTGACCACGGCCGGCACGGTGGACGCCGGCCAGATCGTGCATGGGCAGGTCGCGCTGACGCTGCCCACGCTCACGCCGGTGCCGGGGCCGGGAATCTCGCTCAGCCCGCTGTCGTCGGTGGCGCGCGTCTTGATGATCACCGGGCCGGCGGTGGAGGGTGTCCACGCGTAGGTCCAGCTGGCGCGGCCGGTGGCCGGGTGCCAGGTGCTGCCGCCATCGACCGACACCTCGACGCCGCCCACCACGCCGCCGCCGCTGTCGGTGGCGGTGCCGCTGACCGTCACGGGGCTGCCGGTGGCCAGGTTGGCGCCGGCCGCAGGCGACACCAGCGTGGAGGTGGGCGCGACGGTGTCGGCGGACGCGCTGGCGGCCACCAGACCGGTTTGCAGCGTGGCTGGCTGCACGTTCATGTCGGCCAGCAGGTTGACGGTGGCTTGCTGCATGCGCACATCGGCCGGCGTGCCGCTGCGGTCGTGGGTGGCATCGAGCCCCCACGCCCATTGCACCGTGCCGGCGCCGAACACCCGCGCGCCGCTGGCGTGGCGGTACAGCGTGAGCGAGTGGGTCGCGGTGCCCGTGCCGTAGGTCGAGCCATAGTCCACCAGCAGCGGCGCATTGGCCACGGTGGTGGTCGACAGGCGCACCAGACCGGCCGGACGGAAGCCGTTGTCGGCGTCGATGTCCCACTCGTAGCCCAGCGTGCCGTTGGGCAGCGTGGCCGAAGTGCCTGCCGCCAGCGTGGCCACCGAGGTGTTGCGCCAGAAGCGCATCTGGCCGTCGGCCGCTGGCACCACCAGCGAGGTGGTGGCGCCGTCGTTGACCATGAAGATCGTGCCGCTCAGCGCGTTTTCGGGGCGGCCGCCATCGGCCGGCGGGCTGAAGCGCGGGTCACGCCAGGTGCCGGTCCACGTCGTCGTCGGATCGATCTTGGCGCCGGCGGTGGTTTCCTTGTAGCTCACCAGGGTGCGGTAGGGCGTGGCGCTGCCGTCGGTGCTGTTTTCCCATCGGGTTTTCCAGAAGATCTCGTTGCCGCTGAAGAACGCGAGGTTCACGCCGGCGTTGCGCGCGGTCTCGACGCTGGTGCGCTGCGCTGCCGACCAGTACTCGTCGTGGCCCACCGACAAGAAGGTGCGGTGGTTGAGCAGCAGGCTGCCAGCGCGGTCGGTGTCCACGCCGCTCGTGTAGGTCACGTCGTAGCCGTTGGCCTCGAGCCAGCGAACCATCGGGTACTCGCTGTTGAACAGCCAGTCCTGGCCGTTGTCGACCACCCGGGTGTTGAACGGCCGGTTGTAGCTGACCTTGTAGGCGCGGTTGGCCGGCGAGCCGGTGTACAGGCTGTTGCCGCCGTAGTTGTTGTAGGCCTGCCAGGTGGTGTCCGAGGTCTGGAACATCACGTCGGCGGTGCTCGCGTCGTTGCGCACCACGAACACGATGTGGCTCGCGCCCAGCGTGTCGGCACGGATCACCTTGGCGATGTAGATGCCCGAGGCCGCATCGGCCGGCACCGTCCACGAGCCCGAGGTGGCCCAGTTGCCACAGTCGATGAGGCCGGTGGTGGCGTCGGTCAGGCACGCCGGCTGGCTTTGCGGCAGGCTGGCCGTGGGGTTGACGCTGGCCACCTTGCGCGCGCCCAGACCGCCGTAGTAGCCCAGCCGGTAGATGTCGAAGCGGTAGTTCGCCGCGTTGGTGTTGACCTTGAAGCCCACGCTGGCGCCTCGGTTCACGCTGATCTGCGTGGCGTAGCCCTGGATGCTCAGGTCGCCCGCGCCGGTGATGTCCCATTCGCTGGCCGCATTGCCCGTCAGGCAGTTCTCTGCCACGGTGGCGTTGGTCGGTGAGGCGCAGCTGCCTGTGCCGCCACCGGTGGCGGCGGCGGTGGTGAAGCTCCACGTCGCGCTTTGCGCGAGCGCGTTGCCGGCGGCGTCCTTGATGCGCGGATCGGTGGCGCCGCCCTTGAGCGTGGCGGTGTAGGTGGTCGACGCGGCCAGCGCAGCCGCAGGCGCGAAGCTCGCCTGACGCGTGGTCGCGTTGTACGAAACCGTGCCGGCGACCAGCGCGCCGGCGGCATCGCGCAACTCGAAGGTGCCGGTGCCCACGGTGGTGGCGTCGAGCGCCTCGCTGAAAGTGGCACTCGCCGTGGTGGTGGCGGAGACGGCTGTTGCGCCATTCACCGGCGAGGTGGCGCTGACCGTGGGCGGCGTGGTGTCAGCGGCGACGGCGGTGCTGAACACCACGTCGACCCAGTAGTTGCTCGACAGGTACGACGCATTGGGGAAGGTGCTCGCCGACGCATAGGCATACAGCCCGTTGGCGCCGCTGGTGCCGTCGCGCAGCAGGTGCACCGGCGGCACATCGACCCCGGTGTTGGCGAAGTAGCGCAGGTCGGCCGCGTAGTTGCCGCGCGGCGCGAAGTACGACGCCACGTAGACCGTGTTGGCGGTCACCGCCACCGGCGTGGCGAAGTCGACCTGCTGCCAGCCGGTGGCCGTCTCGGTGCCGAAGGTGGCCGTGGCCAGCCGCGTGCCGCCGGTGGTCCACAGGCTGCCGGTGTGCGTGCCGGTGTTGCCCGTGCCCTTGTAGAAGCGCACGCCGCTCACGAAGCCGTTGACGTCGGTGCGAAAGCGCACGCCGAGTTCCACCGGGTTGGGGTCGGCGGCCGAAGCCAGCGTGGGCGTGGTGGCGGCACCCCAGGCGCCGCACGGGCAGCCCGATCCCAGCGCAACGGCGGTGGTGAAGCTCCAGCTCACGTCGGCGGCCAGGGCGATGCCGGTGGCGTCTTTCACGCGCGGGTCGGTGGCGCCGCCATGCAGCAGCGCCGTGTAGGTCACGCCCGCGCCCAGCACGGTGCCGGGCGTGAGCGTGGCGGTGCGCGTGATGGCGTCGTAGGCCACGCTGGCACTCACCAGCGCGCCGGCGGCATCACGCAGCTCGAAGGTGCTGCCGCCCACGGTGGCCGGGTCCATCGCCTCGCTGAAGGTGGCCGACGCGCGTGCGGTGGTGGCCACGCCGGTGGCACCGGCGGTCGGGCTGCTGGTCAGCACCACGGGCGCGCCGGCGGCGGCGCCGTAGGTGGCCACATAGGCACCGGTGTTGGCGGCGAAGAAGGCGTAGTCGATGCCCTTGACGGTGCGTGTGGTGTAGCCCACGGAGGCTGCGCCCAGGGTGATGCCCACCAGTGCGCGGCCGTTGGCGTTCATGGGCAACATGGCCTGCAAGCCGGTGGCCGCAGCGGCGCGCGTCACGTTGAAACCCAAGGCGCTGCCGTCCCAGACGAACGAGCCGAACGACGAGTCGTTGCGCGCATCGATCCAGGTGAGCATCTGCCGTGCGCTGACCACCGGCACGCCGCGCGCCACGGCGGACGAGACCGTCGCAGACGACTCCGGCAACACCGCGAAGTCGGTGTGCGCATTGATGGTGTATGCCCCGTAGTAGCCCTCGGCGCCCAGGGCGCGGTCGAGCAGGGTGTCCACGGTGAATGGAAAGCTCTGGCCGGCTTCGTCGCTCATCTGCGTGGCGGCCTGGTACACGTCCACCAGCGTGCCGTCGAGCCGCGCAAAGCGCATCGGCATGGCCGAGCCGGTGAACACGCCCGGCGTGTCGTTGACCCATGCCGCCGGCCAGTAGTAGTAGGTGGTGTCGAGCCGCACGCCATGGTTGAACTGCACCTCGGCGCCGCTGGCCCAGTCGCTCCAGACCACGCAGTGGTGGCGCTGGGTGACCGGCGCCGGCAGGCTCTGGAACATGGATTGCCACGCGGGCAGCTGAGAGGCGTAGTTCGACTCGAGCGAGGCGGCCGTGTAGTCGGCGCAGCCGGTGCTCACGTGCGCGCTGAGCTCGAAGCCCTCGGCGTCGTACTGCGCGGCGGCCGCGTCGGTGATCGGCGTGCTGGCGTACATGTACGAGGTGCCGCGCACGCACTCCCAGTTGGCCACCGAGCAGCCGGCCGGACTGGCCGCTTTGAACTGTTCGAAGCGCGCGCCGGTGCCGCCGTTGCCGTGGTCGTCGCCGGTCATCACCACGACCGCCTTCTTGCCGTTGGGGAAGTACCAAAAGCGCGGCAGCGGCTTGCGCGTGGTGTTCATGGTGAGGATCAGGTTGGCCAGCCAGCGCTGCTGCTCGTCGGCCTGCGGAATGGCCACCTTGCCCAGATCGATCCAGTCGGGTTTCACGTCGGTCGCGGCTGCGCCAAAGAACTTGTCGTTGGAGCGCACCGGCGACAGGCCGTCACGTTCTTGCGTGGCCCATGCCGGGTTGCCCTGCCGCGTGTAGACCACCGAGCGGGCCAGGTCGTAGGCGAAGGCGGCCGCCAGCCCGCTGCCCGAGGCGTGCAGCGTGAGCGCCGGATAGACGGTGGCGGTGGCCGTGCCGCTGTAGAGCGTGCCCAGGGCGGTGGCGCCGCTGAGGGTGTTGAGACCGGCGCTGCCGTGAAACTGCAGGGTCTGACCGACGATGCCGTTGCCCGCCGCGGTGGCGTTGTCGACCAGCACGTAGCCGTTGTCCATCGTCAGGCCGGCCGGCGTGATGCCCAGCAGGCCGGCCAGTTGCGCGTCGGGCGCCATGGCGATCAGGTTGCCGCCGGCGTTCACCCAGTTGGTCAGCGTGGTGACCTGCTCGGCCGTGAGCGACATCTGCGACAGCAGCACCACGTCGTAGGCGCTGAGCGTGGCTGCGCTCACGGTGCCGATGTCGGCCACCGCAAAGGCGTTGAAGCCTTCGGTGCGCAAGATCTCGGCGTAGTAGTTGCCGAAGTTGGCGCTGCCCGAGGTGACCACCAGGATCGGCCCGCCGGGGCCTTGCGCCGGATCACCGGCAGCCCGTGCCGGCGAGACCCACCCCGATGCGGCCACCAGCAGCACCAGCGCCATCAGGCCAGAGCGCACCGACCGCCCCCAAGCGGACATCCAATTCAACATGCTGATATCTCCCGAGGTGTCAGATGAGCGGTGTCAGCGAGCGCCGCGCGCCGGCAACACCCACGACAGCAGCTGGCTGTCTTCATTGCCGGCGAGCAACTGGTTGTGCCCGAGCGCGTCGAACACGAGTGCGTTGACGGCGGTGGTCGAGCCGGTAAGGTCTTGCACCACGTCGTGCGTGGCGCTGTCCCACACCAGCACCTGACCGCTCTGGCCGCCACCGGCGAGCAGCGAGCCGTCGGTGTTGAAGGCCAGGCTGCGCAGCGGCGCGCGCTGCCCGGCCAGCGCCTGAATCTGCTGGCCGCTGGCCACGTCCCAGATCAGCACCTTGCCGTCGTTGCCGGCGCTGGCGATCTGCCGCGCGTCGGGGCTGAAGCTCACGGCGCTGAGTTCGCCGGCGTGGCCGCGCAGCGTGAACAGCAGCTTGCCGCTGGCGCTGTCCCACACCAGCACGCGTGCATCGGCGCAGCCGCTGGCGACCAGCCGTCCGTCAGGGCTCACGCTGAGCGCATTGATGAAATCCCCCGCGTGCATCACCTGACGCAGCTGGCCGTTGTTGCCGTCCCAGCTCAGCACGCGCGCACCTTCGCCACCGGTGACCACCACCGCGCCGCGTGCGCCCGAGGCGACCGCGCGCAGCCCGTGGTCGTGGCCGCGCAGCGTGAACCGGCGCGCACCGCTGTCCACGCCCCAGCCCAGCGCCAGGCCGTCGCGGCCCACGCCCACGAGCAAGCGGCCGTCGGCGCTGAACACCAGCCCCACGCACACCGCGCTGCCTGCCGGTTGCAGCGTGCGCGTCTCGTGGCCCTGGCTGTCGAGCAGCATCACGCGGCCGTCGGTGTGGGTCACGCCCATGGCGCTGCCATCGGCCGACGTGACGATGGCGGTGATGCCGCGGCGCTCGAAGGCCTGAGCGCGCCGGCGCGGCGGATCGTCTCGCGTCACCCGGGGCGCCACACGCTGCGCCTGACGCAAGGTGTCGGTACTCGCGCTGCTGCTGCCACCGCCGCAACCGGCCAGCGCCGCGAGCGCAGGAGCACCCAGCCAACCCAGAACTGCGCGCCGCCGGCGCTGGTTTTCCGAATGCATCAAGGACCTCCCGTGCGACATCAATGGCCCCGGGATGACGCCGTCCGGGGCAGTGGGCAGAACTTATCGGCGGGTCGGTTGCACGGCCTTGAGTGCCATCAACCGAGCCCGCCGGGCTCGATCAGTTGCCGTTGGTGGCGTAGATCGAATACGCGAACGGCGCGCTGCCGCGCAGCAGAGGCGGGCTCGGCCAGGTGGTGCTGTACGCATAGGCACCCCAGCGCAGCGATCCGCTGGTCGCACTCACGCGCGCATTGACGTCGTTCGACCACGCGGCGATCCAGTACCACTGGCCGCTGGTCAGGGGCAGCGGCGCGGTCAGCGGCAGTGACTGCCAGCCCGAGGTGGTGACGTTGACCTCGCCGGTGTCGGCCAGCTTCGATCCGGGCACGCCGTTGCTGTCGGCAAAGATGGCGAACTGGTAGTGCCCGGCGATGGCGCCGACCTTGGCCTTGATCGTGGTGGCCGCGACCGTGGCCGTGGCCTGCACCCGGTTGGCGTTGATGTAGGCGCCGCTGGCATCGGTGATGTAGTCGTTGGTGGTGCCCTCGGCGGCGCTGCCCATGATCACCACCGGCGTGGGAGGCGCCACCGGCACCACCGAGATGTCCACGCTGGTGCTGCTGCTCAGACCGTCGTCGTCGGTGGCTCGCGCGGTGAGCGTGTAGCTGCCCGGCAGCAGCGGCCCCCAGCTGAACTGGTACGGCGGGCTGGCGATGTCGTTGATCAGCGTGGTGCCGCTGAAAAACTCGACGTGCGTGACGCGACCGTTGTCGCTGGCCAGCGCACTCACGTCGACCATCGCCGGCGCGATCAGCACGGTGCCGTTGGCCGGTGAGGTGATGCCGAGCGTGGGTGGCACCAGGGCGGCGTTGAGCACCACCTGCACATGCGTGCCGCTGTCGTGGTGCACCTTGAGCACGCCGGTGGCGCTGTCGTAGGTCCAGCCCGCCGCCGCCACATCCGCACGCTGCGGCAGCGCCAACCCGCCGGCGCTCACGCCTTGCGGCAGCGAGGCCACGCGCAGCACCTCGGTCGACGCGGCGTCCCAGGTGTCGTAGTTGATCGAGTCGCTGGCGTAGGTCACCGCGGTGACCACCGACGATGAGCGCACCAGGTGGTTCTCGCCGGCCGGCGCCCATTCGGGGAAGGCGCCCATGGCGATCATGAAGTGGCGCACGTAGTCGCCGTGCCCGTCGGTGAACCAGAAGTTCACGCCCGCGACCGACTCGCCCGGCCCCTCGTTGACGGTGCCGTTGTCGCGCGCCATGTAGGTCGCCCAGTTGAGCGAGCGAAACGCCTTGTCCTTGGCGATGGCGTCGCCAGTGGCCGCGGCATACAGCGCATTGACCGCGCCGAAGCGCGAGGTGTGGCTGGCCATCTTGAACATGTAGGCGGTCTGCTCGGAGATCACGCGCGCGCCGTGAAACAGCCCCGGGTCGCCCGCGTAGTCGCCGCCGAAGCGCGTCTCGATGTAGCTGATCAGCCCGGCGGCTTTGGCCTTCCAGGCGGCATCGCGTTCGGGGTTTTCGAGCAGGTAGCGCGCGGTCTGGCCCGGCACGTACTGGTTGAAGTTGGAAAACAGGCTGCGGCTGGGCGGCACGTCCTCGAAGTACTGGTTCCAGCGGTTGTTGGTCATCGGGTAGGTCATCAGCCAGGTCCACACCGCCTGACGTGCCGTCGTGTAGCCGGCCACGTTGCCCAGGTTCAGGCGGATCAGCTCGTCGAACAGCCGGATCGGCGCGATCACGTGGCTGCCGTAGTCCTCGACGCTGGCGCCGCTTTGCGCATTGACCCGGAACGGCCATGGCGAGCGGCTGGCGGTGGTGTTGCCGCGCAGGTTCTTGAGCAGCGCGTCGGCGCAGGCAATGGCCGCGTCGCGGTAGCGCACGTCGCCGGTGATCTGCCAGAACCGCAGGTAGCCGTTGACGCCGAGCTCGCCCACCTTGTCGGGCTCGACCACGCCGGCACCCTCGCGCAGTGTGTCGTTGCCGTAGGTGATGGACGAGGCCTTGCCGGTGGACCAGGGCACCTTGGCCCACGCGCTGGTGGACGGTGTGGTGCCGTACTGCAGCTGGTGGTCGAGCAGCCCTCGCACGAGGTCGATCACCGCGCGGTTGCCCGAGTAGGCGTAGTACAGCGCGGCCGACTCGGCCAGCATGGCGTTCTTGCCCGCCGGGTTGTTGGGCCAGGTGCTGCCCGCCAGCGTGACGGGCGAGTATTCCGAGTGGGTGTAGATCACCTTGAGGCCATTGGCCGGATCGGTCGGCATGCGGTTGAGCAGCATGTCCCACGACAGGAAGCTCACGCGGTCGAAGGCGTGGTCGGCCGGCGTGACCCACGACAGCAGCTTGCCGCTGCCATCGACCGACACCGGGTGCGTGTCCAGCGTCTCATTGAGCACCAGCGCCAGCGGCTCGTTGGCGGCGAGCGGCGCAACCGGAACGCCAGCAGCGACGTCTGGCGTGGCGGCTGCGACGGCGTCGGCGGCAGGGGTGGCGGTGTCCGCCGGCGGGTCGGTGACCACCGCTTGGGTCGCCAGCGGATCTGCGGTGCTGCCGGCGTGGACCGAGGAGGCCTTCGCGAGCCGGGCGCTGGTGTCACCGGGTCCGGTGCTGCCACCGCCACACGCGGCCATCAGGACAGTCAGCGCGGCGAGCGTTCCTGTCAGGGTCCAGCGCACCAGGCGCTGATCGGTTGTTGACATGAGGAACCTCCAATCTCTCGGCGGGCCAGGCAGCCAGAGACTGCTTGTGGTCCAGCCGACGATGTTGGTGGGTTCGATGCGCGCGGCGTTGAGCCGCCTCAAGGCTCAGGGCATGCGCACGCGAGGAAACTCAAGGGCGGTACCGCGCTACAGCGCGATGAGTTCGGCCGCGCCTTCGAGCAGGGACCGGCACAGGATCTTGTAGCCGTCGGCGTCGAAGCCGGCGGCCTGCACATCGAGTTGTTTCGCTTCGGCCGGATCGCTCACGCTGCCCAGGTAGCACCAGTTGCGGATCACGTGGATCTGGCGCTCGTCCTCGAAGCGCTCGACCAGCCCGACCGCCCCGGGATGCGGCCAGCATGCGATGCGCAGACCCTGCAGGCCCGACAGCAAGCGCGCGTGGTGCGCCTCGGGGGTTTCGTCACCGCGGCACACGCCGGCGCACTGGTGCAGCATGGCCCGAAAGCACGGCTTGCCGGCCTTGAGCTTTTCAAGGCCGAGTGCGGCGTAGCAAAGACGGTGCTCGTCGGCGAGCGAGCGCAAGCCGTCGAGTGCGGCGTGCCGGCTGCCGTAAAGACCATACAGGTGCGGTTCGGTGGCGAAGTTCAGGTCCCTCGAATACACCACGGCGGGCGTGCCTTCGCGCAGGCTCAGCGAGCACAGCTCGCGGCTGCGGCGCAGTTTCTGGTTGAGCAGCGGCTGGAGCTGCTTGATCATGCGCGCCTCGAGCAGCAGCGCGCCGATCTCGCCGGCGGTGCGGATGTGGCTGATGCGCCGGGTCTGGCGCAGCATGCGAGCCTCGTCGACGGTGCGCAGGTGCGACAGCACGCGGCTGCGCAGGTTGACGCTCTTGCCGATGTACAGCGGCAAGTCGCCTTCCTCGCCATGAAACACGTACACGCCAGGTGCGTGCGGCAGGTCTTCGATGGCCTCGCGCAGGTGCGTCGGGTACTCGTAGAGCCCCGTGGTGTCGAACTTGGCCCGCCGTGTGCTGGAACTGCGCATCGCTGTGTGAAGCGCCGCAGCGGTCGTGGCGGCGCGTGGGTTGGAGCCGGGCCGACATGGCCCGCCTAGTCAGCCGACGGTAGCAGCTTGCCACGGCCCCGACCGCCGGATCACAGCCGCCACACGTGCAGCCCGCAGCCCTGCAACGCCGCCGGGTCGTAGCTCGACTTGACGTCGATGAAGCAGCCGTTGCGGATCACCTTGCGGCAGAAGTCGTCGGCGTGGAATTCGCGGTAATGCCGGTGGGCCACGGCGGCCACCATCGCGTCGGCGCGCGGCAGCTCGTCCCAGGGCACCAGCCGGATGCCGAACTCTTGCATCGCTTCTTCGGGGTTGGCCTCGGGGTCGTGCACGAACACCTCGGCGCCAAAGCTCTTGAGCTCGTTGACGATGTCCATCACCTTGCTGTTGCGCAGGTCGGCGCAGTTTTCCTTGAAGGTCAGCCCCAGCACGTTGACGCGCGCGCCCTTGACGTAGCTGCCGTTGGCGATCATCTGCTTGATGGTCTGCTCGGCGATGTACTTGCCCATGCCGTCGTTGATGCGCCGGCCCGCCAGGATCACCTGCGGGTGGTAGCCCAGCATCTCGGCCTTGTGGGTCAGGTAGTACGGATCGACGCCGATGCAGTGGCCGCCCACCAGCCCCGGCCTGAAGTTCAGGAAGTTCCATTTGGTGCCGGCGGCCTCAAGCACTTCCTGGGTGTCCAGGCCGATGCGCTCGAAGATGATCGACAGCTCGTTCATCAGCGCGATGTTCAGGTCGCGCTGGGTGTTTTCGATCACCTTGCAGGCCTCGGCCGCCTTGATGCTGCTGCAGCGGTGCACGCCGGGCTCGACGATCATTTCGTACAGCCGCGCCACCTTGTCGAGCGTGTCGGGCGTGTCGCCGGCCACCACCTTCATCACGCGCGTGAGGCCGTGCTCGCGGTCGCCGGGGTTGATGCGCTCGGGGCTGTAGCCCACGAAGAAGTCGCGCTTCCAGGTCAGCCCCGAGGCCTGCTCAAGCGCCGGGATGCAGATCTCCTCGGTGGCGCCGGGGTACACGGTCGACTCGTAGACCACGGTGGCACCGGCTCGCAGGTTCTCGCCCACGGCGCGGCTGGCGCGCAGCAGCGGCCCGAAGTCGGGGATGTGCGCCGAGTCGACCGGCGTGGGCACCGCCACCAGGATGAAGTCGGCCTCGCGCAGCGCAGCCGGGTCGTGGGTGTAGCTGGCGTGCGTGGCCAGGCGCATGTGCGACTTGGCGATCTCGTGCGAGGGGTCGTCGCCGGTGCGGCACAGCTTGACCTTGGACTCGACGATGTCGAAGCCGATGGTGCGCGTGTGCTTGCCGAATTCGACCACCAGCGGCAGCCCCACATAGCCCAGGCCGATGACGGCCACGGTCACGGGTGTGACGGGCAGGGACGTGGTTTCGATGTTCATGAATGTCCTTGTGTGGGGTTCAGCCGTAGTAGTAGCCGTAGCCGTTCGTCAGCGACGACTCGGGGGCCTTGTTGAGCACCGACATGACGACGGGGC
>CANGBT010000011.1 GCA_947452135.1 Burkholderiales bacterium
GAAAAGTAAGCGCCTTCCGACTAAGGACACACACACCATGAGCATCCTGATCAACAAAGACACCAAGGTCATCACGCAAGGCATCACCGGCAAGACGGGTCAGTTCCACACCCGCATGTGCCGTGACTACGCCAACGGCAAGAACTGCTTCGTCGCGGGCGTCAACCCGAAGAAGGCCGGCGAAGACTTCGAAGGCATCCCCATTTACGCCAACGTGCGTGAAGCCGCCGGCGCCACGGGCGCTACCGTCAGCGTCATCTACGTGCCGCCTCCCGGCGCCGCCGCAGCCATCTGGGAAGCGGTTGAAGCCGACCTCGATCTGGCCATCTGCATCACCGAAGGCATTCCTGTTCGCGACATGCTCGAAGTGCGCAACAAGATGATCAAGAAGGAAGCCGCCGGCGGCAAGAAGACGCTGCTGCTGGGCCCCAACTGCCCCGGGCTGATCACGCCCGAGGAAATCAAGATCGGCATCATGCCGGGGCACATCCACCGCAAGGGACGCATCGGTGTGGTCAGCCGCTCAGGCACGCTCACCTACGAAGCCGTGGCCCAACTCACCGAAATCGGCCTCGGCCAGTCGAGCGCTGTGGGCATCGGCGGCGATCCGATCAACGGGCTCAAGCACATCGACATCATGCGGTTGTTCAACGACGACCCCGACACCGACGCCGTGATCATGATTGGCGAGATCGGCGGACCCGACGAGGCCGAGGCCGCGCGCTGGTGCCAGAAGAACATGAAGAAACCCATCGTCGGCTTCATTGCCGGTGTGACTGCTCCGGCAGGCAAGCGCATGGGCCACGCCGGCGCGCTGATCTCCGGCGGCGCCGACACCGCCGATGCCAAGCTCGCGGTGATGGAAGAGTGCGGCTTCACCGTCACGCGCAACCCTTCCGAGATGGCCAAGCTGCTCAAGAAACTGCTTTGATGCCAGTCAGGGGCCGGGCGCCGGCGAATTTCGCGCCGGCGCCCGGCGCCCTCACAGTGGTCGGTTGCCTGGGCCGGCAACTGCTCGACGACGACTTCCTGAGCGACCCCTATCCCGCTTACCGCCGCTTGCGTGAAAGCGCGCCGGTGGCGTGGAGCGAGGAGTTTTTCGGCGGTGCGTGGCTGGTGTCTCGCCACGCCGACGTCGACATGGTGCTGCGCGATGCGCGGTTCTCGGCGCAACGCACCGGGGGTTGGGTCATGCGCGGCAGCGAGCCGCGCACTGAGCTTCGCGGCTTCCAGCGGCTGTTTGCCCGCGCACTGATCTTTCTGGATGCGCCCGATCACGCTCGCGTGCGCCAGGTCATGGCCAGCGCGTTCCGCCCGGCCGATCTGCAGCGTCTGGTGCCACGATTGACTCAGGCGATCGCTGACCGGCTGGACGCGGCCGATCCGCTGGCCGGCTTCGATTTCGTGAGCACGCTGGCGCGGCCGTTGCCCGCTCAGGCGATCGCCACGCTGATGGGCGTTGACGACGAAGCCGTCCCAGGAGGGTTCCTCGAAGGCTCCGATGAACTGGCCAGTTTCCTGGGCGCGATCGAACCGACCCGCGAGCAGGCCTTGCGCGCCCAAACGGCTTTGCTGAAGATGGCCGCACGCTTCGAGACAGCCTTGCAGCCGCGGCGCCAATCCCTCGACAAGCCCGGCCGTGACGACGTCCTCGACCGACTGGTACGGGCCGAGCGCGACGGACAGATCCGCGGCAGCGCCGAGTTGCTGGCACAGTGCGTGATGCTGCTGTTCGCCGGCCACGAGACCACCCGGCATCTGTTGGCCAACGGCCTGCAAATTCTGCTCAGGGACCCGACGGCTTGGCGCTCACTTGCCGAAGATCGCGCCTTGTTGCCAGCCGCTGTGCGTGAGCTTCTGCGCTTCGACAGCCCTGTGCAGTACACCGGCCGACGCGTGACCACCGAGATGACGCTGCATGGCCAGACGCTGCGCCGCGGAGATCTGGTGGTCGCCCTCATCGGCTCTGCCAACCGAGACCCCGCTCAGCATGAGCGCCCGGATGAGTTCGACATCTCGCGCCGGCCAGCGCCCTCGCTGGCTTTCGGACAGGGCCCCCATGTGTGTCTGGGTGCCTCGCTGACCTTGCTGGAAGCGCAGCTGGTTTTTTCACAATTGCTTGATCGCTGGCCGCAGCTTGAACTGGCAGGCTCTTCCGCCGCGCAGCGCATGGGCAGTCCGCTGTATCGCGGACCGCTCGAGCTGCTGGTTCGAAAGCCCTCCGCCACCCCATAGCACCACGTCGGCGCCTAAACTGACGCTGACTACTGAACAAGCTGAATGAGGCCCCGGCATGGAAGCGTTGTTGACCCCCGAGTTTTGGATCGCCGTCGGGCAGATCATCATGATCGACATCCTGTTGGGCGGCGACAACGCGGTGGTGATCGCACTGGCCTGCCGCAAGCTGCCACCGCCTCAGCGGGTCAAAGGCATCTTGTGGGGAACCGCCGGCGCCATCGCCTTGCGGGTGATCCTGATCTTTTTTGCGCTGCAGCTTTTGGCCATTCCGTTTCTCAAAATCGCCGGAGCGATCTTGCTGGTGTGGATTGGCGTCAAGTTGTTGCTGCCCGAGGACGACGACGGCCACGGAAACATCGAAGGCAGTGACCGTCTCTGGGGGGCGGTCAAGACGGTGATCGTGGCCGATCTGGTGATGAGCGTCGACAACGTCATCGCGATCGCCGGTGCAGCCGAAAACGCCGGCGGAGACCACACGATGCCGCTGGTCATTTTTGGCCTTCTGGTGAGCATTCCCATCATCGTGTGGGGCAGCCAGCTCGTTCTCGGTCTGATGGACCGCTTCCCGTTGATCATCACGCTGGGCGCGATGCTGCTGGGCTGGATCGCCGGCAGCATGGTGCTCAGCGACCCGGCTCTGGTCAACGCTGATGTGGTGCCGCAGCTTCCCAAGCTGGTGGTCACCGATGTCCTCAAGTACGCCGCCGGCATTGGCGGCGCACTGCTCGTGCTGCTGCTTGGCAAGGCCATCGCGGCACGACGTCGCACAGCTGCCGGGCCATGAGCGACAGCGCGCTGCGATCGTCTGCACAGCGCAGCAACCTGGGCCGTTACAGGATCGAGCGTCAGCTTGGAAGTGGCGCCATGGGTGCTGTCTACCTGGGAATGGATCCGCACACCGGCGAGGCAGTCGCGCTGAAGACCATGGCGCTGGCCACCGAATTCGATGGCGCTGAGCTCGAAGACGCGCGGCAGCGTTTTTTTCGCGAGGCCGAAACCGCAGGTCGCTTGCAGCACCCGGACATCGTCAGGATCCTCGATGCGGGTGAGCAAGACGGTACCGCTTATGTTGCGATGGAATACCTCACTGGCCATGACCTACAGCCTCACACCCAGCCGGCGCAACTGCTGAGCGTGCCGGTGGTCTTGCAGATCGGCATTCGGGTGGCCGATGCGCTGGCCTATGCCCACAGCCACGGCGTGGTTCATCGCGACGTCAAACCGGCCAACGTGATGGTTGATCTCGACGCCGGCGTGGTGAAGGTCACCGACTTCGGCATCGCCTGCGTCGCTGACGCCAGCCGCACACGAACTGGCGTCGTGTTGGGTACGCCGTCGTTCATGTCGCCCGAGCAGTTGTCGGGCCGACGGGTCGACGGGCGCACCGACTTGTACTCGCTGGGCGTCATGCTGTTTCAGTTGCTGACCGGGCAGCTGCCCCATCAGAACGAGTCGATGGCGCGATTGCTGCATGCGATCGTCAACGAGCCAGCAGCCGACATCCGATCCGTTCGCCCTGAGCTCCCCGAGTCGTTGGCGAAGTTGGTGGCGCGCTTGTTGTCCAAGTCGCCCGAGGCGCGTCATGCCGATGGCTGGCAGGTGGCGAACGAGTTGCGTGCCGCAGCGGCACTGGTTTCAGTCGACCCTCACGGTTGTGTGCCGGTTGTCACGAACCCGGCGTTCTTGCAGGACTCAGACACGCAGCCGTTTGCCAAGACAGTCAGCCTGCCTCGCACCGATCGGGCCCACAATCCCGATCTGTGACGGACGCGTGCCATTCGTGTCCTCAAATCCCCTGTTCGATTCGGCCCCAGTCCATGCCCTTCGAGTTTTTCAGCGCCACCGATCCGGGCCGCTTGCGACGCAACAACGAAGACTCGGTCGCGGTTGATTTCGACGCGTCTCTGGTTGTGCTCGCCGATGGCATGGGCGGCTACAACGCTGGGGAGGTGGCCAGCAACATCGCCACCTCATTCATTCGAACCGAGCTCGGCCGGTGGTTGATCGAGGCGGCGGCACAGGCCAGTGATGCCGACGTTCGGCGGGCGATGGACATCTGCGTCGACAACGCCAACCGCGCCATCTTCAACGCCGCCCACAGCAATCCGCAGTACGCCGGCATGGGCACCACGCTGGTGGTGGGCGTGTTCCGCGAAGGCCGTCTGTTGCTCGGCCATGTGGGCGATTCGCGCTGCTACCGCTTGCGCGATGGCAAGCTCACCCAACTCACGCGAGACCACTCCTTGCTGCAAGAGCAGATCGATGCCGGACTCATCACCAGGGAAGAGGCCGCGTTCTCGAACAACAAGAACCTGGTCACGCGCGCTGTGGGGGTCGATGAGACCGTACCGCTGGAGTCCCAGCAGCATGACCTGCGAGGTGGCGATGTGGTGCTGATGTGCTCCGACGGCCTGTCCGACATGATCGATGACGCTCGAATCAGCGAACTGCTGCTCTCCAGCGCCACACTTGAAGCGGGGGCCAGCGCACTCATCGACGCTGCCAATCAGGCCGGTGGCAAAGATAATATTGCCGTGATCCTCGCAAGGGTCACGGGCCAGACGAGTATGGGGCGCGGCTGGTGGCCCTTCAGGCGCTGACGTCGGGAATCGCTCGCCCGCACTGACGCGCGGCGGTGTCTTCCGCCACCAAGACAAGACAACAGACGAGGCCAAGCATGGGCAAACTGGTGATTTCGATGGACGGCGTGGTGATCAAGGAAGTCCAGATCACCAAGGACAAGACCACGCTTGGCCGCCGCCCCTACAACGACATCGTCATCGACAACCTCGCGGTGAGCGGCGAGCATGCAGCGCTTCAAATGGCCGGCGCCGATGTCTTCATCGAAGACCTCAACAGCACCAACGGCACCTACATCAACGGCAAGGCCGTCAAGAAGCAACTGCTGGTGCACAACGACACCATCGAGGTCGGCAAGTACAAGATCAAGTACCTCGTCGATCCGGGCGCCGACTACGAAGCCACCCAGATCCTTCGGCCTGCCGCGCCGCCTCCTGCGTATCAACAGTCGGGATTTGGCGGTCCGACCTCGCTGGACCCTCTGGTGCATGCGGCGGCTTCCATCAAGGTGCTCAACGGCGCTGCGGCCGGTCGTGAGGTCTCGCTGGTCAAGGTGGTCACCACCATCGGCAAGCCCGGCGTCCAGGTGGCATCGATCACCAAGCGGCCGGTGGGCTACGTGTTCGCCCATGTCGAGGGCGCAGCACGCCCCACTGTCAACGGCAAACCGCTCGTCACCGAGACGCTGCAGCTGAAAGACGGCGATGTGATCGAGCTGGCTGGCACGCAAATGCAGTTCATCAACCGCTGAACCGGCACATTGCACCCGGCATCGCCACCGTGATGCGCGTCACGGCACAGGCGCCGGTGTTTGACGGCAGCGTTGCGGCCCGGCGGGAATTGCCAATTCCGCACCTCGCCAACGTGGCTTGAGGACCTCAGCATCCACTGCTCCGTCTTCCCGGCCGCCAATCCAACATGATCGTTCGCGCACTCGGCTGTTCCGGCTCCATCGCTGCAGGCTTCAAGACAACGTCCTTTCTGCTGGATGACGATGTCCTGATCGATGCAGGCACGGGCGTGAGCGAGTTGCCGCTCGACGCGCTGGCGTGCATCGACCACGTACTTGTCAGCCATTCGCATCTGGATCATGTCTTGTCGCTGGCGCTGCTGGCCGACAGCGTGATGCGTCCTCGTGCCGAGCAGGGCCGCGGGCCGATCCAGGTGCACGCTTTGCCCGAGACGCTGGCGGCCCTGCGTCACCACATCTTCAACGGTGTCATCTGGCCCGACTTCACACGCCTGCCCAGCGCCGAGAACCCCGCGCTGCAACTTGTGCCGTTCGCGGTGGGCGACATGCTCACGCTTGGGCGTGAGCAGCGCCGCATTGAGGTGCTGAGCGCCGCGCACAGCGTGCCCGCGGTGGGCTTTGCGGTCGATGGTGGCGCGGCTGGCTGGTGGGTCTACACCGGTGACACCGGGCCCAACCCCTTGCTGTGGCAGCGGTTGCGCCGCATGCACGTGGCCCAACTGGTGATTGAAACCACCTTCAGCAACGACGCAGCCCAGGTTGCTCGCCTCAGCCACCACCTCTGCCCGGAGGCGCTGGGCCACGAACTGCGGAAACTCGAAGGTTGTGTCGACGTGCACATCACCCACATCAAGCCCGGCGAGGTGAGCACGGTGATGGCCGAGATCGCCCGGCTCAAGTTGCCACACCGCGTGCGTGTGTTGGTGGCTGGCGAGCTCATGCGTCTGGGCTGAGCGCTTCTGACAATTTGCGTCAGCTCGCGCGACCGGCCGACCACTTTGCGCCGCTCTGAGTGACCGAATGTGTCACTCGCACCTCCCGAATGAGCAGGATTCACGCTGAAACCGCTGGCACGGCGTCTGCAACTCTGTCTGTGCTCCCACCCCCAATCAACCTGTTTGAAGGAATTGACCATGAACCGCTCTGTCCAAAAGGGTTTCACCCTCATCGAACTGATGATCGTTGTTGCGATCATCGGCATCCTGGCCGCTGTTGCTCTGCCGGCTTATTCCGATTACACAAAGAAAGCCAAGATGTCTGAGGTCGTTCTGGCCGCATCGTCTTGCCGCACCACGATCACCGAGGCGGTTCAGTCTGCAACTGCCTCGACGCTGCCTGCTGCCGGCGCTTGGGGTTGCGAAAGCACCTCGGGCACTGCGCCTTCGAAGTACGTGACCTCGGTTTCTACCAATGCCACCGGCATGATTTCGGTGGTCGCCCAGAACATCGACGCGACGAACGTGGACACCAAGATCCTGACGCTGAAGCCATTTTCTGACTCGGCTATGACCACTGCACCCGTCGGTGGCGGCGCCATCTACACATGGCGCTGTGGCAACACGACCGATGGCACGACGATCTCCGCCAAGTACCTGCCAGGTTCTTGCAAGGGCTGATGCAGGCTGACTGTTGCTAGGGGGGGGGCTCGGTAGGGCCCCCCGGCCTTATGGCAGGTGTCTGGCCTGTCTGCCAGACAAGGTCTCCCCAAGGACGCATCCTTTCAGAAAGATGACCATGTTCGAACTAGCGTTCCCCAGCGTTGAGCTGCTTCAGTTTGCCGTCGGCCGGGCATCATTCTGGGTTGTGGCGGCTCTCATCTGCGCCATGGCTTGCCTGACGGCCCTGTCTCACCAGTCGCAGCCCGTCCGAGCCAAGCTCCGAAGCGAGGTGACGAATGTCAGCCGCACGAGTCGCCAGGATTCATTGCCGCAATCAACCGACGTCATGCCAATGCAAAAAGGCTTCACCCTCATCGAACTGATGATCGTTGTTGCGATCATCGGCATCCTGGCTGCTGTTGCGCTGCCGGCTTATTCCGACTACACGAAGAAAGCCAAGATGTCTGAGGTCGTTCTGGCCGCATCGTCTTGCCGCACCACGATCACCGAGGCGGTTCAGACCGCCGTGTCTTCGACGCTGCCTGCCGCCGGCGCTTGGGGTTGCGAAAGCACCTCGGGCACTGCGCCGTCGAAATACGTGACCTCGGTTTCCACCAACGCCACCGGCATGATTTCGGTGGTCGCCCAGAACATCGACGCGACGAACGTGGACACCAAGATTCTCACGTTGAAGCCATTCGCCAATGCGGCGCTGACCACTGCACCTTCGGGTGGCGGCACCATCTACACATGGCGCTGCGGCAACACGACCGACGGCACGACGATCTCTGCCAAGTACCTTCCAGGCTCTTGCAAGGGTTGACGGGGACTGTCGACGACCCAAGGCCGCTTCGGCGGTCTTTTTCATTTGTGAACCGGCACGCATCGCATGGAAAAGGGACCACCCACTTCTGCTGACCGGCTTCGCGCGGCCGGTATTCACTTGGCCGTGTGCGTTGTGGTGGCGGCGCTGGTGGCGCTGGTGGTTTTCCTGTGCTGGTACCCGGCGCCCTTCGCAGACCTGACCCACGTCACTCCGATCTTTCTGATGCTGGTGGGCATCGACATCGTTGTCGGCCCGGCGCTCACTCTGGTTGTGGCCAAGCCCACCAAGCCTCGGGCCGAACTGCTGCGCGACCTGAGTGTCATTGCGTTGCTTCAACTGGGCGCGCTTGCCTACGGTGTGCACAGCGTGGCTTCAGCGCGTCCCGTAGCGCTGGCGTTCGAGGTCGACCTGTTCAGGCTGGTGACGGCCAACGAGATTGACGACGCTTCGCTGGCCGAAGCGCCAGCGGCCCTGCGAGAGCTGCCCTGGCGAGGTCCGAGGCTGATGGCTGTCGTCAAGCCGGACGATCCGAGTGAGCAACTGCGCACGATCGATCTGGGTCTGGCGGGCGTGCCGCTGGCCGCACTGCCGAAATACTGGCGCGACTACGCGAGCCTCGCCGATGAAGTCTGGCGCAAGTCCAAGCCGGTGGCGCTTCTGCTTGAAAAGCACCCGCAGGTGGCAGCAGATGTTCAGGCGGCGGCGGCTGCAGCGGGGCAGCCTGTCAGCGCCTTGCGCTTTTTGCCTCTGTTGTCGCGACAGGCCAGTTGGGTCACCTTGATGGCCCCGGGCGCGAAGGTGGTGGGCCATTTGCCTGTGGACGGATTCTTCTAGCCCGGGCCTGCCTTGATCACCAATTTGCTGGAGCTCTTCGGCCTGATCCTGATCGGTGCGTGCTGGCTGGTGACCGATCACTACCTGCCGTGGATGTGCGCCTACAACGACAGCGTGGCAGCCCTGGCGCTGCTGTGCCTGCTGGCTCCCACCCTTTCGCGGCTGCGCTCGTCGCAGCCGCGGGCGGTGCCCGCGGCGTTTTGGGTTCTGGTGGCCGTGGCCTGCATTCCCTGGCTGCAATGGGCGTTCGGCCAAATCACGTTTTTTGACGACGCGCTGCTCGGCAGCGTCTACGTCCTGGGCCTGGCTGTGGCCGTGCTGTGCGGCTTTGAGTGGTCGTGCCGGGACGCACCCGGTTCTGCGATCCGCATGGCCACCGTCGTGTTGACGGTAGCCGTGGTCTCAGCGGGCCTTGCGCTGATGCAAGGCCTGGAGGTGGGCAATTTGGGTTTCTGGGCCCTGCCTGCGGCTCGGGATGGTCGAGCCGGCGCCAATCTGGCCCAACCCAACAACCTTGCCACCTTGCTGGGCCTCGGCGTGCTGGCCCTCTTGCTGTTGCGCGAGCGCGGTTGGCTGGGCACCGGGGCTTCTGCCTCTGTACTCACGCTGTTGTTGCTTGGCGCGGCCACCACGCAGTCGCGTGCGGCCATGTTGTTCGGTCCGGCGGTGCTTCTGGGCTGGTGGTTGGTCCGCCGGCGCGGGGTGCCCGTTCGCACATCTTTGGCGGCCATCAGTCTGACGACGGCCGCGCACTGGCTGCTGGTCTGGTTCTGGCCGGTGTTGCAAAAAGCGCTGCGGTTGCATGACGTTGCCGGGACGCTGACCGAGCGGCAGGGCGGAGCGCGGTTGAAGGCGTGGGCGATGTTCTTCGATGCCCTGTCAGACGCGCCTTGGTTCGGGGTGGGCTGGCTGCAAACGGCCAGCGCCCAGTTCTCGGTGGTTGAACGTCATGGGCCATTGTTCGACGCTGTGTACCAGCATGCCCACAACCTGCTGCTCGAATTGCTGTTGTGGTGCGGCTACCCCCTTGGTTTGCTGCTGTCGGGTCTGCTGCTGTTCTGGTTCGCCGACCGCGCCCGGCGCGTCAAGTCGGTCGAGGCCGTGGTGGGCCTGCTGATGGTCACAGTCCTGCTCATTCACAGCCTGCTCGAGCTGCCTCACCACTACGCTTATTTCCTGATTCCGGTGGGTTGGTGGGCCGGCCGGGTTGAGCATGACGTGGGTGCCGGCATCAAACGTGGCGCTGGGTGGCGCTGGCTGCCCGTGGGGCTGAGTGTGGTCATGGTGGTGTGCTTGTTGAAGGATTACCCCGCCGTTGAAGAAAGCTTCCGGCGGGCCCTGTTCGAGACCCGGCGCATCGGCCCGCCGTATGCCGGCGAACTGGTGCCCGATGCCCCGTTCCTGCCCAGCATGACGACGACGCTGCATTGGGTGCGAACCCCGGCTGTGGCGGGAATGTCCGAGCAGGAGATCGCCTCGCTAGAAGCCAGCACGAAGCGCTTTGTCTACCCGGCTTCGATGGTGAAGCTGTCGTACGCCCTGGCGCTCAATGGCCGCTTGCCGCAGGCCGTGCAGATGTTCAAGAAGATCTACTTCATCCACGGCTTGCCCGCCTATCAGCTCGCGCTGGGGCAGTTGCATGCGCGCGTGCAGGCCGGCGACACGGCATTGGCCGCGCTCGAGGCGGGCTGTCCCACACAGTGGGCTGTCCGGGAGGCTCACTAAACTTCGCCTCATGCGATCAACTCCGGCCCACGGGCTGCTCTGGCTGGCGGCTTGCGTGGCCGTGGTGCCTGCCGCGCTGCTGGCGGTGGGTCTGCCGCCATCGGCGACGTTTCTCAATCAGGCCGCAGCACTCAGCGGCTGGGGTGTGATGGGTACGGCGCTTGCGCTTGGTCTGCACCATTCAACCGATGCCAGCGCGCGGCTGGCGCTGCCGCCCGTCAATGGCGGGCTGATCGCCTTGCTGGCGGCGCTGGGGCTGCTGGCCGCGGCCTGTGTCGGTTCGTGGGCCTGGAATGGTCTTGCGTCATCGATCGCCGCATCAAACCTGGCCTTTGTGGCGGCGGCTGCCCTCGTGCTGCTGCTGGGCGCGGCCACCACGGCCGCTGGCGCACACGAGCCGGCGTTCCGAGCGTTGTGCGTGGCGTTGCTGGCGGCGGGTTTGCTCAGCACCGCGGTCGGCGCGGTGCAGGTGCTCGCGCCCGAATGGGCCGACGGCCACTGGATTGCGCTCACCGCGCTCGAGGGCCGCGCGTCTGGCAATCTGCGCCAGCCCAATCACCTGAGCAGCCTGCTGCTGTGGTCGCTGGTGGCCGGGGTGTGGCTGGCCGAATCGGGAGACGCGGCCGATGACGCACCGTTCGCGCGATCAGCTCAGTGGCGCTGGCCATTGGCGCTGCTGGCTTTGGTCACCCTCATCTTCGGGCTGGTGCTCAGCGCGTCGCGCACCGGCACGGTCGGGGTGCTGGTGCTGGCGGTGTGGGGCGCACTTGACCGTGGCTTGTCGCGCCGCGCGCGCGTCTTGCTGCTGGCCATGCCGCTGCTGTATGCCGCTTGCTGGTGGGGCTTGAGCGAGTGGGCCGAGGCCACCGGCCATGTGTTTGGCGGCGCCGAGCGATTGCGCAGCGAGTCCGACATTTCAAGTTCGCGCTTTGGCATCTGGTCCAACACGCTCGGTCTGATCGCGCTGCACCCATGGGGCGGCGTGGGCTGGGGCGAGTTCAACCTGGCGTGGTCGCTCACGCCGTTTGCGCACCGGCCGGTGGCGTTCTTCGATCACACCCACAACCTGCCGCTGCAACTGGTGGTCGAACTCGGCGTGCCACTGGGGTTGGGCGTGACCGCGCTGCTGATGACCGCGCTGTGGCGGGCCTGGCGTGCCACTCAGCGCACGGCGGTGCATCAAAGCGCAGCCCTTTCCACGCTGCTGCGATCGGCCTGGATGATGGTGCTGCTGGTGGCGTTGCACAGCTTGCTCGAATACCCGCTGTGGTACGCCTACTTCCTGCTGCCGGCGGCATTTGCCTGGGGGCTGTGTCTCGGCGCGGATCGGCGTGCTGATGGGGTTGTGGCGCCAGCGCGGCCGGGCTGGGCGCTGCTGTGCGGCTCGCTGCTGCTGGCTGCCGGTGGCTTGTTTGCGGTGATCGACTACCTGCCGGTCGTGGCCATCTTCGAGCCGCGTGACGGCGCGGCCGCATTGCCCGAACGCATTGCTGCCGGCCAGCGCAGCGTGTTCTTCGCGCACCATGCCGACTACGCTGCGGCCACCACCAACACCACGCCGTCCGGGGTGCTGCAAGGCGTTCAGGGCGCACGGCACTTTCTGCTCGACACCCGGCTGATGATGAGCTGGGCGCGTGCCCTGGCCGATAGCGGCGACATCGAGCGTGCACGCCACATCGCGCAGCGCCTGCGCGAGTTCCACAACCCCGCGTCCGCGTCGTTTTTCGAGCTGTGTGATGCCGAGCGCGAAGTGGCCGCCGACATCACCGACCCGCTGCCGTTCCAGTGCACGCCACCGGCGCGCGTATTTGGCTACGAGGACTTTCGGTGATCCGTGGGCCAAGCCGCAAAGGCCTGGGCCTTGATCCGGGAAACCCGACGGGTTGACAGCCGCTGAGGCATGAAAAAGCCCCTGGGATCACCAGGGGCCTCGGTCTTGCGCACCGGCCGCAGCCGGCGCCGGTGATGAGCACACGCTCGCCGCGTCAGACCGGCGGGTGACCCTTGACCTCGATCTTGGTCGCCACGAAGACACCGCCGGCGTTGAGCGCGCCCTTGATCTCGACGTACACGCCGTTGGCCAGGTCGGCGGCCGACTTGCCGTGCTCGAAGATGGCGTTGGTCGCATCGACTGGCACGCCATTGACCTTGAAGCTGGAGACCGACACAAAGTCGGCGACCAGGCCGTGGTCTTCGAAGTCATGGCCCGTCGCATCGCTGCCCGTCTTGAGCTCGACCTTGGTCGCCACCAGCACACCGTCCACCACGTGGCCCTTGATCTCGACATAGCTGCCCACCGCCAGCAGGCCGATGTTGCCGTGTTCGAACACGGTGTCGGCCGTCACGGACACCGTCACGTCGTGGACCACGATCGTGGTGGTGGTGCCATCGGTCGTCAGGCTGCTGACGGCCCCGTACAACTCATTGCGGTCGTTGTCATCGGCACCGACTTGAACCTTGGTGGCCTTCAAGACGCTGCCATCCCAGATGCCCTTGACCTTGATGAACTGACCGGCCGCGATGGACGAGCCGCCCTCGAACCTCGCCGCAGACACATCCACCGGCGTGCCCGACACCTTCAACAGGCCGTTGACCGGCGCCGTCTCGGCGATGCCCTTGAGCTTGAGGTACGAGTTGGCTGCCACGTTTTCACCGTTGGCCGCACCCTCATTGACCTTGACCGATGTGGCCGTCAGCACGCCAGCCACCGGACCGGCAGAGGCCTTGACCTTCACCCGCTTGCCGTCGCCCAAGGTGCCCGTGACGCCGGCCGTGTTGTAGTCCACGGTCAGGCCGCCGACCACGAAGGTCTTGGCGGTCGTGTCGAGCGCGCTCATGCGCCCCACCAGGCGCACGCCCAACAGGCCGCTCTTCTTCTCGATCAGCGTGGCCAGCAGCGTGTTGTCGCTTTGCAGCACGCCGTAGACCTCGATGGGGTCGCCCACAACCAGATCGGCAAGTGTGGCCACGCCTTCATAGATCGTGGAAGCGTTGGTGGTGACGGTCTGGCCGAGCAGCACCAGCGTACCGGCCCCTGTGTTGATGCTGGTGATCAGCCCCTCGGTGCCGTGCGTCAGCGACAACTGCGTGGCCGTGCCGCGTGAGGTGGCGTCGTCGGCATCGCCGCCGACCGTGACCATCATGCCCAGTCGCAGGTCTTCAAGGCGGACCGGGTTGCCATCGTCATCCACGGTGTTGGCGCCCACGGTGTCAAAGCGCACGCCGTTGACGATCACCGAGCCGAAGCCGGTGATGGGGCCGGAGTAGACCGAGGAGGTCGGCGCCACGGTGCCCGACGAACTGCCGCCGCCACCACCGCCACAGCCCACCACAGCCAGCGCGACCGCGAGCGCGGCAACCGGGCCGCAGGCCCACGGATTGAGTTTGAAATTCATGCTGATCCCTGTAAAAGTCACTGACGCAAGATGGGGCGTGGGCCCCCTGCGGTCAGTCTAGGAGTCAGCGGCGGGCGGCTCCATGACGCGCCAGCGGGCGTTTGTAACGGCCTGTTGCGCTGCGCGCGGCAGGGCTCCCAGTGAACCTGCCGAACCGCCACGTTGCAGCTGGTTACCGTTGAAACGGCCCTCGTTACAGGGCTGGCGCCGGCTGAAGCGGATCAAGCCTGAATTGCCGCGCGCCGTGACGGCATTACTGCCAACGCCCGCAACCGCTCGTGCGCCGCGCCGTCCCACGCGACGGGCAGCTGGTTCTTGGCTTGCAGATAGTGGTGGGTGAACACGTCCAGATAGGCCTCCAGCGTTTGCTCGGCCACGTGCTCGCCGGCCAGGCTCATGCACAAGGCGGCCACTTCGCTGGTGCAAAAGTGGTCGTTGCGCCGCGAGCGGCGCAGCTTGTATTGCGAGATCTGGTCCGGGTTCAGGCTGAGCACCGGCAGGTGGTCGAGCCAGGGGCTCTTGCGAAACATCTTGCGCGCTTCGGACCAGGTGCCGTCGAGCAGGATGAACAGCGGGCGCTTGGCCGCCTCGCCACGGCCGGGTTCAGGCAGCGCCACGGTTTGCACCACCCGCTCGGGCGCCGCGTAGTCGCGCGGAAACACCACATACGGCTGCCACTGCGGGTCGCTCAGCAGAGCCAGCAGCGCGGGGTCGGTTTCGGTGCGCGCCCAGCCGAAGGCAAAGGTATCGGCCACGACATCGGCAATCAGCCAGCCGGTGTTGCTGGGTTTGAGCGTTTCGATGTCGGCCATCAGCAGACACACCCCTGCGCGCGTGGCCACCGAGGGTCGCAAGGCGCACATGCAGTGGCTGGGCAACAGCCGGCAACCCTCACACCGCTCCTGCTTGAACCCGCCCCGGGCCATGAACGGCTTGGCGCTGCGCGCCAGACGGGCGGTGCGCAACAGGGAGACGGCGTGGGGTGTCGGGAGCTTCAGAGGCATCCGGAAGTTTGAGGCCACGCGTGAGCACGTCGCCCGCCCGATTGGGAGCAATGCACACCGGGCATCTGGGCTCGGTCCAGGAGTACGAACGCTTCGGTGATCACCACGAAACATTGCGCATGAATCATTTGTGGCGGTATGATTTATTAGATCAGTTTACGCATATAAATGCTTCACTTGCTTGGCTGAGTCTGCCACTCGGCCGGTACGGGAGGCGAATCCGAATCTGGCGCGGTGAGAGCTATCGCCAAGAACCGCGGCGAGTCGTTCGGGGTTTGTGTTGGAAAAAAGGCCCCGAAACCACCCCAGCCTATGTTTTTGTTTCTTATAAATTGAAGGTGCGTTTCCTGTGAATAAGACCATCAAATTATTGGTTTCTTTTGCGTGTTCTCTTGTTTTGTCTGCGTGCGGTGGAAGTACTTATTACTACTCTTTGAGTGTGACGGTCACTGGGCTTTTTGCAGGGCCCTTGGTCCTTGCAAATAATAATCAAGACACGCTCACGCTGACTGGAAGCACCTCCTCTGGAACATTCCCGGTTCATCCGGCAGATGGTAGCAATTATTCGGTCACTGTCTATGCGCAGCCACCGGGACAAACCTGTACCGTCTTCAATGGCAGCGGCAAAATACGATCGGCCAATGTTTCAAATATCAGCGTATCTTGCAATTCCACTTTGGCTTCGGCGACTGAATCAGTCCTGTACTCATTCAAGTTTGGGGCTGGTCAGGGCGGAAACTATCCAGAGGCTGCCTTAGTGCAGGCTGGTGGCGGCCATTTTTATGGTACCACTCCCTACGATGGGCAGTTTGGTTCCGGAACACTTTTCAAGTTAACTCCGGCTGGCACTTATTCCGTCTTGCATTCTTTTGGTGACGGGGATGATGGAAAGTATCCGACGGCCTCATTAATTCAAGATGCCGAAGGAAATTTTTATGGGACCACCAGTGCAGGTGGTTCTATCAGTGATTGCGGAGTCATTTTTAAGCTGAGTTCTGATGGTGGAAATTACTCTGTCATCCACGTTTTTTCGGGTGGACCCGGAGATGGGTGTCAACCATTGGCGGCGTTGATGCAGGCTGACGATGGAAAGCTGTATGGCACAACCAGTCGCGGTGGGCCACCCCGGACAGACTTCGCAAATGGTGTCGGATTGATATTCAAAATAAACACCGATGGGTCTTCTTTTTCCATATTGCACGAGTTCGACCAAAATGGTGATGGGGAGATGCCTGGAGCCACCTTAATTCAGGCGTCTGATGGCTACTTGTACGGCACAACTTCCATGGGTGGTGATCAGGATCATGGGACCATTTTCAAAATCGCCACAAATGGGTCAGAATTTTCTACCGTCTATAAGTTCAGTGGAGGCGTTGATGGCGACCAACCACAGTCGGCCTTGATGCAAGCTGCTGATGGGAGTTTCTACGGCACAACGATGGGTGGGGGAAGTTCGGGCGGTGGAGTGGTGTTCAAAATAACCACGGCAGGAGTTGAGTCAGTCCTGCATTCATTTGCTGCCGGTGCGAATCCTCGGGCTGGTTTGATACAGGCCACCGATGGCAATTTATATGGCGCCACCTACCATGGTGGTGCAAATGGCTCGGGATCGTTGTTCAGCATCACCACTTCCGGGGCCTATTCTCTCTTGCACTCGTTCGGCGGCGCGGATGGTCACGAGCCGCAGGCCGGCTTGATACAGGCCGCCGATGGTCATTTGTATGGGATGACCCGCGAGGGCGGGGATAATTGGGCCGGTGTGGTATTTAGATACTAAATTGTCTGTCTGCGCCCGGGTGCTGATTGCCGAAAATTGGGCGTCATTTTGATGGCCTGAAAAGGTCTGGCCGGACTGAAAGGAAGCAGCCGTGAAAAATGACCAGCGTAAAAAATATCGCCGGCACGCTTGTGCCGCATTGGTATTTATTTTGTCGTGCATCGCTCTGGTGTCCTGTGGCGATGGAAGCGATGCTCCCTCTGCATCGAACAATTTTTCTGTCGGTGTGAAAGGGTTCTGACATGAAAAAAACCCTTGTCGCCGCCACGGGGGTGAGCCTTGCCGCGACCCTCGCGTGGGCTGTCAGTGGCGGGTCTGTCAATTTCCCTGACCTGGCTCCGAATGCCACGATCGATGCCATTTATCCGAGTTGCGATGCAAGCACCTCTGGCGGAATTAAAACAGTAACTCCCCCGGCACCTGGGACCGACTGCAACATTCAGCCCGACGTGCAAACGGTGTCCATCTATCGGCTGGCCTTGTGCGCCTCAAAACCGGATGCACCCACGCCATCCACCGAAGGTTTGCTCGCCAGCTGTGAGGTCATATTCAACTCCACCAGTGATACCGGATCTTCAGCCGATATCGCGCTCAACGCCGTCACTGCATTGACCGATGGCACCATGAGCAAGCCGGCCAATGGGACTTACACGCATTTGTATGTCGAGATTGATCCGGAAGTCAGGATCAAGACATCGGTGAAGTTCAGTGAGGACATGGCTGATTCAAATGGCGGTACCCAAGGTGTTTATTGCTGGTCAAAAACCGTCTCCACCTTTGTTTTCGCAATGAATAACCAAGGTGAGTTGCCGCCGGCAACCGAATGCGCCGCTGCGCCGCCTGAGGCGTCAAGCGTGTCGGCCACGAGTATTTATTACAACTCGTTGAAGGATGATTCGCAGGCCAGCGGAACAGGGTTTGTCAACACCATCACCAACCTGCCGACCACGGCGGGCGGACCCGAAACGCTGGACGCCTATCTGATTGATGCTGCTGGAAAACTGGTCGAAACTCAAACGGTGAATTCGATCGGGACGGTCAAGCGTGTGGCCGCCATCTTGACCTTGCCCAACCCGGGTGTGGTCGTGACCGACGCCACGTCAAGTTTTGTGCTGGGATACAACAACAGCAAAGGCAGTCAAATTTCCACGCAAAGCGGTGCAACGCCGTCTCGCGTCAGCAAATTCGGCAACGGGCCTTTTGACATGACGGTGGCCGTTCAGTAACCCGGACCGGTTCAGCGCACCGGCCCCAGGTTCAGGCCAGCCACAGGATTGAGAAGTTGGCGATCACTCTTGCGCTACCCACTCGCCTGACTTGCCGCCGTGCTTTTCCAGCACGCGCACATTGCCCATCACCATGCCGCGGTCGGCGGCCTTGCACATGTCGTAAATCGTGAGCAGACCGATCTGCACGGCGGTGAGCGCTTCCATCTCCACACCGGTGCGGCCGTGGGTTTCGACCTGCGCGGTGCAGATGACGCGGCTGGCTGCGCGGTCGATGGTGAAGTCGACCGCCACGCGGGTGATGGGCAGCGGGTGGCACAGCGGGATCAGCTCGGCCGTGCGCTTGGCGGCCTGGATGGCGGCGATGCGTGCCACGCCGAGCACGTCGCCCTTGGCCGCGTGGCCGGCTTCAATCAGCGCGAGCGTGGCACCCAGCATGCGGATGTCGCCGCTGGCTCTGGCGACGCGGTGGGTTTCGGCCTTGGCCGACACGTCGACCATGTGCGCTTGACCGGCGCTGTCGAAGTGGCTGAGCGGCGAAGCCGCGCTCGGTGCCGCGGGCGGGTTGGCGCTGTCTTCAGATGCGTTCATGGCGGGCAGCCCGGGGGCGTTTGGCGGCAAGGGTTGGCTGGCATCATAGGCAGCGCTGCGGTCTGTTCCGCATGCGGGCGTCACGTCGTTTGAACTTGGGCGCGTGCCGGGAGTCACACCGTGCGTTTGCGTTGCGAAAGTCCTTCTTGAAGCGTTGTTCCCATTTGCGGCCCGTGTTGCGCCGGTGTCTGGTCTGGCTGACCGGCGCCGCCTTTTGCGTCGGTGCGTTGTCGCCACCTGCCTTTGCGCAGTCCAACTTGCCGTCGCTGGGCGACACCGCGTCGGAAGACTTCAACATCGGCACCGAGCGGCGTCTGGGCGACGCGATCATGCGCGAGATCTTGCGCGACCCCGACTACGTCGACGATCCGATCCTGCTCGAGTACCTGCAGTCGCTGTGGCAGCCGCTGGTGGCCGCCGCGCAGTCGCTGGGCGATCTGGACGCCGACCTGCGGCAGCGCTTCGCCTACGAGCCGTTTCTGGTGCGTGACCGCTCGGTCAACGCTTTTGCGCTGCCGGGTGGCTTTGTGGGCGTGCACCTCGGGCTGATGGCGATCACGCAAACGCGCGATGAGCTGGCCTCTGTGCTGGCGCACGAGATGACGCACGTCAACCAGCGCCACATCGCCCGCGGCTTTGCCAACAGCAAGCGGCAAAGCCTCATCACCGCAGCCGCCATGATCCTCGGCGTGCTGGCCGCCACGCGCTCGGGCGGTGCCGATGCGGCCAACGCCATGATCATTGGCGGGCAGGCCATGGGCATGCAGGGCCAGCTCAATTTCTCGCGCGACATGGAGCGCGAGGCCGACCGCATCGGCATGGCCATGATGAGCACCGCGGGCTTTCAGCCCTCGGGCATGGCGGCGATGTTCGAGCGTCTGCAGCAGGCCTCGCGGCTCAACGACTACGGCGGCTTTCCGTACCTGCGCAGCCACCCGTTGACCACCGAGCGCATCGGCGAGGCGCGGGCGCGGCTGGGCACCGTGGGCATCGGTTCGCCGGCCGCGCTGCAAAGCTCGCCGTCCACCGCGCTCGAGCACAGCGCTTCGCTGGCACGAGCGCGCGTGCTGATGGACACGCGCGCCGATGCCTTGCGCCGCTGGCAGGCGCTCGACGGCGAAGGCTCCACGCCCAGCGCCTCGCGCGGCGAGCGTTTTGCCGACGACTACTCGAGCGCGCTGGCCTCAAGCCTGTTGCGCGACTGGGCCGGCGCCGACGCCTCGATCCGCAAGGCGATGAGCCTGGCGCGCGGCACGCCGCCGCTGGCGCCCGATGTGCGTGCCGAGCGGGCGGTTCGATTGCTGCAGGTGCAGTCGCTGATCGACCGCGGCGATGTGCGCAATGCGCGCGCGGTGCTCGCACCGCTGGCCCAACCGGGCAACGCCTCGCGTCCGGTGCTGTTGTTCAGCGCGCAGATCGCGCTGGTCATGGGGCAGACCGGCGATGTGCTCGCAGCACAGCAAAGCGCCGATCAGTTGCAGATCTGGGTCGCGCAGCACCCCCTGGATGCCGAGGCCTGGTTGTCGCTCAGCCGCGTGCGCGCGCAGCTTGGGCAGGGCTTGCAGTCGCTGCGCGCCGATGCCGAGTCGCGCTACTCGCTGGGCGATCTGCCGGGCGCCATCGAGCGGCTGCGCGCCGGCCGGCGCCTGGCGGGCACGGCCAGCGGCGCGGGCGATTTCGTCGAGTTGTCGGTGATCGATTCACGCCTGCGCACGATCGAGGCGGAGCGCCGGCAGCAACTGCTCGACGCCAAGAACCTCTGACCGCCGCGCCTTGAGGAGCGTCGTCAGACGCCGGATCACCGGCCGCTAGACTCGCCGCAAACTCGCGGTGGGGGCCTGATGAAACTCGCAATCCGGTGTGCAGCCTGGGCGCTGCTGGCGTTGTTGCTGAACCCGGCGCACGCCGCTTCCATCCGCAGCATGAGCCCCCAAGGCGAGGTGGCTCACATCGAGCAGGTGGCGATCGCCTTCTCGCAAGCCGTGGTGCCATTCGGTGAGCCGCGTCTGGCCGATCCGGTGACGCTCACGTGCGTGGGCGCACCGCCGGCGCTCACCGCGCACCGCGGCCGCTGGACCAGCGATCGCGATTGGGTCTACGACTTCGACCAGACGCTGCCGCCCGGCGTGCGCTGCAGCGTGCAGGTGAGCGCTGACTGGAAGCCGCTGGCCGCCGGCGTGCCGGCCACGCTCAGCGGCACCACCACGTTCCAGTTCGGCACCGGCGGGCCGGCGGTGCTCGACACGCAGCCCTACGACGGCGCGACCCTCGAAGAAGACCAGCACTTCGTCTTCACGCTCAACGGCGCGGCCACCGAGCGCAGCGTGGCCGACAACACCTGGTGCGAGGTCGACGGCATCGGCGAGCGCCTGCCCGTGCGCCTCGTGAGCGGCGGCGTGCGCGATCAGATCCTCAAGGCCATCGGAGCGCGCGCGCTGAAAGACGCCAGGCTTGAAGCCGAGCGTCAGGCCAAGCTGCTGGTGCTGAGCTGCCCGCGTCCGCTGCCCGCCGACACGGCCGTGCGCGTGGTGTGGGGGCGCGGCATTGCCGCGGCGGCCAACCCGGGCGTGGTCACCCGCGCCGAGCAGCGTTTTTCGTTCAAGGTGCGCGCGAAGTTCAGCGCCGAGTTCTCGTGTGAGCGCGAACGCGCCGGCGCGCCGTGCCTGCCGATCCGCCCGCTGGTGCTGCGCTTTTCGGCGCCGGTCGATCGCCAGCTCGCCGCGCAGGTGCGGCTGGTGCCGGCCGGTGGCTCGCCGATCGCGCCGCAGTTTGACAAGGACGACCGCGCCACCGAGGTCCAGTTCATCACGCTGACCCAACGCGTGGCCGACAACACCACCTTCACGCTGACGCTGCCGGCCAATCTGAAAGACACCACCGGCCGGCCGCTGGCCAACGCCGGCGCGTTTCCGATGAAAGTCGCCACCGGCGATGCGCCCCCCATTGCCAAGTTCGCCGCCGCGCCGTTTGGCATCGTCGAGCGCTACGCCGAAGCGCCCGGTCCTGCTGCGGCGCCGGCGCTGCTGCCGGTCACGCTGCGCCATGTGCAAGGCGATTTGCGCCCATCGGCCAGTGCGGGCGCGGTGCGTGTGCGCCGGCTGCAAACCGACGCCGACATCCTGGCCTGGTACGCGAGGCTGCGCCGTTATCACGAAGGCCAGATCACGGCCAAGGACGCCGGCTTGCCGCGCGAGCAGTGGACCGAGATCGTCTCGCACGTGGACGAGCGCGGGCGCACCCAGCGCCAGAAGATCGATCGCTGGGTGCCAACGCGCACGCTGTCGCTGCTCAAGACCGATGCCGCCGCGCAGCGGCTCGAACTCCCGCAACTGCAAGGCGGCGACCCGCGGCCGTTCGAGGTGGTGGGCATCCCGCTGACCACGCCCGGCTTCCATGTGGTCGAGATCGAATCGGCGCGGCTCGGCCAGGCGCTGCTCGACCCGGCTGCGCCGATGTATGTGCGCACCGGCGCGCTGGTCACCAACCTCGGCGTGCACATGAAGATCGGCCGCGAGAACAGCGCGGTGTGGGTCACCACGCTCGACCGCGCCAAGCCGGTGGACGGCGCCGACGTGGCGATCAGCGACTGCCGCGGCAAGCCGCTGTGGAGCGGGCGCACCGACGCGCAAGGCCTGGCCCGCGTGCCGCACGCGCTCGAGCCGCAGCCCGCCGAGTGCCTGGCCGATGGCGGCTACTTCGTGAGCGCGCGCAAGGCCGATGGCTCGGGGGCTGGCGCGGTCATCGACACCGCGTTTGCCTTCACGAGCTGGCAGCAAGGCATCGAGCCGTGGCGCTTCAACCAGCCCACCAGCAGCTCGAGCGAGCGTGATTCGGTGGCGCACACCGTGTTCGACCGCACGCTGCTGCGCGCCGGCGAGACGGTGTCGATGAAGCACTTCGTGCGCGCCGAAACGCTCGGTGGCCTGGCGCCATGGAAAGCCGGCGAGCTGCCCGATCGGCTCAAGATCATTCACCAGGGCAGCGGCCAGCAGGTCGTGCAGCCGCTGGTGTGGAACGGCACGCGCCACGCGCTGTCGAGCTGGAACATCCCGCCGGCGGCCAAGCTGGGCACGTATGAGGTGGTGCTCGAGCGCACCGGCGCCAACGAGCGCCAGCGCGCCAGCTGGGTGGGCGGCAGCTTCCGTGTCGAGGAGTTCCGCTTGCCGCTGGTCGATGCGCGCCTGAGTGCGCCCGCGCAGGTGCCGATCGCGCCGCGCGAGCTGCCGCTCGGCGTGCAGATGACGTACCTGTCGGGCGGCGCCATGGCGCGCTCGCCGGCGCAGGTGTCGGCGGTGCTGCAGCCGCGCGTCGTGCAGTTCGCGGGCTTCGACGGCTACAGCTTCGAGCCGCCGCGCGAGCTGCCGGCCGCGGGTGCGCACGACGACGAAGAAAGCGCGCCGAGCGACACGCGGCTGGTCGCCGACAAGCTGGCGCTGGCCACTGATGCCCAAGGTGCGGCCACGGTGCAGCTCAAGAACCTGCCGCCGATCACCCGCGCGAGTGCGCTGCAAACCGAGCTGACCTACGCCGACCCCAACGGCGAGACGCAAACCGTGAGCAGCCGCATCGACCTGTGGCCGAGCGCCGTGGTGCTGGGCATCCGGTCGAAGTCGTGGGCCAGCGAGCAAGGCCCGGTGCGCTTCAACGTGGTCGCGCTCGACACGCGCGGGCGGCCGCTGCGCAACCAGGCGGTGGCGGTGCGCGCGCGTCTGTCGCAAACGCTGAGCAGCCGCACGCGCATCGTGGGCGGCTTCTACGCCTACGACAGCCGCACCGAGATCAAGGAACTCGGCACGCTGTGCAGCGGCAACACCGACGAGCGCGGCGCGCTCGCGTGCGAAGCGCAGATCGACACGCCCGGGCAGATCGAGCTGATCGCGCAGGCCAAGGACGGCGCAGGCTACCTTGCGCAGGCCGCCACCGGCGTGTGGGTCACGCGCCGAGGCGAGCTGTGGTTCGCGCAGGACAACGACGACCGCATCGACGTGCTGCCCGAAAAGCCGCGCTACGAACCCGGCGAGACCGCGCGGTTGCAGGTGCGCATGCCGTACCGCGAGGCGACCGCGCTGGTCAGCGTCGAACGCGAAGGCCTCATCGACACCCGCGTGGTCACGCTGCACGGCAGCGACCCGACCGTCGAGCTGAAGATCGACAAGGCGTGGGGCCCCAATGTGTACGTCAGCGTGCTGGCGCTGCGCGGGCGCATCCGCGAGGTGCCGTGGTATTCGTTTTTCACCTGGGGCTGGCGCGAGCCGCTGAGCTGGGCGCGCTCGTTCTGGTACGACGGCCGCGCGTACCAGGCGCCCACCGCCATGGTCGATCTGTCCAAGCCGTCGTTCAAGTTCGGCGTGGCTGCGCTTCAAGTGGGCACCGCCGCGCACGAGCTGAGCGTCAAGGTGAGCACCGACCAGCCGCAGTACGCGGTGCGCCAGAAGGTGCAGGTGCTGGTTCAGGTGACGCAGCCGGTGGCCGGTGGCAAGGCCGCGGGCGTGCCGCAAGCCGGCACCGAAGTGACGTTTGCCGCGGTCGACGAGAGCTTGCTCGAGCTGCGGCCCAACGAGTCGTGGGACTTGCTCAAGGCGATGATCCGCACGCGCGCCTGGGGCGTCGAGACCAGCACCGCACACGGCGAAATCATCGGCCGGCGCCACTTCGGCCGCAAGGCGGTGCCGGCCGGCGGCGGGGGCGGCCGCGGCGGCACGCGCGAGCTGTTCGACACGCTGCTGCTGTGGAAGGCCACCGTCGAGCTCGACGCGAAGGGCGAGGCGCGCATCGAGGTGCCGCTCAACGATTCGCTCACGCGGTTCCGGCTGGTGGCGATTGCCGACGGCCCGCCCGACGCCGCGATCGCCACCTTCGGCACCGGCAGCACCACGGTGCGCGTGACGCAGGACTTGCAACTGCTGCCGGGCCTGCCGCCGGTGGTGCGCGGCGGCGACCAGTTCAACGCCACGCTCACGCTGCGCAACACCACCGCGCGCGAGATGAAGGTGCGCGCCACGCTGGCCGGCACGGTCAATCGCGACGAGGCCGGCACCTCTGCCGCCGGCGCGCCGGCCATCGCCCGCTCGCCACTCGCCTTCGCGCCGCAGGACGTGGTGCTCGCCGCCGGTGCCGCGAAGGAAATCGCCTGGCCGGTGAGCGTGCCGGTGGACGCTTTCAGCATCGGCTGGGAAGCTGCCGTCGAGGCTCCGCCTGCAGCGGGTGCGGCGGGTGCGGCCACGGCCAGGGACCGCGTCAAGCTCACGCAGCTGGTGGCCGAGGCGGTGCCCACGCGCGTGATGCAAGCCACGCTCGCGCGGCTCGACGGCGCCTTCGCGCTGCCGGTGGCTGCGCCCGCCGGGGCGTGGCCCGAATCAGGCATGAAGCGCGGCGGCTTGCGCGTGGCGCTGCAGCCGAAGCTCGGCAGCGCGCTGCCGGGGTTGCGCCGCTACTTCGAGACCTACCCGTTCGGATGCCTCGAGCAAAAGGCCGCACAGGCACTCGGTTTGCGCGACGCGGCGCGCTGGGCCACGCTGCTCGAAGTGCTGCCCACGTACATCGATGCCGACGGGCTGGCCAATTACTTTCCGGTGCGCCCCGGTGAAGCGCCTGCCGGCAGCGATCGCCTCACCGCGCAGCTGATCGCCACCGCGCAGGAGGCCGGCTTCACGCTGCCCGACGGGCCGCGCAACGCGATGCTCGATGGCCTGGCGGCGTTCGTCGAAGGCCGCATCGATCACCGGCCGTGGGCGCCGCCCGCCGCGCAAACGCTCAACCTCACGGTGCGCAAGCTGGCCGCGCTCGATGCGCTGGCGCGAGCCGGCCGCGCGCAGCCGCGCATGCTGGGCTCGATCGCGCTCACGCCCAACGCCTGGCCGACGGCAGCGGTGATCGACTGGCTGAACCTGCTGCGGCGCTTTCGCGCCCAGAACCAGGCGATGGGCGAGCTGCCGCAGCGCATCGAGCAGGCGCAGCAGATCTTGCGCAGCCGCCTCGCACTCGGCGGCACCACGCTGAAGTTCAGCGACGAGGCCGGCGACCACTGGTGGTGGCTGATGGACAACGCCGACGCCAATGCGGCGCGGCTGATCCTGGCCGTGATCGACGAGCCCGCGTGGCGCGACGACCTGCCGCGCATGGTCGTGGGCAGCCTGGGCCGCCAGCGCGAAGGCGCGTGGTCGACCACCACCGCGAACCTGTGGGGCGCCATCGCGCTCGACCGCTTTGCGGCGAAGTTCGAGTCGCAGCCGCCCACCGGAACGAGCGTGTTGCGGCTGGACGCCGGGGCTGTCGCCGCATCGACCAAGCCGCTGTCGCAGACCGCCTTCGACTGGGCGAAGCAGCCCGCCGGCGGCGCGCTCACGCTGGCATGGCCCGACACGGCCGCGACCTTGTCGGCTCAGCAGTCAGGCCGCGGCGCGCCGTGGCTCACGGTGCAAAGCCTGGCCGCGGTGGCGATCACGCAGCCGATCAGCGCGGGCTACAGCGTCAAGCGCAGCGTGAGCGCGGTGTCGCGCAAGGACCCTTCGCGCTGGTCGCGTGGCGACGTGCTGCGCGTGCGGCTGGAGATCGACGCGCGCGCCGAGATGAGCTGGGTGGTGGTGAGCGATCCGGTGCCCGGCGGCGCCACGCTGCTGGGTTCCGGGCTGGGCCGCGACAGCGCGATCGCGGCGCAGGCGGCCACCGAGGGTGGCGAGGCGGATGCCGGCGCCAGCGCCAACGCCGCCTACGACGAGCGCGGCTTCGAGGCCTTCAGGCGCTACTACGCGCAGCTGCCGCGCGGTCGCCATGTGCTCGAGTACACGCTGAGGCTCAACAGCGCGGGCCACTTCGCGCTGCCGCCGTCGCGCGTCGAGGCGATGTACGCGCCCGAGTCGTTCGGCGAGCTGCCCAACGCGGCGATCGACGTGGCGCCGTGACGCAGGTCGCGGCTGCGTGGTGCAGGATGGGTGTGCCGGCGACCTTGAGCCGTTACGGCTGGCGCCCGTTGCGTCTGGCGCTGGCGCTCGCCGCGCTGCTCGTGTGCGCCGCCGCTTCAGCTGCGGCTGCGGTGCCGACCTTCGAAGCGGTGCGGGCTGCGCACCGGCCGTCCGACACCACGCTGCTTGATCGCCACGGCACGCCGATCCAGACGCTGCGCACCGACATGACGGTGCGCCGGCTGGCGTGGCTGCCGCTGGCCGAGATGTCGCCGGCGCTGCTGCACGCCATCGTGCTCAGCGAAGACCGCGACTTTTACAGCCACAGCGGCGTCGACTGGGGCGCGCTCGCGCACAGCGCCTGGAGCAACGCCTGGAACACGCGCACCCGTGGCGCCTCGACGCTGACGATGCAGCTCGCCGGCTTGCTCGACGACGACTTGCAGCGGCCCGCCGCCGGTCGCAGCCTGACGCAAAAGGTCGGTCAGATCGTCACCGCGCGCGAGCTCGAATCCCACTGGAGCAAGACGCAGATCCTCGAGGCGTATCTCAACCGTGTGGCCTGGCGCGGCGAGCTCGTGGGCATCAACGCGCTGGCGCAAACGCTGTTCGGCAAGCACGCCAGCGGACTCGATGCGATCGAGGCTGCGGTGGCCGCCGCGCTGGTGCGTGGCCCGAACGCCAGCGCGGCCGTGGTCACCCAACGCAGCTGCGGCGTGCTGCAAGCGCAAGGCCTGTCGTGCGTGGGCGTGGCCTCGCTGGTGGAAAGCGCACTGACCCGCCGCGGCGGCCCGCCGCTGGGCGAGCAGCTCGCACCGCACTTCGCGCGCCAGGTGCTCGCCGGCGTGCAGCGGCCCGGCGCATCGATCGCGACCACGCTTGATGCGCGCACCCAGCGCACCGCCAACGAAGCGCTGCGCCAGCAGCTCGCCGAGCTGAGCGGTCGCAACGTGGAAGACGGCGCGGTGCTCGTGCTCGACAACGCCAGCGGCGAGGTGCTGGCCTGGGTGGGATCGAGCGGCGAGCTGTCGGATGCGGCGCATGTCGACGGCGTGCTGGCGCGGCGCCAACCCGGCTCCACGCTCAAGCCGTTTGTCTACGGTCTGGCCTTCGAGCAGCGGCTGATCACGCCGGCCAGCCTGATCGACGACGCGCCCACGCAGCTGGCCACCGGGTCGGGGCTGTACCTGCCGCAGAACTACGACCGCGGCTTCAAGGGTTGGGTGAGCGCGCGCACCGCGCTGGGCGCGAGCCTCAACGTGCCGGCGGTGCGCGTGGGCGCCATGCTCGGTGCCGATGCGCTGTGGTCGCGGCTCAATGCGTTCGGATTCGAGCTGCCCGAAAGCGGCGGCTACTACGGTGATTCGCTCGCGCTGGGCAGCGCCGATGTCACCTTGCTGGCGCTGACCAACGCCTACCGAGCGCTGGCCAACGGCGGCGTGCTCTCGCCGGTGAAGTGGCGCCGGGGCGCGCACGGCGCAGCGGGAGCAGGCGTTGGCAAGCGCGTGGCCAGTGCTGCGGCCAGCTACCTCGTCACCGACATCCTGTCGGACAACAACGCGCGTGCGCTGACCTTCGGGCTCGACAGTTCGCTGGCGCTGCACGGGCCGGCCGCCGTCAAGACCGGCACCAGCAAGGACCTGCGCGACAACTGGTGCATTGGCTACACCGATCGCTACACCGTGGGCGTGTGGGTTGGCAACGCGAGCGGCGAGCCGATGCACGACGTGAGCGGCGTCAGCGGCGCCGCGCCGGTGTGGCGCGCTCTGATGCAGCAACTGCATGCCGCCGCGCCATCCACCCGTGTGGCGCCGCCGGCCGGCGTGGTGAGGTTTCGCGCGCGCTTCGAGGGCGATCTGGAACCGGCGCGTGATGAGTGGGCGATTGCCGGGACTGAACCCGTGCGGCGCGCGCCACAGACCGCGCTCACTCGCTCACACCGTGAGCCACCGGCAAATTCGCCGGGCGCTGTCGCGCTCGCCGGCGGCGAATTCGGCATCCGCACACCGCGCAGCGGCAGCATCTATGCGCTCGACCCCGACATGCCGCCGCATGCGCAACAGATCACCTTCGAGGGCGAAGCCGGCAGCTGGTGGCTCGATGGCAAGCGGCTGGGTCAGGGCGCGCGCTGGCGCTGGGCGCCGTGGCCAGGCCGGCATGAACTGGAGTTGCGCAACGGCGCGGGGCGCGTGCTGCAAACGGTGCGCTTCGAGGTGCGCGGGGCGGGCCTCAAGGCGGCGGTGGCGGCGCGCTGAGCCGCGGCGCTCTCAAGCGGTGTCGACCCGTGGGCCGCAGCGCCTCAGACGCGCGGCGGGAACAGCCGCTCCATCGCCACGTCGATCACCATGCCGCACAGGCTGTACAGCAGCGAGCCGATAAGCGCCGCGCCGAAGTTGGCGACGTGAAAGCCTTCCAGCAGGTGCGCCGCGAAGAAGAACATCAGCGCATTGATCACGAACAGGAACAAGCCCAGCGTGATCAGCGTGACCGGCAGCGTCAGCAGCACCAGCACCGGGCGCAGCAGCGTGTTGAGCAAACCGAGCACGAACGCCGCGCCCATGGCCGAGCCGAAACTGTCGACTGACACGCCCTCGTAGAGGTAATCCACGAGCAGCAAGGCGGCAGCGAGCAAGAGCCAGCGGACAAGGATTTTCATGAACCAAGAATAACCGCCACACGCCCCGCGCGAGCCCGTTTGAGGCCACGCCGGCCGGGGCTGGCGCCAGGCAGCCGCAAAAAGCGCTTCCCCAGGCGCAAGAAAGCGGGTTTCTCCTATGAAACAGGCTTCTCAAGGCCCTGGGCAGAAGGTACGATCGTCGGCGGACGAACGCTGGGAAGACGATGGCTCATGCGGCCTTCCACCAGCACGTCACATCAACCCCTTATTTGATGGAGAAAATCCAAATGGCAACTGCGAAGAAAGCCCCGGCCAAGGCTGCTGTGGCAAAGAAAGCGGCACCCGCAAAGAAGGCTGCTGTGGCCGCCAAGGCACCAGCCAAGAAAGCGGCAGCCAAGACCGCTGCACCCGCTGTCAAGCGCACGGCCAACGCCGCTTTCATGAAGGCCGTGACGCCGAGCCCTCAGCTCGCCGCCATCATCGGTGCGACTCCGATGCCCCGCACCGAAGTCACCAAGAAGCTGTGGGAGTACATCAAGGCTCACAAGCTGCAAGACGCCACCAAGAAGACCAACATCAACGCCGACGCCAAGCTGAAGGAAATCTTCAAGAAGCCGCAAGTCACGATGTTCGAAATGACCAAGCTGGTCAGCGCCCACCTCAAGTGAATCGCGAGTAGATGCGTGCAGCGCGCCAGCGCTGCTTCAAGAAAAAAGCCGGTGCATCGCATCGGCTTTTTTCATGGGCGCCCGGGTGTGCTCAGTGCTGCTGCAGCAGCGGTACCAGATATCGCCCGGTGTGGCTGGCCGGGTTGGCGGCCACGTCTTCGGGCGTGCCCACGGCCACCACCTGGCCGCCGCCGGCTCCCCCTTCGGGGCCCATGTCGATGACCCAGTCGGCGGTCTTGATGACGTCGAGGTTGTGCTCGATCACCACGATGGTGTTGCCCGCGTCGCGCAGCTGGTGCAGCACGCGCAGCAGCAAGTCGATGTCGGCGAAGTGCAAGCCGGTGGTGGGTTCATCCAGGATGTACAGCGTGCGGCCGGTGTCGCGCTTGCTGAGCTCGAGCGCGAGCTTCACGCGCTGCGCTTCGCCGCCCGACAGCGTGGTCGCGCTCTGACCGAGCCGGATGTAGCCCAGCCCCACATCGAGCAGCGTTTGCAGCCGCCGCGCAATGGCGGGCACCGCGGCGAAGTGCGCGTGTGCGTCTTCCACGGTCAGCGCCAGCACCTCGGTGATGTTCTTGCCCTTGTAGAGCACCTCGAGCGTCTCGCGGTTGTAGCGCTTGCCGCCGCACGCGTCGCAGGCCACGTAGACGTCGGGCAGGAAGTGCATCTCGACCTTGATCACGCCGTCGCCCTCGCACGCCTCGCAGCGCCCGCCGGCCACGTTGAAGCTGAAGCGCCCCGGGCCCCAGCCGCGTTCGCGCGCGGTGTTCATTTCGGCGAACAGATCGCGAATCGCCGTGAACAGGCCCACGTAGGTGGCCGGGTTGCTGCGCGGCGTGCGCCCGATCGGGCTCTGGTCGACGTTGATGACCTTGTCGAAGGCGTCCAGACCCTCGATGGTGTCGTGCGGCGCGGCCTCGGCGTGGCTGTGGTGCAGCTTGCGCGCGGCCGCGGCGTGCAGCGTGTCGTTGATGAGCGTGCTCTTGCCCGAACCCGACACGCCGCTCACGCAGGTGAACAGTCCCACCGGGATGTCGACGCTCACGCCCTTGAGGTTGTGGCCGCGCGCGTTGACGATGCGCAGCGCCGCTGCCTCGGCGCTGGCGCTGCGCCACGGCCGGCGCGAGGGCACCGCGATGCGCAACGCGCGCGAGAGGTAGCGCCCGGTCAGCGAGTCGGGGTGCGCGGCCACTTCGGCCGGCGTGCCCTGCGCCATCACCCTGCCGCCATGCACGCCGGCGCCCGGGCCCATGTCGATCACGTGGTCGGCGGCGAGGATCGCGTCCTCGTCGTGCTCGACCACCAGCACGCTGTTGCCGATGTCACGCAGGTGGCGCAGCGTGCCGATCAGCCGCTCGTTGTCGCGCTGGTGCAGCCCGATGCTGGGCTCGTCAAGCACGTACATCACACCCGTCAGCCCCGAGCCGATCTGCGAGGCCAGCCGGATGCGCTGCGCTTCGCCACCGCTCAACGTGTCGGCACCGCGGTCGAGGCTGAGGTAGTTCAGGCCCACGTCGTTGAGGAACTTCAGCCGCGAACGGATCTCGCGGATCACCTTGTCGGCAATCGCCGCCTTGGCGCCTTGCAGCTGCAGCGATTCGAAATAGGCCAGGCCCTTGTCGAGCGTCATGTGCTCGACGCGGAAGATCGGCTCGCCGGGGGCATCAGACGGCGCGCCAGCCGCCTGCAAAAACACATGCCGCGCTTCGCGGCGCAGCCGGCTGCCCTGGCAATCGGGGCAGGGCTTGGCATTCTGGTAGCGCGCCAGATCCTCGCGAACCAGCGCCGAGTCGGTCTCGCGGTAGCGCCGCTCGAGCGCCGGAATGATCCCTTCGAAGGGGTGCTTGCGCTTGACGCTGCGCGGCTTGGCCTCGCCCTCGCGGCCCATGCTGTCGGCGCTGTAGGTGAAGGCGATGGGCTCGTCACCCGAGCCGTGCAGCAGCGTGTGCCGGGTGGCCTCTGGCAGCGCTTCGAATGGGGTTTCGACGTCGAAGCCGTAATGCCTGGCCACCGCCTCGATCAGCGCGAACGTGTAGCTGTTGCGCCTGTCCCAGCCCTTGACGGCGCCACTGGCCAGGCTCAGGCTCGGGAAGCCCACCACGCGTTGCGGATCAAACGCCGTGACCTGACCCAGACCGTCGCAGGTGGTGCACGCGCCTTGCGGCGAGTTGAACGAGAACAGCCTCGGCTCGAGCTCGGCCAGCGAGTAGCGGCACACCGGGCAGGCGAAGCGGCTCGAAAACAGGTGCTCGCGCCCGGTGTCCATCTCGCAGGCGATGGCCCGCCCGTCGGCAATGCGCAGCGCGGCCTCGAAGCTCTCGGCCAGGCGCTGCGTCAGGCCGCTGGCCGCATCGTGGCTGACCTTGATGCGGTCGATCACCACGTCGATGTCGTGCTTGTCGTTCTTCTTGAGCGCGGGCAGGTCGGTCGCCTCGACGGTGGCGCCATCGACGCGAAAGCGCACGAAGCCTTGAGCCTGC
>CANGBT010000012.1 GCA_947452135.1 Burkholderiales bacterium
CACCGCCGACAGGTGGCGCACGGTCACGAAGTCGCCCACGCTGACCTGGTCGAGGTTCTTCACCGAGGCCGGCACATCGACCGTCACCACGTTGCCGCGCACTCCGCGCAGGGTGGCGGTGCGCCCGACCTTGTCGAGCTCGACCACGCGGGCGCGAATCTCGACTTCACGCGCTGACGCGCGCACGCTCGGCGCCGAAGCGGCGGTGGTCGCCACCGTCACGCTTTGAGCGCAGGCCGGGGCGGCGAAGGTCAGCGCGACGGCGCCGGCGAGGATGAGGCGGGGCAGGAAGGTCATGCGTTGCTTTCCGGGGGTTGGTGCGAGGAATGGGCGCGATGCTAATGGGGCGAGGCGGCGCAGGTCCGCGCAGCGGTCAACCCGGTGGTGGCGTCTCATCGGGTGCTTCAAGCACCCACGCCCGCAGCAGCGTGTAGACCACCGCGAGCACCACCGGGCCGACGAAGATGCCGACCAGGCCGAACGCCAGCAGGCCGCCGATCACGCCGATGAAGATCAGCAGCAAAGGCAAGTCGGCGCCCATGCGGATGAGCATGGGCCGCAAGACGTTGTCGAGCGTGCACACCGCCAGGGTCACCACCGCGAGGAAGGTGCCCCAGCCGTTGTCGCCCGTCCAGTACAGCCACACGACGGCCGGCAGCAGCACCAGCACCGGCCCGACCTGCGCCAGGCACAGCACCAGCATCACCCCGCTCAGCAAGCCCGCGTAGGGCACGCCGGCCACCGCCAGGCCGATGCCGCCCAGCACCGACTGCACCACCGCCGTGACGCCCACGCCCAGCGCCACGCCGCGGATGGCCTGGCCGACCAGCACCACCGTGGCCTCGCCTTGCGCACCGGCCAGCCTGTGACCAAAGCGCAGCAACCCGGCAGCGGCGACTTCGCCTTGCGCGTACATCAGCGCGGCCATCACCACGATCAGCAGGCACTGCGCGAACACAAAGCCCACGCCGCCCGCCTGCGCGAGCAGCCAGCGCGCCACGCGGCCCACATAAGGCTGCACCTGCGGCCACAGCTCGGCGGTGCCGGCGGCCACGGTGGTTTCCCAGAAGACGCGGATGCGTTCGCCGACCAGCGGCAGCGCAGCCAGCCAGTCGGGCGCGGTGGGCATGCGCAACTGCGACAACTGCTTGATGGCCGAGCTGATCTCGTTGGTGTTTTGCAGCAGCGTTGCGATGACCAGCGCCACCGGCAGCACGAACAGGATCAGCAAGGCCAGCGTCATCACGGCCACGGCGGCCGAGCGGCGGTTCCACAGGCGGGCTTGCAGCTGGCGCATCAGCGGCCAGGTGGCCACCACGATCATCGCGGCCCAGATCGCCGGCCCGATGAACGGGCGCAGCACCCAGAACGCCGCCAGGATCAACCCGGCGATGCACAACACGCCCAGCGTGGCGCGCGGCAGATCGGTGCGCGTCACACCGGCGGGAGGCGACGAGGACGGCGAGTCGGGGCTGCTGGTGGGCTCGTTCATGTCATGAGCTTAGCCGCAGCCTCAGTTCCAGCGCCAGCTCCAGATCACGTCAAGCGAGTTGTCCAGGCCCGACTGCGCGCGCAGGGTGAAGCTTTGGGCGATGCGGTAGATCAGCTGCCAGTTGCCGCCGGTGGCGTTCAGGCCGCGCTCGTAGCCCACGTACCAATGCCGCGAGAGCTGCTTGCCCAGCGAGATCACGGTGTCGCGCACGTCGCCTTCGCCTTGCCTGACGCTCAGCTCGTCGATGCCGATCGCGCGGGTGAGCTGGTCGGTGTAGCTCTCGCCTTCGCCCGACAGCAAGGCCAGCGCGGCGGTTTGCAGCAAGGCCGCATCGCCGCGGCCCAGCCCATCGCTGGCGCGGCCGAGCACCAGCCACGACAGCTTGTCGACTTCGGGCATGTCGGGCTCCGAGAACAGCTTCACCCGCGGGTTCATCGCTGTGCCGGTGATCTGCACGCCCACGCGCAGATCGGTTTGCGGCCGCGTGGCCTCGATGTTCAGGCGCGGGTTTTCGGGCGGTCCGTTGAAGCTGATCAGGCCGCGGTCGATGGTGAGCTTCTTGCCGTAGGCGGCGTAGGTGCCGTTGTCGGCGCTCACGGTGCCGTTGATCGCCAGATGGCCGCCGGGCGCGCTCAACTGCACCTCGCCGCGCAGGCCGGTCTCCAGGCCGCGCCCGCGCAACTGCAGCTTGCGGCCGAGGTTGAGCTTCACGTCGAGTGCCACGCTGCGCACGGGGCCAGCGGGCTCTGGTGCGACAGGCGCGGCCACGGCAGTCGGAGCCGCCGATGCGCGCAGCACCTGCACATCGGCGCCCAGCGCGGGCGCGTCGCTGCGGGTGAAGTCGATCAGGCCTTCGTCGATGGTGAAAGCCCCCTTGAGGTCCAGCGTGTCACCGGCCAGACCCAGCTGCGCCTGCCCGCTGGCCACGATGCGGCGGTCCACGCGCCCGAGCAGCGTGAAGTGCTCGGCCTTGAGCTGCAGGTTTGCCGAGGGCTTGGCGCCCAGCAGCGCGCCGCCGGTGATGTCCAGCGTGCCGGTGCCCGCGCGGGCGGTGAAGCGCTCGATGACCGCGTGGTCTCCGTCGAGCGAGATCGCCACCTCGCCGTCGCTCACGTTGACGCCTTCGACTAAGTTGCGCGCGCCCAGTGCGTGCCCGCGCACGCTGCCGTTGAACTGTGGCGCGCCGAAGCGCCCGCCGAACAGCGCGCTGGTCTTGAGCTGCCCGCCCAGACGCCAGCCGGCCGGCACCCAGGTGCCCCAGGCGCCGAGCTGGGCCACCTCGAGTTCCATCGCGCCTTCAATGGAGGCCTGCGGTTCGGGCCACAGCGCCTCGGGCGTGGTGCGCACCACCACCGCGCCGGCCAGCACGCCCAGCGTCTGCCCCGACAGGTACGGCGAGAACGTCCACACGCCGTCTTGCGCACCGAGCGCGAGGCGCAGGTTGCGCAGGCCGAGGGCTTGAGTGCCAACCTCGTCGGTCACCGTCAGGTCGCCGCTGCTGCGTTCGATCACGATGTCGGCGGCCAGCCGGCCCTCGCTGTGCATGTCGATGTGCCCGCCCACGGCCAGATCGCCGCCCCAGCCGAAACTGGGTTGCAGCCGCGCCAGCACGGTGGCGATGGGCAGCGGGTCGACGCTGATGTGCACGTCGGCCCGGCCCGGCGCGGCGCCCGGCCCGCTGCCGCCGGCCCGCCAGCCCAGGCTGCTCCAGCGCAGCGTGGCGCCCAGCACCTCGGCGTGTCCCGGCACCACGTCCAGTTGCGCCGGCCCGCCCGACCAGCCGGCTTCGAGTTGCACATCGCGCGCCGCCAGCCACGGTGAGACCTCGGCACCGCCCACGCCGAGCTGCAGCCGTCCGATGCTGCCGCGCCAGCCCGCCAGGGGCTCGCCGCCGCGCCGGATCAGCCCGCCTTGCGCTTGCATCAGCAGCCCGCTGTCGGGTTGCTGCGCGATGGTCGGATGAAGTGCCTCGGTCCACGCCGGCGGCTGCGCCAGCAAGCGGGCGCGCAGTTCGATGTGGTGATCGGCGTTGGTGCCGGTGATGGCGAGACTGGCCGAGTCGAGCGCCGGCTCGGTGCGGGTTGAAGCGCCGGGGGACGGTCGCGAAGCGGTGGCCGGCAGCAGCTTCAGGTGCGACAGGCTGGCCGCGAGGTCGATGACCGCGTCGTCGGCCGTGCCGGCGCGCCAGCGCAGCTGAACCTGCTGAACCGCGGTGCTGTCGACGCGCAGCGCGCTGGCTTGCGCCTCGCCTTGCAGCGTGAGGTCCGGCCAGCGGCCGTCGATGCGCGTTGATGCGCTCAGAGCACCCGCCAGCACGGCCGGTGGCGCACCCGGCTCGCCGGGCTGCAGCAGCCGCCACAGCGGCGTGAGCGCCGCCAGCACCGGGGCGTCCACGTTCACGTCCCAGTGGTCGTTGTGGCCGGCCGTGGCGTCGGTGGCCAGGCGGCCCTGGCCTTGCAGGTGGTTGCCGGCCACGCTGAGGTCGACGCCGGCTTCGACCTCGCGGGCATCGGCACGCTGGATCCGGCCGCTGCCTTCGATCGGCACACCGGCGAGCAGGCTGCGCGCCAGGGTGATCTGCGCGTTGCCTTGCACCGCCGAAGCTGCCGCACCCGCCGGCAGCCGCAGGTCGAAAGCGGAGCTGGCGTTGAGCCGGTTGCTGCCACGCCGCCAGGGCGAGTCCTCGGACCCCGGCCACCACACCAGAGGATCGAATTCGACCAGCGCGCCGCGGCCCTTGACCTGCCAGGCGCCGGCCACTCGATCGGCCACGCCCGACAGCGAAGCGCTCGCACCCTGGGCCAGCGCTTGCGCCTGGCGCAGCTCGATGTGCTGCGCCGATGCGCTGGCGTCGAGCTGCAGCTGCACTGTTTTGCCGGCGGTCGTCGCGTGCTTTTGACCGACCGCTGCTGACAGCACGCCCTTCAGGTCGAGCTTGACGTCGAGCTTTGGCACGGCATCGGGCGGTGGGGCTTGCGCGTCGCTCAGCGGGTGATGCGCCACGATGGACAGCGGCCCGTTGAGCAGCATTTCAGGCGCGCGCGCATCGAGCTGCGAGGGCTGCAGACCGGCGAGCGACAGCTCGAGCGTCGAGCGCTGCGCGTTCCACACCCCGGTGCCGGCGATGCGCCCGGCGGGCTGTTCGCGGCTGCCGAGTTCGGCGTCGAAGTGCCCGAGCTCGAGCGTGCTGCGGTCGTCGGCGCGGCTGACCACGTCGGCCTTGAGCGAGCGCAGCGGCAGGCGCCCGTCGCTCCAGCGGCCGGCCGCGTCGTTGGTCAGCTCGATGCGCGCGGCGATGGGTTGGTCGAGCGCCTGACTTTGCACGGTGACCTCGCCGCTCAGCGACGTGACGGGGGCCTGGCGGTGCAGCACCGACACATCGAACGCATGCGTGCGCAGTTGCAGTGCAGCCAGCGGCCAGTTGGCGAACGGGTGCAGGCCGGCCTGTGCTTCGAGCGACTGCGCAGCACGCGTGCCGGTGGCAGCCGATTGCACCGTGGCGTGCAGTGCGGGGGCCGCCAGCGGGCCGTCGAGCGCCAGGCGGGCTTGCCAGCCGGACAGGTCGAGGGCGGCTGCCGATTCGGGCGAGCCCGCCGCGCTGGCGGCCACCGGGTCGGACTTGGCCGCGCCGGCCGCAGGCGTTGGCGCGCGCTGCGACAGCTCGATGCGCGCTTGCAGCGCCATCGGCCCGTGGATGTCGATGTGCGCCGTGCCACTGGCTTGCAGCTGCTGCCAGCCCAGTTGCAGATCGTCCACGCGGTGCTGGCGGCCGAACGCTGCACCGAGCTGCAAGCGCGCATGCACCTCGCGCAGCAACTCGTCGCCGAGCGCGGACGCGTGCAGCGCGGCGATGCGCAGGTCGTCGACATCGAGCTGCAGCGGCAACGCCAGATCGGCGGGCGGCTTCATCGGGCCGGGGGTGGGCGCGATCAGCACGTCCACGCGGCTGGCGTGCAACTCGGCAAACCGCAGGTGCGCCCACAGCGCGGGCACGTCGCTCGGTCGCACGGCGAGCCCGCGCCAGCTCAGGTCGGCGATCACCACGCGGTCGCCTTCGCCGGCCTGGCCTGACAGGTTGATCTGCACGCGCTGTGCGCTGAAGTCGCCCAGCAGCGCGCCGCGCGGCGCCGTGATCTGCACCCATGGCACCGCGTCCGCCAGCCGCGCCAGCAGCCAGGCGCTGCCGGCCTCGCTGTCCACGGTCCACCAGGCCGAGCCGACGAGCGCAGCCACCGCCAGCAGCAACACGCCGCCCAAGCTGGCGAGCGCCAAGCGCCAGCGGGCCCGGCGGCGCGGTGCGGGCGCCGACGCCGAGGCAGGCACAACAGCCTCAGGCGGTTGCGACGTTTCGGTCGTGCTCAAAACGCGATCCCCACGCTCAGGTGCATGCGCCAGGCGTGCACGTCATCGCCATAGGCCATGTCCACGCGCAGCGGGCCCACCGGGCTGCGCCAGCGCAGGCCCAGGCCGTAGCCCAGCACCGGATGCAGGTGCTGCCAGCTGTCGGCGGCGTTGCCCGCATCGACGAAGGCGGCCCACCACAACGACGGGTTGTGTGCCGAGATCGGCCGCGCGACTTCAGCGCTGCCGGTCAGCAGCACGCGACCGCTGAGCAGTGCGCCGTCGGTCGTGGGGCCCAGCGAGCGGTAGGCGTAGCCGCGCACCGAGTCGTCCCCGCCGGCACGAAACAGCAGCGTGTCGGGGATGCCCACCGAGTGCCGGGTGATCACCTGGCCGGCTTCGACGCGGGCGGTGCCGTACCAGGCCGTACCGAGCGGGCGGTACAGCGTGTAGCGCCCGTACAGGCGGGCAAAGGGGCCGTTGTGGTCGGTGCCGCTGTTGTCCTTGCGGCTGAGCGCATAGCCCACGGCGGTCTGCGTCGACAGCGTCTGGCCGTCGGTGGGCAGCAGCACGCTGTCGAGGTCGCGGTAAATCCAGTGGTAGTTGCCCGACAGCGCGTCGTTGTTGGAGGTGATGGTGCCGTTGTCCGACGCGGTGTCGAGCTTCGAATGCGTGATCTCGGCGAAGGTCAGCCGCTCGATGCGTGTCGTGTCCTGGGAGCGGCCAATACGCAGCGAGGCCGAGTCGCGCACCTCCTTGACGGCTTCGAGCCGCTCGAGATGGCCGGCGATCAGGTTGCGGTACAGGCCTTCGAGCGGGTACGAGGTCAGCTCACCCGACCACGACTTGAGCTTCGAGCCCAGCTCGAGCTTGTTCTTGGCGATCCATTCCCAGCCGAACGGCTGGCGGTGGATGTGCTCGGCGGTCAGGCGCGGGCCCGTGTTGGCGCTCACGCCCACGCCGAAGGTGGCTTGCTGCAGCGTCAGCTCGCGCACCCGCACGCCCACCGGCGCGGCCTGCGAGGTGGCGGGGGCGGCGTCAAGCACCACCGATGCACCTTCGAACAGCCCGGCCTTTTGCAACCGGTCCTGGAAGTCGAGCAGGTCGGCCTCGCGGTAGGGCGTGCCTGGTGGCAGCGTCCACAGGTTGTTGACCGTGCTGACGTCGTAGTGCTTGAGGCCGTCGATGTCGAGCGAGCCCAGCCGGTACAGCGCGCCGCTGTCGGCGCTGAGCGCCAGCGCCACGCTGTGGGTGGCCTCGTCAACGCTGGCCGATGTCGCTCCCCAGGTGGCCGAGGGATAGCCGTCGGCGCGCAGCTTGGCCAGGGCGGCGTTTTTCGCGCTGCTCCAGTCCGACTGCCGAAACGCCCATTCGGGCGGGAGTTGCCACTCGTTGCGCACCTGCGCGATCAGCACTCGTGCGGCGAGATCGCCGGCCTCGGCGGCGTCTTGCAGCGCGCCGGTGGCCTGGAACTCGAAGCGATCGACCACGGCCCGGGGTCCGGGTTCGACCTCCAGGCGCAACTGCGGCACCTGATGCCGGTGTGGCGCCACATGGGTGGGTGCGTGTGCGCTGGGCGGTGGGGCCACCGGGCTTGCAACCGCCGGCGGCGCATCGCCACTGACCTTGACCGACCCCACCCGCGAGACCTTCACTTCGGGCGAGAAGTAGCCCTCGGTTTCCAGCAGCGAACGCACCTGCGCCGGCGCGGCGGCCATCAGGCGGTCGATCTCGGCGCGCGTGACCTCGTCGCCCGCAGGCGCGTTCTGGTAGCGCGACAGATCGAGGTAGGTGCCCAGCAGCGCGCGCAGATCGCCCGGTGCGTCGATCTCGAGCCGGTACACCGGCTCGGTGGGCGTGACGGCGGCCGCAGGCTCGGTGTCCGCCTTGCCGAACAGCGCCGACACGCTGGCGCAGCCGCCCAGACACAGCAGCACTGCTGCGCTGCCGGCTGCCAGGGTGCTGCGCCATGCGTTCATGCGTTCAAGGTTCGCATGGCCGCGTCGAGTCCGGGCAGCGTCAACGCAAACATGCGTTGATTCATCAGACGCTGGATCAGCCCCACGCTTTGCCGGTAGCTCCACAGCTCGGCGGGCTCGGGGTTGATCCACACGCACTTGGGAAACGCCTCGGTCAGCCGCTGCAGCCACACCGCGCCGGTTTCCTCGTTGTGGAACTCGACGCTGCCGCCGGGCTGCAAGATCTCGTGCGGGCTCATGGTGGCGTCGCCCACGAAGATGAGCTTGTAGTCGCGGTTGTACTTGTGCAGCACGTCCCAGGTGGAGAACTTCTCGGCGTAGCGGCGCTGGTTGTGCTTCCACAGGTGGTCATAGACGCAGTTGTGAAAGTAGAAGAACTCGAGGTGCTTGAACTGCGACTTGGCCGCGCTGAAGATCTCCTCGACGCGCCGCACGTGGTCGTCCATGCTGCCGCCCACGTCCATCAGCAGCAGCACCTTGATGTGGTTGTGGCGCTCGGGAACCATCTTCAGATCAAGGCAGCCGGCGTTGGCCGCGGTGGCGTGGATGGTGCCGTCGAGGTCAAGCTCGTCGGCCGAACCCTGGCGGGCAAAGCGGCGCAGCCGGCGCAGCGCGATCTGGATCTCGCGCGTGCCGAGTTCGACCTCGCTGTCGTAGTCCTTGAACCGCCGCTCGTCCCACACCTTGACCGCACTGCGCATGCGACTGCGGTCCTGGCCGATGCGGATGCCCTGCGGGTTGTCGCCCCAGGCACCGAACGGGCTGGTGCCGCCGGTGCCGATCCATTTGTTGCCGCCTTGGTGGCGCTCCTTTTGCTCGGCGAAGCGTTTTTTTAGCGTGTCCATCAGCTCGTCCCAGCCCATGGCGGCGATAGCGGCGCGGTCTTCGGCACTCAGCTGGCGCTCCATCGCCTTGCGCAGCCATTCGGCCGGGATCTCGGCGCTGAAGTCGCCCAGCGACTCGATGCCCTTGAAGTACGCCGAAAACGCCCGGTCGAACGCATCGAAGCGCGACTCGTCCTTGATCAGCGTGGCACGCGCCAGCGCATAGAACGACTCCAGCGTGGGCACGCCGTCCTCGTCATCAAGCACCCCGGCCTGCAGCGCTTCGAGCAGCGTGAGGAACTCGGGCACCGACACCGGCAGCTTGGCTGCGCGCAGGGCGAGGAAGAAGGAGATCAGCATGGTGGTTGGGGGCCAAACGCGAAGCGCAGCGAGCCCGCCTCAGGCCGCTGCGCGCGCCGGGATGCGAGTGACCCGCAGGTCGTCGTCTGCGCGAGCCTGCTGCGCGCCGACCAGCGCACCCGCCGCCAGCAAGGCCGGGAAGAAGATGAACGAATTCAGCAAGGCGTCCATCAGGCTCAGCATGACCAGCGTGGCCAGCACCGAGGGCAAAGCCCGCGTTCGCGACACCCGAGCGCGTTCGGTGTGCAGCCCGGCGCGAACGGCCGGCGCCAGCATCAGCCCGAAGCACAGGGCCAGTCCGACCAATCCGAACTGCCCCGTCACGAGCAGCGGCAGACCCCAGGGCCGTACGCCCTCGGGGCGCCACCAGTCCCATCGGGCCGAGCCGGCCAGTGGGTGAGCCAATGCACCGCGCAGCAGCTTCTGGTCTTGCGAAACCCGCCAGGTCAGCGATCCGCGACCGACGCCCTTGATGGCATCGACCACTGCACGGCCGGCCGTGGTTCCGGTGGCGAGTTGTCGGACCGGGACCACGCCCGAAAGGTAGACCGTGCCGCCCAGCACCAGCACGGCCATGGCCGCCACGGTCAGCCGCTTGAGGCTGATGAAGCTGAGCGAAAACAGCAGACCGATTCCGAGGCACATCAGCAGCACGGCGCCCACCGATTGCGCGGCCAGTGCCATCAGCACCACCAGGGCGGCCTGGACGCGCGCCGGCTTGCGCTGCCCGCCGCTCGCCGAGCGAGCGAGCCAGACGGCCGCCACGGCACACAGGCTCATCCACAGCCCGTACTGGTTGCCGTTCTCGAACAAGCCCAGCGGGCGAAAACCCAGATAGCGCTCGGCTCCGTCGGCACGGAAAGGGTGGGGCCCGTAGAGCCCGTCGTACACGAGCCCGGGCCCGAAAACGCCTTCGATCACGGCAACCGGAAGGCAGGCGAGCGCCGACCACGTCAGACCCTGCATGAGCTGGTGTTGGCCATCGGTTCGGGCGAAGTACACACGGCCGAGCAACCACGGCGCGCCCCAGGCTCCGGCCAGGTACAGGCTGCTGGTCCATGGTGGCGGATCGGTCGGGCCCGACACGAGGCCCTGCAGCAGCGGCCACAGGCACCACAGCGCGACCGGCACGTCGAACAGCGCGGGTCGCAGCCGCCGCACGCCGCGCCCATCGAAAACCAGCGCTCCGAGCAGCGCCACGACGGGCGCCACCCAGGCCTTGGTCAGCAGCATGTCGGACGGCACAGCCAGCCCCGTGATCCAGTAGGGAAAGACCACGTCCGCAGCACCTGCCGGGAACACGCCCACCGGCAGCACCAGCCAGCCGCCGAGGAACACCACCAGCACGGCGGTCCGGGGTGCCCAGAAACGGAACGAGGCTGCGCCCAGGGCCGCGAAGGCGAGATAGGCGAGGTAGACCGAGTGGGCGCCAAACATCGGCTGATGATAATTTCGGGCGTTTTCCGCGCACGCACCCGAGCCGACGACCTTCCGAGACCTCCTTGATGTTCAGCCCGTTCGACACCAACCCCACGCAGGTCACCGGCCTGATCGTTTTTGTCGCCGCGGCGCTTTCCTGTGGCTGGGCGGTACGGCGCACGTCCGGTCGCACGGCGGTGTTATGGCGATGGCTTGCTGTGGTGCAGTGCCTGTTCCTGGCGGAGATCGTGTTCGGACTGCGTCACCAGGTGCACGGTGGGGTGGATGCCGTGCTTCAGCAACTGGGCTGGTATGCCAATCGCCGGCCGCTGCAGGTGGCGCTGCTGGTCTTGTCGTTCGCCGGGCTGGGTTTTGCGGCGATGCCGGTGCTGCGTGTGTTCGCGGGCAGCCCATCGGCAAGGCTGGCGGCGATCGCGAGTCTTGCCGCGCTGGCCCTGTTCGGGCTGGAGGCGATCTCGCTGCACCAGATCGATTCGGAGCTCTACCGTCCGGTCGGGCCCGTGATGTTGATCGCCTGGCTGTGGCTGGCTCTTGGCGCCGTGGTGGTGCGGGCGGCCTCACGGACTCGCTGAGTCCCGTTCAACTTGGCATTCGATCCCGTCGCGGGCTCGGCAGCCATCCCCAGGGCGCCGGATCGCAGGCCGGGCCGCTCAGCGCCGATGCCGTTGCATCGACACCAGCTTTTCGAACAGCGCCATGTCCTGCTCGGTCTTAAGCAGCGCGCCCAGCAGCGGGGGCATCACCACCGACTGGTCGTGGCTTTGCAGCACCTCGGGGGCGATGTCTTCGGCCACCAGCAGCTTGAGCCAGTCGAGCAGCTCCGAGGTGGAGGGCTTTTTCTTCAGGCCCGGCAGGTTGCGCACATCGTAGAAGTGCTTGAGCGCGGCCGACAGCAATTGCTTCTTGAGATCCGGGAAGTGCGTCTCGACGATGCGCTGCATCGTGGTCGCATCAGGGAACTGGATGTAGTGAAAGAAGCAGCGCCGCAAGAAAGCGTCGGGCAGCTCCTTCTCGTTGTTCGAGGTGATGAACACCAGCGGTCGGTGCTTGGCCTGGATCAGCTCGCGCGTCTCGTAGACGTAGAACTCCATGCGGTCGATCTCGCGCAGCAAGTCATTCGGGAACTCGATGTCGGCCTTGTCGATCTCGTCGATCAGCAGCACCACGGGCTCGTCGGCGGTGAACGCCTTCCACAGCACGCCGGGCACGATGTAGTTGCGGATCTCGCGCACCTTCTCCGCGCCGTCCACGCCGGCGAGCTGGCTGTCGCGCAGGCGGCTCACCGCGTCGTACTCGTACAGGCCCTGCTGCGCCTTGGTCGTGCTCTTGATATGCCACTGCAGCAGCGGCATGGCCAGCGACTTGGCCACCTCCTCGGCCAGCATCGTCTTGCCCGTGCCGGGCTCGCCTTTGATCAGCAGCGGCCGCTGCAGCGTGGCTGCCGCGTTGACCGCCAGCCTCAGGTCATCGGTGGCAACGTAGTCGTGCGTTCCCTGAAACTTCATGTCGGCATCCGGTCGTCGAGGCGGGCGCAGTATAGGCAAGGGGTCCCCCTATACTCCGCGCTGATTTCACATCCTCACTCATCCTGCGTCAGACCATGAGAACTTTGATTTCCTTCGCGTTGACCCTGTTGATTTCCAGCACTTTTGGCTCTGCCGCCATGGCTCAGGATGCCGCCGCCGGCGAGAAGAAGGCGCAGTTGTGCATCGGCTGCCACGGCATCCCCGGTTACCAAGCCAGCTTTCCCGAGGTTCACAAGGTTCCGATGATCGCCGGCCAGAACCCGGGCTACATCGTGGCGGCACTCACCGCCTATCGCAAGGGCGAGCGCCTGCACCCCACGATGAGGGGCATTGCGGCAAGCCTGTCCGATCAGGACATGGCCGATCTGGCCGCGTACTACGCCGGTCAGGCTCAGGGTCAGACCGCTCCGGCCACCGTCGAGGCGCCTCCAGCGCACGTGGCCGAGCTGATGAAGAAGGCCAACTGCGCGTCTTGCCATGGCGAGAACTACAGCAAGCCTGTGGCTCCGACCTATCCCAAGATCGCCGGCCAGCACCCTGATTACCTGTACGTCGCGCTCAAGGCCTACCAGACCGACGGCAGTGCTCAGGTCGGCCGCAAGAATGCGGTCATGGGCGGCATGGCTCGCCAGTTCACGCACGCCGAACTCAAGGAGTTGGCTGGCTACATCAGCTCATTGCCTGGCGAGTTGAAGACGGTGCCTCAGTCGCGTTTCCGCTGAACTGTCTCACCCGTGCCGAAAAGCCGCTGCTTGCAGCGGCTTTTTTCATGGCCGCACGCTGCCCGGACGCAGGCGATCAGCGCTCAAGTCAACTCCCGGTTCGTCGATACCAAAGGAGGAGTTCCGTTTCATGCTCAAGAAAGTCCCTGTCGATCAGCTGCGCCTTGGCATGCACCTGCATGAGATGTGCGGCGCTTGGCTGGATCACCCGTTCTGGAAGACCAAGTTCGTGCTGCGCGATGCCGCCGATCTGAAAAAGCTCCAGGACAGCGGGGTGGCCGAGTGCTGGATCGATGTGTCCAAGGGACTCGATGTGGCAACGGCGTTCAGTGAGTCGCCGGTGCGCGTCGAGGTGGCCGTGTCTGCGATGGACGCCCAGTCCCGTGACGATGTCGCGCCGGCTGCGCCCGAGGCGGTTGTGGTCCCCTTCGACGAAGAGGTCCGGCGTGCCACGGAGCTGTGCAACAAGTCGCGTGCGGCGGTGATGTCGCTGTTCAACGAGGCCCGAATGGGCCGCGCGATCGACACCGAAAAATGCAGCGAGATGGTCACCCAGATCGCCGAGTCGGTGTGGCGCAACCCGTCGGCGCTGGTGTCTCTGGCCCGCTTGAAGACCCACGACGACTACACGTACATGCACTCGGTGGCGGTGGCCGCGTTGATGGTGGCGCTGTCCAAACAACTGGGCCACAGCGAGACCCAGGCTCGCCAGGCGGCCGAGGCCGGCATGCTGCACGACCTGGGCAAGGCGATGATGCCGGTGGCCGTGCTCAACAAGCCCGGCAAGCTCACCAGCGCCGAGTTCGACACCATGAAGACCCACCCGGAGCGCGGCTACGAGTTGCTGCTCACCGGCCGCGACGTCGACGCCATGGTGCTCGACGTGTGCCTGCACCACCACGAGAAGATGGACGGATCGGGCTACCCGCACCGGCTGCAAGGCGATCAGATTTCAATGCTGGCGCGCATGGGTTCGGTGTGCGACGTCTACGACGCGATCACCTCCAACCGCCCCTACAAGAAAGGCTGGGATCCGGCCGAGTCGATCACACGCATGGCCTCGTGGGCCAAGGGGCACTTCGACGAGAACGTGTTTCGCGCCTTCGTCACCAGCCTGGGCATCTACCCCGTGGGCTCGCTCGTGCGGCTGCGCTCGGGGCTGCTGGCGGTGGTCACGCAGCAAAACCCAGTCAAGCTCACCATGCCCGAGGTCAAGGTGTTCTTTTCGACCAAGCAGGGCCTGCGCGTCACACCCCGGCTGCTCGATCTGGCCGATCCCAAGTGCTCGGACCGCATCGCCGGGCGCGAGTCGAACGACCAGTGGAAATTCCCCAACCTCGATGAACTCTGGGCGGGTGAAGAGGTCTTGCGCAAGCTCGCACGCAGGGGCTGAGGCCCCACCGGCCCCTACACTGCGGCGGCTCATCCAGAGCACGGAGCCGCCGATGAACCCCGTTGAATCCCTGCGCCTCGGGCGAGCGCGCCGATGTCTGGGCGCGCTGCTGATCGGCTTGGTGTGCGGCCTTGGCAGCACGCAGGCACATGCGCAAACCCTGCGCTGGTCGTCGCAGGGCGATCCGCTGACGATGGATCCGCATTCGCAAAACGAGTTGCTGACCAACAACCTCACCGGCCAGATCTACGAGCCTCTGGTCGGGCGCGACCGCTCGCTGGCCATCGTGCCGGTGCTGGCCACCTCGTGGCAGCAGCTCAGCCCCACGCTGTGGCGCTTCAAGCTGCGCGCCAACGTGAAGTTCCACGACGGCACGCCGTTCACCGCCGACGATGTGGTGTTTTCGGTGCAGCGCGCTCGCGACGGGGTGTCCGACCTCAAGACCTACGCGCAGGCCCTCGGCGAGCTCAAGGTGGTGGACCCGCTGACCATCGACTTCGTGCTGAAGCAGGTCAACCCGGTGTTCCTGGAGCACCTCTACACCATCCAGATCATGAGCCGCGCCTGGGCCGACAAGCACGGTGCTGCGCGGCCCATCGACTTCAAGACCCAGCAAACCGGCTATGCCTCGCTCAATGCCAACGGCACCGGCCCGTACCGGCTGGTGCTGCGCGAGCCTGACGTGAAAACCGTCTACCGCCGCAACCCCAGTTGGTGGGGCACGTTCGAAGGCAACGTGCAGGAGGTGGTCTACACGCCGATCAAGAGCGACGCCACCCGCGTGGCTGCGCTGATTTCCGGCGAGCTCGACTTCGTGCTCGACCCCGCGCCGCAGGACCTGACCCGGCTGCGCAAGACCGACGGCATCAAGCTGATCGAGGGCCCCGAGAACCGCATCATCTTCATCGGCATGGACCAGTCGCGCGATGAGCTGCTCTACAGCAGCGTCAAGGGCAAGAACCCGTTCAAGGACGTGCGCGTGCGCCGCGCTCTCTATCAGGCGATTGACATCGACACCGTGCGCAGCCGCCTGATGCGCGGCCAGGCGCTGCCCACCGGCGGCATGACACCGTCGCCGCGTGGCGCGTTCAACGACCCCGCGATCGAGCAGCGACTGCCGTTCGACCTGGCCGCCGCGCGCCAGTTGATGAGCGATGCCGGCTACCCGCAAGGCTTCGAGGTGACGCTCGACTGTCCCAACAACCGCTACATCAACGACGAGGAAATCTGCCAGACGCTGGCCGCCATGTGGGCCAAGCTCGGCGTGCGGGTGCGTCTCAACGCCATGCCGCGCTCGATCTTCTTTCCGCGGCTGCATCGCATGGACACCTCGCTGTATCTGATGGGCTGGGGTGGCGCCAGCACCGATGCCGAAATCACCCTCACGCCGCTCATGCGCAGCCGTGGCGAAGGCGGCGTGGGCGCCTGGAACTTCGGGCAGATCAGCAACGCCCGGCTCGATGAAGCCGCCGCCGCGTCCAGCCGCGAGGCCGATCCGGCCCGCCGCGAGCAGTTCATCAAGACCGCGCTCAAGGAGCAGCAAGCGGCAGTCAACTACATCCCGCTGCACCGGCAGGTCATCTCCTGGGCCGCGCGGCAAAACGTCGATGTGGTGCAGCGCGCCGACAACTGGGTCGAGTTCGCGTGGATACGCGTCAAGTGACGGCGGTGCCTTCACCGCACGACGACCCTCGCGGTTTCTTGCGCGCGCTGTTTGACGCTGCCGTGGCGCGCGCGCTGCCGGCCGGCGTGATCGCAGCGCATCTGCCTGCGCCGCCCGTCGGGCGCACGGTGGTGATTGGCGCGGGCAAGGCCGCTGGCGCCATGGCCGCAGCCGTTGAAGCGCTGTGGCCGATGAATGCGCCGCTGAGCGGGCTGGTCGTCACCCGCTACGGCCATGTGCCGCCGGCGTGTGGCGTGCCAACGGCGCGCATCGAGGTGCTCGAAGCCGGGCACCCGCTGCCTGACGAAGCCGGCGCGCACGCCGCGCAGCGCATCGCCGCGCTGGTGAGCGGTCTGGGGCCCGATGACCTGGTGCTGTGCCTGCTGTCGGGCGGCGGCTCGGCGCTGCTGGCGATGCCGGCGGCGGGCCTCACGCTGCAAGACAAGCAGGCCATCAGCGCCGCGTTGCTGCGCAGCGGCGCGCCCATCGGCGAGATCAACTGCGTGCGTCGCCACCTGTCGGCGATCAAGGGCGGGCGGCTCGCGGCGCTGTGCGCGCCGGCGCGCGTGGTCAGCCTGCTGATCAGCGACGTGCCTGGCGACGCGCCCGAGGCCATCGCCAGCGGCCCCACGGTGGCCGACCGCACCACCTGCGCCGACGCGCTGGCCATCCTCGATCGCCACGCCATCGAGATCCCCGAGGCGGCCCGCCGCGGCCTCGAGCGCGGCGAGCTCGAAACGCTCAAGCCCGGCGATGCGGTGTTCGCAGGCCACGACGTGCGCCTGATCGCCACGCCGCAGCATTCGCTGCAGGCCGCCGCCGCGCTGGCGCGTCAGGCTGGTTTGGGCGCACACATCCTGAGCGATGCCATCGAGGGCGAATCACGCGAAGTCGGCAAGGTGCACGCGGCGCTGGCCCGCGCGGTGGCGCAGCGCGGCGAGCCCTTTGCGCGGCCGTGCGTGATCCTGAGCGGCGGCGAGACCACGGTCACCGTCAGAGGCGAAGGCGGACGCGGTGGACGGGCGAGCGAGTTCCTGCTCGGCTGCGCCATCGCGCTGCAAGGCGAGCGCGGCGTGTGGGCGCTGGCCGCCGACACCGACGGCATCGACGGCACCGAAGACAACGCCGGCGCGTTCGTCACCCCCGACACGCTGGCACGCGCCCGTGCGCTCGGGCTCGATGCCACCGCGCGGCTCGAAGCCAACGACGCCTACGGCTGCTTCGAGCCGCTGGGCGATTTGCTGGTGACGGGCCCCACCTTCACCAACGTCAACGACTTTCGGGCGCTGCTGGTTCTGTGAGCGCGCATGATCGGAAGCGGTCGGCGCTCATCGGCCCCGCACCATGGGCTCTCGGTGCGGCAAACATCCAGACCGAGACACGAGTGTCGCAATCGTCGCAAGACGTCATCATCGGGCGCGAGTGGTGCGATGTGGCTGTGCAGAATTCTTGCTAACCCCCCGATCGGGCGCGGCCCGACCGAACCTGTTTAACCTGAGGATGCCCGGCGAGATGAGTGACCCAAGAATCCTGATCGTCGATGACGACGTTGAATTGCAAGGCCTGCTGGTTCGGCTGCTGAGCCTCGAGGGCTGGACGGCGTATTCGGCGCTCACGGTGCAAGAAGGTGAGCGCCTGCTGGCGCTGCACCGGCCCGCGGTGGTGCTGCTCGACGTCATGCTGGCCGACGCCAATGGCTTGGATGCCTGCCGCCGCTGGCGCACGCAGCAACCCGATCTGGGCATCTTGATGGTTTCGGCGCGCGGCGACCCGATGGACAAGGTGCTGGGCCTGGAAGTTGGTGCCGACGACTACCTCGCCAAGCCCTTTGAAAAACGCGAACTGGTGGCGCGCGTGCGCGCCCTGCTGCGCCGCCACCGGCCGTCCCAGCCCATGTCGGCGGCAAGTCCTGTCACGGAGATCGTTTTCGACGGGCTGGTGATTGACCTGATTCGTCGCGAGGCGTTGGTGGACGGGCGGGTGGTGATGCTCACCGGCATCGAATACAAGCTGTTGCTGGCGCTGGCGCGTGCGCCCGGTCAACCGCAGTCGCGCGAGGCGCTCAACGGCGCAGCGCAGGTCGGCAGTTACCGGCCGCTCGACCGCACGGTCGATGTGCAGGTGGGCCGCCTGCGGCGCAAGCTGTCGAGCGCGTCGCCGGGCAAGGAGTGGATCAGCACCGTGCGCAGCGAGGGCTATGTGTTTTCGCCCCCCAATTCTGCGTTGTCGTCGTCGGCCGCCGTTGATGTTCCGTCCTCGCGTTGACGGCCTTTTTGCGCGGCTGATGCTCGCGCAGATGGTGCTCACGCTGGCGGTGGGCGTGCTGTTCTGGGCGTGGTTGACGGTCGCGCGCGCGCGCGCGGCGTCGGAGCCTTATGCGCAGTTGTGGGCGGCCAACCTGTCGGCAGCAGCCATTCGCCCTGCGGGAGAAGATGACTCTCTGGCTTCGCCGGGCTACCCGGTTCACCGCTCACTCAACGAGCCCTCGGGTGTGTGGTTCCTTCCACTGCGCTTTGGTGTCTTTTTTGGCGGCTATTTCATGGACCAGTTGGCCATGCGCGGTGTGGTGGCCGACCGATGCATGTTGGGGCTGCAAGGTGATGCGACCTTGTGGCTGCACGTTTTGCCACCCGGTCGCCAGGCCGTGTGGCTGAGCCTTCCCACGCCACCCGTCTGGCCGATGTGGAGCGGACCGAACATCGTGGTCACCTTGATTGCGTTGTCGCTGGTCGGTGGCATGAGTTGGACCTTCGCGCGTCGTGTGACGCGCCCGCTCGAGCAGTTGCGCCAGCGCATGTCCATGGGCGCCATGGCCCATGCACCGCACGATTCGCACGTCAGCGCGGACGCACCGGCAGAGGTGCTCGCCATCGAGAGCGACTACAACAAGCTCATCGCCCGGCTGCGCACGGCCGAGCGTGAGCGCGCGCTGCTGCTGGCCGGCGTCTCACACGACTTGCGCACTCCGCTGGGTCGCATCCGGCTGGCCGCCGAGATGCTGCCGGCCACACCTGAGATGCAGCCCGATCTGGCCATCATCACCCGCAACGTCGACCACGCCGGCCGGCTGATCGACAGCTTTCTCGACTTCGTGCGGGCCGGCTCCCTGCCCATGGACGAAACCGTGGACCTGGTTGCGGTGGCGCGTTCGGTGGTGGCACGGTTCGAGCGCGAGCCCTGGGAACTGCGGCTGGAGGTTCATGGCCGAGACCGTCTGGTGCTGCAGCGTGCCAACGGCCTGCTGGTCGACCGGCTGATCTTCAACCTCGTCGACAACGCCTTCAAGCACGGGCGAGCCCCGGTGTCGGTGAGCCTCGGGCACGACGGACAGGCCTTGATCCTTGACGTGTGCGACCTCGGGCCGGGCTTGCCCGGGGGGACCGGCGCGATGCTTGAGGCCTTCGCGCGCGGTGACACCAGCCGCGGGGTGCCGGGCAGCGGTCTGGGGCTGCCGGTGGTGCAGCAGGTGGTAGACCGCCTGGGCGGCACGCTGCAGTTCACGCACGACGTCTCGGGCCACCGCGCCCGCGTCACGCTGGTCTGACGATCCCCTCAGGGCGACATCCTCCTCGGCCGCAGAGCCATCCGATTGCGACAGCCATATCGCAATGGTCGCAATTTGTCTCTGCTTCGGCTTGATCGGAACGGCAAAATTTATTTCGTCGTGGCGAGCATTGATCGCCCTCCGTGTCATGTCCCGCGCCTAACCCTTGGAGAACACAGCGATGAGCCAGCCTGAAACCGTCAACGCCGAAACCCATTGCATCAATGGACCAATTCGACAGACAACGGATTTCCGCATGCGCCCGATTCACCGCCAGGCCGGACGCTGCGCATTAACAGTCGCCGTGGTCATCTTGGCTGCACTGGCGGGCTGCGGCGGCGGCTCGTCCGGCACCGGCGGATCGTCCTCAACGTCCGCGACGGTGCCCGGCTCGCCCACTCTCACGGCCGCAACGGCGGGCGACGCGCAGGCTGTCCTCACCTTCACGGCACCGAGCTCCGATGGCGGTGCGGCGATCACCGGCTATAACGCCGCCTGCACCGCGGGTGCTGCCACTGCCACAGCCACCGGCGCAGCCAGTCCCCTCACGGTCACGGGACTGACCAACGGCACTGCCTATGCGTGCACCGTGGCGGCCACCAACAGCGCCGGCACGGGTGCCGCCTCCGCCTCCCTCACGGTCAGCCCGTCGGCAACTGCCTCGTCCGTGCCCACCTATTCCGCGCCTGCTCCATTCAGCTCCGTACTCGAGACCCCCTACCAGGCCACCAGCCTGACGCAGGCCTCGGCATTGACCAAGGCCGCGGCATTGACCAACCGCGCGCAGGCCTCGGCATTGGCGCCGGCCTCGGCATTGACCAACCGCGGTCGCTACCTGCTGTCCGATGTTGTGGTGACCAATGCCTCAACTATTGCAGCAGCCCGCTTCCTGACTATCGGCGCCACCTACAACGCGAGCACCGGATTTGCGGTGGAAGCCGCAAGCATCGGCACGGGGGCAACGTACAAAACCTACTTGACCAAGCTGGTCCAGGTGGTCAGCGATTCATACGGCTACTTCCGCTTCGACTCCCATTTGCATCCCAACGACGCGATTGATGCGGATGCCAATGACAACTACACCCTGAAGTTCCGCAACAACTTTGGCAAGGCAGCGGTGACCTACGGCTACGTGACTTTCTCCTACGACGCGACAACGGGTCTTATCCAGGCACGCAAGCGCTACCTCTACAGCTACGACCCAACCACCTACGCCGCGACTTACAGCGAGGACACCAACTTTTCGGCGACCGACTTCTACGTCAGTTTGGCCGATGGTGTGTACAAGCTCGTGTCGGCATCGGCTTCTGCTACGCCGTTCTACTTCTACGAATCGCCGCTCGATTTCGGCATTCCATCGGGCATGAATCCCAAGGCAGTTCCGTACGTATCCAACCCGACTGCGTCCTTCTGGTCCAAGACGTCTGTAGCTTCCGTCGAAGGTTCCAATGGTCTGATAGAGACGAACGTGAATGCCACCTACCACGCCCAGGTGGCAGCCGCTGGGTCTGACGCAGGTACGAAGACGGCAGCCGACGCGATGCTGGCCTCCATCAAGTCGGCGGTAGAGGGCGCGGGGGAGAAGCTGCGCTACCCCATCGCTGTCTACTCCACGTTCCGGGATGCGGCTTTGGCCACCACGTTGGTTAGCGACGCGATTGCTGATGGCACGCCCGGCCAAAACCTAGTGCCTTACGTGTACTTCACGAACGAGAAGGATGACAGCGGGACGTACCACCCCTTCATGATCATGGTGAACTATGGCAATCCGGCCTCCGCCAACGGGCTGATCGACGTTCCCCGCCCGCCGGGCGATGGCAACGGAGCGGGCTATGGCGAGCAGAAAGTCACGCGCCTCACCAACCTCGACAACTACGTCTCCCGCATTCCCATGAAGGATTACGGACTGGTCAGTGCCGTAACCGACAACACGCTACCCAGGACCTTGCTCAGCGACGTGGGGGGCTCGCTGTCATCGGCTGACGTGTACAACTATGCGAGCATCGCCGACAACGGCGTGCTCATCAACGGCGCGGTCATGTTCCCGGCCTACAACAACACGCTGGTGCCCTCCCAACTCATGGGTGAACTCTCCGCCAGCGGCTGCCACGTGGGGCAGGGCGGCGGTGGCCCACACTGCCATGCTGATGGCTTCCAGACTGCCACGGCCCCCGGCGTAGCCTTGTATCGCGATGCCGATTATGTGAACAAGACTCATCCGCCCCTGATCGGCTTCGGCTACGACGGGGTGGCACTGTTCGGCATTTACCGCGCGGGCAAGGACAGCGCGATGCTGGGCGCCTCCGTCGCGCTGGACAGCTTTGGGGGACACAACCACGACGGGATCGGCTACCACTACCACGCACATACGGTGCCGAACTTCGCCACGTCGGACGGCACGACGATCACGCTCAACGTTCTCATGAAAGGGGCGTTTGCAGGGAACATCAATTCAGTGCCCAATGCCTTTGGCCCGCCCTCCTTCAGCACCAATCGATACTTGGGCGGCACGGTCCAGTGAAGCGTTCCCGGGGTGCCAGCCTTAACAGGCGGGGGTGGGGCACGCCGGGCGCAGCGCCGCTGGTCGTGGCAACTCGGCTCGCGTCATGACAAGCCGCCGGCAGGTACTGCGGGGCTTGGCCTTGGGGTCGTTTCAGGCCTTCAGCGGGCACAGTCTGAGCCACGGCTTGCTGCCCCGGCGCCTGCTCATCGAGCGAGCGGGTCCGCAGGATCTGAGCCTGTCCTATGCGCTGGACCCGGTGGACGTGCTGCTGGCCTTTTTAGCCCCGGCCGCAGACCCGCCGACCGCCGTGCGGGCGCTGCTTCAGCGGTGGGGCGAGGACAGCACCGCGCAATTCGAGCACCTGATGGGCAGTGTGCGCGCACGCCTGCAGAACCAGACCACGTTGTTCGCGCCGGAGGGCCAGCAGATGCCGCTGCGCGAGTGGGTGTGGCCCACGACATTGGTGTGGCACGAGGCCGTGAGGACCGCAGCCTTTCACGTGCAGGCCGATCTGCCACCGCAGGAACACCCCTCCGCGGTGTGGATACGCTGTAAGGCACCTGTGCCCAGGCCCACCACACGCCTGCAGATACGCGTGCCTGCGCCACTACATCCGCTCCAGGTGGTCAATGGTCCGGCCGATCAGTTCTGGCTGACCGACCTGGTCCCCGCCGGCCTCCTGGACGTCTAACTGGTGGAGATCTTCGAGCAACTCGGTGGCGTCGATCTGCACATCGATGCAGCCGAAGTCGCAGCCATGAGCGATACCGAAGACGCCTACCTGCGGGTGCTGCAGGCGCTGCAGCACCATGAACTGGTCTTCACCTCCAGCGACACCGACGCAACTGAAGAATCCACCGCCAGCAGTGACTGGGGCTGGGGCGCGCTGACACAGGGCGAACTCAGCGTCACGCGAGTACCGGGCTCACACATCTCCATGATGACTCGGCCCCATGTGCAGACCCTGGCACAGCGGCTGCGGGAGTTGACGGCTGGCAAAACATGAGCCGCATGACAAGCCCAGTGCCGCAGGTGCAGGTGCTGTCAGTGCCGCACGGGAACGATGCATTCGACGGACCGAGCGATGTGTTGGTCGCCCTGACTCACGAAGGGGGTTCGCTGATCCTCGATGTGCGCGACCCGGGCGCCGGCCTCGGGTTGTCGGTGGTGCAGCAGGTGACCGAGCGCCTGGGCGGCACGCTGCAGTTCACGCACGACGTCTCGGGCCACCGCGCCCGCGTCATGCGGGCCTGAAGGCGCTACCTCCAGGGGGTGCTTTTCGCTCATGCTGCCGTCAGGCTCACTGGGTGAGTCTGTGCTTGGCAGCTTGCGACGGTTGAGTCGCATTCGTCGCAAAACGTCGCGGCTGCCGGTTGGGCAGCGCCGGAAACTTCACGCCGCGCTGCCGTGCATCGATTGCTCAGCCGCAGCACGGCGTGAAGGAGCCCGGTCGGTGAGGTTGTTGTTGGTGGCGGACATCCACAGAAGCACGAACGACCTGTGCGCGGGTCTGGAGTCGCGCGGGTTCGACGTCATGCACTGTGACGATGTGCGCATCGGCCTGTCACGCGCCTTTTTGCAGGACTGGCGGGTGATCGTGCTGGACGCCACGATGATGTGGCAGGACGCTTTGGTCTGGCTGGACGAGTTCCGCTCCCGGGGGGCAACCACGCCGGTGATCGTGCTGACCGCACCCTACGATGTGGCAGCCGCCATCAAGGGTTTGCGTCTGGGGGCCGACGATTGCCTGGCCAAGCCGTTCGAACTCGACGATCTGGTGGCGCGCATCGAGACGGTCTTGCAGCGGATCGCTTTCGCCGAGCCGAAAGCCTGAAACGTCGTCAGCCGGTCAACTCGGCGAGGTAAGGTCGCCGCATGAACAAAGCCATTCAATCGGCGAGCCGCACGGTATCGGTGTGGCGCATGGCCACCCGCCAGCTGGCGCGCGACTTTCGTGCCGGCGAGTTGCGCTTGCTGCTGGTGGCGGTGAGCGTGGCGGTGGCTGCGCTCACGGCGGTGGGTTTCTTTGCCGACCGGATCAACGGCGGTCTGACGCGCGATGCCACGCAGCTGCTCGGCGGCGATGCGGTGGTGGTGAGCGACCGGCCCACGCCGGGCGCGGTCGTCGACAAGGCGCGATCGCTGGGGTTGGCGAGTGCGACGACGGCCGTCTTTCCGAGCATGGGCCGCGCGAGCGATGCGCAAGGCGGCGCGACTCGGCTGATCACGGTCAAGGCGGTCAGCGCGAGCTACCCGCTGCGCGGTCGCTTGAGCCTGAGCACCGGGGTGGGCCAGCCACCCGAGTCGGTGGCGCACGCGCCTGAGCCCGGCACCGTGTGGGTCGAATCGCCGGTGCTTGACGCGCTGGCCTTGAAGCTGGGCGATGAGTTGATGCTTGGCGATGCCAGCCTGCGCGTGACTCGGGTGATCCTGATCGAGCCCGACCGTGGCGCCGGCTTCATGAGCTTTTCGCCGCGCGTGCTGATCAACGAGGCCGATCTGGAGTCCACCGGCCTGATCCAGCCGGCCAGCCGCGTGACCTACCGGCTGATCGTGGCCGCCAACCCCGCCGACGATGCGCGCGGGGCGGCGGCGGTGGGTACGTTCAAGGGCTGGGTGGCATCGCAGCTCCAGAGCACCGCGCTGGCCGGTGTGCGGCTCGACACGCTCGAGACCGGCCGCCCCGAAATGCGCCAGACGCTGGACCGCGCCGAGAAGTTCCTGAACCTGGTGGCGCTGCTGGCCGCGCTGCTGGCGGCGGTGGCGGTGGGCATCGCCTCGCGTGACTTCGCCAGCCGCCACCTCGACGACTGCGCGATGTTGCGCGTGCTCGGCCTGGCGCAGCGCACCATCGCGCTGCAATACCTGATCGAGTTCGGGCTGGTCGGCGCGCTGGCCAGTGCGCTGGGCGTGGCGCTGGGCTTCGGCGTGCACCATGTGTTCGTGTGGCTGCTGTCGGGGCTGGTGGCGGTGAGCCTGCCGGCCGCGTCGTGGTGGCCGGCGCTGCTGGGTGTGGGCGTGGGGCTCACGCTGCTGATGGGCTTTGGCCTGCCGCCGGTGCTGCAGCTCGCGCGGGTGCCGCCGCTGCGCGTGATCCGGCGCGATGTGGGCGCGTTGCAGCCCGCATCCATCGCGGTGCTGCTGGCCGGCGTGCTCGGGTTTTCGGCGCTGCTGCTGGCGGTGTCGTCAGACGTCAAGCTCGGGCTGATCGCCGTGGGCGGCTTTGCCGGGGCGATTGCGCTGTTCGCGCTGTTGAGTGCGGCGGCGGTGTGGCTGCTGCGCCGCGCCGTGCCCGAGTCGAACGCGCCGCGCTGGCTGGTGCTGGCCACCCGCCAGATCGCAGCGCGTCCGGCCTTTGCGGTGCTGCAGGTGTCGGCGCTCAGCGTGGGATTGCTCGCGCTGGTGCTGCTGGTGCTGCTGCGCACCGACCTCATCGACAGCTGGCGGCAGTCCACGCCACCCGATGCGCCGAACCGCTTCGTGATCAACGTGCAGCCCGATCAGGCCGAAGCGTTCCAGGCCACGCTGCGCGCTGCCGGCGTGTCGCGGTTCGACTGGTACCCGATGATTCGCGGCCGGCTGGTGGCCATCAACGGCCGCGCAGTGAGTGTCGACTCGGTCAAGGGTGAGCGCGCCAAGCGTCTGGTCGAGCGCGAGTTCAACCTGAGCTACACGAGCGAGCTGCCGTCGCACAACGAACTCACCGCCGGGCGTTGGGTGAGTAACGAGCCCGGAGGCCTCAGCGTGGAGTCAGGGCTGGCCGAAACACTGGGCCTGAAGCTGGGCGACACGATGGCCTTCGACATGGCCGGCCAGCCGGTGCAAGCGCGCATCAGCAGTGTGCGCAAGGTCGATTGGGGTTCGATGCACGTCAACTTCTTCGTGCTGTTTCCCGGGGCACAACTCGAAGGCGTGCCCAACACCTTCATCGCGGCGTTCAAGGCGCCGGCAGCGGCGGCCGAGTTCGACAACGCGCTGGTGCGCCAGTTTCCCAACGTGACCAACGTGGACGTGTCGGCTTCGATCGCGCAGATCCAGAGCGTGCTCGATCAGGTGATCAGCGCGGTCGAGTTCCTGTTCGTCTTCACGCTGGCCGCCGGGCTGGTGGTGCTCTTCGCGGCGGTGTCGGCCACCCGCGAGGCGCGCTCGCGCGAGTTCGCGGTGATGCGCGCGCTGGGTGCGAGCGGCAAGCTGCTGGCGCAGGTGCAGCGCGCCGAGCTGCTGGGCGTGGGCGCGCTGGCCGGGGTGCTGGCCTCAGGTGCGGCCTCGGCCATCGGCTGGGTGCTGGCCAGTCAGGTGTTCGACTTCGCCTGGCACCCGTCGCCGCTGGTGCCGCTGCTCGGTGGTGTGGCCGGCGCGCTGCTGTCGCTGGCGGCCGGCTGGTGGGGCTTGCGCGAGGTGCTGCGCCGCCCGGTGATCGAGACCTTGCGCCAGGCGGCGCAGTGATTCCCGATCACACGGGCGCGGGGCTTACTGCTTGAACGGGTTGCCGAAGCGCGTGTCGATGCGCAGGGTCGGATCGTCGAGCGTCTTCAGGAAAGCCACCAGCGCGGCCTGATCAGCCCGTGACAGGTTGGGCACCCGGGGATCGCCGCGCTGCGTCTTCAGCCGGTTGTCCAGCGCCGGGCCGTTTTTGACGCCCAGGTTGTAGAAGTTCACCACCTGCTCGAAGGTCGTGAAACGGCCGTCATGCATCATGGGTTGGCCGGGCGACAGGCTCTTGAGCGAGGGCGACTTGAACACCCGCGTTTCGCCGGCGTCGAGGCCGTTAGACCGCGAGTTCGGGTTCAGCGCGAAGGTGGGCGGCTGGTGGCAACCGGCGCAGCCGATGCCCCCGTTGTTGGGTGCGCCCATGAACAGACGGCGGCCGGTGTTTTCCTGTGCAGTCAGGCCGGGCACGTCGAGGCTCAGGCCCTTGTCGGGCAGGCCTGCGTTGTAGGTCTTGGCGTAGCCCTGGTCCCAGCGGCTGTTGGCCGAGATCATGCTGCGCTCGAACTGCGCCAGCGCGAGCTGGATGCGCGACTCGGTGATGGCCGCATCGCCATAGACCGCCTTGAACAACTCGGGGTAGTACGGCAGCCCCTGCATCTTGACCAGCAGCGCATTGATGCCGCCGTTGCTGGCGTCATAGCCCATCTCGATGGTGTTCTGGATGGGCTGGGTGGCTTGCGCCTCGACGCTGGCCGCGCGCTTGTCCCAGAACATCGTGCCGTCCCGGTAGAAGGCGATGTTGGCCAGACCCATGGCGTGGGCGGTGCCGGCCACGCCCGAGAAACCCTTGCTGAACTGGGTGTTGGCCGAAAAGCCATTCGCGGGCTGGTGGCAGGTGGCACAGGCCACCGTGTTGTTCACACTCAGGCGCTTGTCCCAGAACAACACCCGACCGAGCGTGGCGCCCTTGTCGGTGATGCGGTTGTTGGGCGGCGTGTTGTCACTGCGGAGCAACTGCGCGTCGTAGTAGGCCGGCAGCGTCACCGTGGCGTACTTGGCCGGTGCGTTGATGTCGATGTTGAGGTACTGCGCAATCGCCGATACCGGCACCACGGCAGCGGGCACCGGTGCGGGCTTGACGGCGACCGGCTTGAGCGGTGCGGGCGGTGGAGGCAGTGCGGCCAGCGCGGCGTGCCCTGCGAAGGCACCGGTGGACGCAATCATCAAACGAACGAACCAGCTTTTCATGGCGATCTCCCTGGAAGAACTCGGCAGGGCAGTCGCTGTGGGGCTTCGGGCAGGACGCCTGTGCTCCACGTTGCAACCCCGCTGTCGTGGCCCGTGAGGGCTTTAGACCGGAAGCTTTGCGACCCCGACTTTCGTGCGGGTGTGCCCTGTAGCAGGCTGCGAGTTTCTCTTCGCAACCCCTTGATGAAGGTGACGCCAATGTCACGAAACGCTTGAAGATGCGCGGCGCGTGATTTGTTCGGCAAAGTTGGCGGTGCTGAGGCCTGGTCGCAGCACCGCCATCGCCGCAGCGGTCAGAAAGATTCCCAGTCGTCGGTGCCGTTCTTGGCGGCCTCGGCGGTCTCGAGAGGCGCAGCCAGCGTCCGGGGCTTTTCTTCCTTGGCCTTGAAGGCGGGCCGCACGACATTGGTGGCGCGGTTCGGTGCACGTCGCTCAAGGCTGGGCGCAGGCGGCTTGGCCGCTGGTGCGTGCGCCACCGCAGCGGCGCGGTGCTCGGCGGCCGACAGCTTGAACACCGCCACCGCATCAACGAGTTGCCGGGCCTGCGAGTTCAGGCTCTCGGCAGCGGCGGCGCTTTCCTCGACCAGCGCCGCGTTTTGCTGGGTGGTCTGGTCCATCTGGTTGACGGCTTCGCCCACCTGGCTCACACCCTGGCTTTGTTCGACGCTCGCCGCGCTGATCTCGCCCATGATGTCGGTGACGCGCCGGATCGACGCCACCACCTCGGTCATGGTTTCGCCGGCACGGTCGACGAGGGCCGTGCCCTGTTCCACCCGCTCGACGCTGGCGGTGATCAGCGTCTTGATCTCCTTGGCGGCATCGGCTGACCGGTGCGCCAGGCTGCGCACCTCGGAGGCCACGACCGCGAAGCCGCGGCCCTGTTCACCGGCGCGTGCGGCTTCCACTGCGGCGTTGAGCGCCAGGATGTTGGTCTGGAAGGCGATGCCATCGATCACGCTGATGATGTCGGCGATGCGCCTGGAGCTGTCGTTGATGCCCTTCATGGTGTCGACCACCTGGCTGACCACTTCGCCGCCCTGAATGGCCACGGTCGAAGCATTGGTGGCCAGCTGATTGGCCTGACGGGCGTTGTCGGCGTTTTGCTTGACGGTGCCCGACAGTTCTTCCATCGAAGCGGCGGTTTGCTGCAGCGCCGAGGCCTGCTGTTCCGTGCGGCCCGACAAATCCTGATTGCCCTGTGCGATCTGGGCGCTGGCGATGGCCACGCTCTCGGCATTGCTGCGCACCGAAGACACCACCTGGCCCAGGCTCGAGTTCATGGTGGTGAGTGAGCGCAGCAGGGTGCCGACCTCATCGCGGCCTGCATCGGGCACCTGGGTGGTGAGGTCGCCGGCGGCCACGGCATCGGCAACCCGTGCTGCGAGCCGCACCGACGCGGTGGTGGTGCTGGCAATCGCCCACAACAACCAGGCCGCGAAACTCGCCAGCAGCGCGGTGCTGCCTGCCAGGAATCCGAGGTGGGTGGTGGAGGTGCTGACGCCGCGCTCCAGTTCCTTGTTCAGCGCAGCCACCGAGTCGTCGATGAGCTTGTATTGCTGGTCGATGGTGGCGGTCATGGCTGCGAAGAACTCGCTCGCCGGATAGGTGGCGTTGTCAGCGTGCAGCAGCTTGTCGTCAACCAGCTTGAACGCCGTTTCGGTGCTGGCGATGGTTGCCTTGAGCGAAGCGCCGGTGGCTGTGCTCAGGGCATCGCTGTCCTCGAGCGCCAGTGCCATCGACTTGCGCACATCAGCCACGCGAAAGCGGGCGACTTCGACCAGGCTCTCGAGCCGGGTCTTGTCTTCGGCCGTGGCTTCTCCGCGGGTCAGGATCACCGATCCGCGCGCGCGCAACTGGCCCATGGCCTCGGTCAGCAGCGGCAAGGCCTTGAGCGCCGAAGCCTGCAGGAAATAACCGGATTTTTCGGGGTGCAAGACGATCCCCGAGGTGTTGGCCACGTCGTCGAGCAAGTCGATCTGTGCGGAGATCAATGCGGTGTGCCGCGCAAAGCTTTGCGGTGCGGCGATGCCCTGGTTGGCCACCTCGCCTGACAGGCTGCCCCACTCCTTGTCCATCTGCGCAAAGGCGGCATCGAGCTTGGTGTCGCCGAGGGTTGCGGCCGAAGCGCGCGCCTTGCTCAACGCCGCAGCGACTTCGAGCTGCTTGGCCTGACGCTGACCGGCGGCGGCGGTGTTGCCCGCGAGCGCGCTGGCCGACAGACCGCGGTGCTGCTGGGTGAGCTGGATCAATCGCAACGAGTCGCGTGCGGGATCGATGCCCGACAGCTCCTGCTTGGCGAAGCTCAGGAGATCGAGCTCGGAACGAATGACCATCGATGCCGGAATCGCCAGCATCAGCAGCGCCAGCAACGCGATCAAGGTGAACTTGTGCGACAGCTTCAGGTCGCGGAGGAGTGACTTCATGCTCGGGCCCTCGGTTGGGTTGATTCGGGTTGCGCTCAGTGCACCTCGCTGATGAGGCACATGTCGGAGCTCGACATGAAGGCCTCGATGTCCATCAGGATCAGCATGCGGTCGCCCACGTTGCCGATGCCGGTGATGAAACTGGTGTCGACCGACGAGGCCAGCTCGGGTGCCGCCTTGACGGATTCGGTGGACAGCTCGAGCACGTCGCTGACCGAGTCGACCACGGCGCCCACCACGCGGCCGGCCACGTTGAGCACGATCACCACGGTGAACTCGTTGTATTCGACCGCCTCGCAGCCGAGCTTCACGCGCAGATCAACGATCGGCACGATGACGCCGCGCAGGTTGACCACGCCCTTGATGAACGCCGGCGCGTTGGCGATGCGCGTGGGCGCTTCATAAGAACGGATCTCCTGCACGCGCAGGATGTCGATGCCGTATTCCTCGGCGCCCAGGCGGAAGGTCAGGAATTCGCCGCCGGCGAGGGCGGCTTGCTGGTGACCTTCAAGGGCATGCTTGGCCGCTTGGTGGGTGTCGGTGGTCGTGTTCATGGAGCGTTCCTTCCGTGCGGGGTGAATGTTGGCTGTGGGGTGTGCTGGTGAGGTGGGGCGCTGGGCTCAGAAGGTTTCCCAGTCGTCAGCGCCGCTGGACGCTGGAGCGCCGAGCTTCAGGGCTGCCGGGGGCAACGACTTCGCCTTGGTGGGCAATGACTTCGGCTTGGCTGCAGCCTTGGCGGGCAGCGCTGCCGGCTTGGCCAATGGCTTGGCCGCCACGCGAGGCCGCGCGGCGCTGCGTGCGACTGCATGGGTGTCGAGGCGGAACGTGCCCATCACGTCCGACAGCCGCAGCGCCTGGTCCTTGAGGCTTTCGGCAGCGGCGGCGGACTGTTCGACGAGGGCCGCGTTTTGCTGCGTCATCTGGTCGAGCTGGATGACCGAGGCGTTGACTTGACCGATGCCTTCGGACTGCTCCGAGGCGGCGGCGGTGATCTCTCCGATGATGTC
>CANGBT010000013.1 GCA_947452135.1 Burkholderiales bacterium
GGGAAGCCCTCGCGCTTGCTCTCCATCTGGAGGTAGTACACCAGACCGAAGAAGAAAACCCAGAAGATGTACAGAACGATCTGTGCGACGTCGATATAGCCGGTGATGGCTCCAGTGCCCATGGTGTGGTCTCCTCTTTTTCTGACAGATTTTTCAGCCGGGAAATTCGGCCAGTCCAAACTTGGCGCGCGGACTTTCCTGCTCCGCCGCAAAACGTACCAGCGGGCCGATGACGACCAGCGTGGCAAACAACAAACCGATTTCGAGTTGGTAGACCACGCTGTAGCCGACGGATGCGTCGGTCAGCACGGGGCCCAGCGTGCCGTGGGTGGCGAGATTCGAGACGATGTCGCGCAAGGCGCCACCCATGGCCACGGCCAGACCGCCAGCGGTGGCTTGAACCGCACCCCACGCGCCGAGTGCCAGACCGATCTGGCCCGGGCGCTCCAGTCCCATCGCCACGGTCAGGGTGCTGACGGCGAACAGGCCCCCGCCGAGTCCGATCAGGCAAGCGCCCATGCGGAAGATCATGGGCGAGCCCAGAGGTGCTGCGAAGATCACGGCCGAAAACGCCACCAGACCGATCAGCAGACCGAACGCGGCCAGACGGTGCGCATCCATGCCGCGACCAAGCCACCGCGCCGCCAGGGCAAACGCCGCCAGCGCACCGCCGGCCAGCAGCGCGGTCAACGACGTGGTGGAGGCCACGCTCAATCCCAGGACCTCGCCACCATAAGGCTCGAGGATGATGTCTTGCATGTTGAACGCCGCGGTGCCCAGCGCCACCGCCAGCAGGAAACGTGCGGTGCGGCCCTGACCGGCGAAGGCCTTCCAGCTCGAACCGAAGTCGGGGTGTTCCAGACTCGCGGCGGTGCCTGCCGGGTTGCGCACTTCCTGCTTCCACAGTGCCATCAGGTTCAGCACCAGTGTCACCGCCGCAGCGCCTTGCACCACCTTGATCAGCCGCACCTGGTTGAAGTCGGCCAGCAGAGAGCCAAAGATCAGGCTGCTGGCCACCATGCCGAGCAGCAGCATCACGTACATCAGTGCCACCACGCGAGGACGTGCCTTCTCGGGGGCGATGTCGGTGGCCAGCGCCAGCCCGGCGGTCTGGGTGATTTGCGAGCCGGCACCGACCAGCAAAAAGGCCAGCGCAGAACTGCTTTGCCCCAGCCAAGGTCCGAAGTTCGAATCGCCCGACAGCAGGATCAGCGCGAACGGCATGATCGCGAAGCCGCCGAACTGCAGCCATGAGCCCATCCAGATGTACGGCACGCGCTTCCAGCCGAGCACCGAGCGGTGGGTGTCCGACTTGAAACCGACCAGTGCGCGAAACGGAGCGAACACCAGCGGCAGCGCCACCATCAGCGACACGATCCAGGCGGCCATGCCCATCTCGACAATCATCACGCGGTTCAAGGTGCCCACCAGCAGCACGTTGGCCATGCCCACCGTCACCTGAAACAAGGACAGCCGCAGCAGCCGGCTGAGCGGCAGGTCGTCGGTGGCCGCATCCGCGAAAGGCAGAAACTCGGGCGCAACGTTCATCCATTGCTGGGCGCGGACCCGGAACAGGCCGAAGAATTTCATTTGCGCAGCAGCTCCAGCGCCTGCGATGTGTAAAAGCCGCTGGCGATGCGCTCGGTGCGCCCGCGCTGCCAGTCTTGCAGCTCGGGGTCGGCAGCCAGCAAACGGTGCAGCGTGGCCTCGGCCACCGGCTCGATCCATGGCGCGCGGTCTTTGCGCGGGAACAGCCTGCCCACCGCTCGCATGGCGATCAGGGCGGGATTGCTCGGCGCGTAGGTGAACAACAACCCGCGGCGCGTGCGCTTGGCAAGTCCGGCCACCACCCGCACTGCGTCGGGTGTCTGGTAGTGGATGAGCGAATCCATGCCGATCACGTAGTCGAATTCACCGAGTGCCGGGTCGAGCATGTCGCCAGCGCGGAAATCGATGCGCCCCACGCTGTGTTCGCTCGTCAGTTCGGCCGGCTGGCGATCGCGCGCCAGATCGACCAGCGTGGGAGACAAGTCGATGGCCAGCACCTGCGCACCACGCCGCGCGGCCTCGACGGCCAGTGCGCCCGTGCCGCAGCCGGCATCGAGCAACCGCATGCCGGTCATGTCGGCGGGCAGCCAGCCCAGCAGCGTGGCGCGCATGCGGTCGCGACCGGCGCGCACCGTGGCCCGAATGCGGCCGACCGGAGCGTCGGAGGTCAGGCGAGCCCAGGCTTGCACTGCGGTGCGGTCGAAGTAGTCCTCGATCTTGCCGCGGCGTTCGGTGTAGCTGATGGTGTCCATGAGGAGGTCCGTTCGTGGTCCGTCGGGGATCAGTCGAAACCGAGCAGGTCGAAGATGTCGCGGTCCTTCATGGGCACCGCACTCATCGGCTCGGTGCCCAGCCAAAGCGAGGCGGCCAGGCGCATGTATTCCTTTTGCACCGCCTCAAGCTCGGGCGAATACTCCATCTCGAACAGCGTCGACTTCTTCAGGCGGCTGCGACGGATCACGTCGAGGTCGGGGAAGTGCGCTGCGAGCTTCAGGCCGATCTGCGCGTTGTACTTGTCGATCTGGTCGGTTTCGCGGCTGCGGTTGGCGATCACGCCGCCGAGCCGCACGTTGTAGTTCTTGGCCTTGGCGCCGATCGCCTGCACGATGCGGTTCATCGCGAAGATCGAGTCGAAGTCGTTGGCGGTCACGATCAGCGCACGGTCGGCATGTTGCAGCGGCGCGGCAAAGCCGCCGCACACGACGTCGCCGAGCACGTCGAAGATGACCACGTCGGTGTCTTCGAGCAGGTGATGCTCCTTGAGCAGCTTCACGGTCTGACCGACCACGTAGCCGCCGCAGCCGGTGCCTGCTGGCGGGCCACCGGCTTCAACGCACATCACGCCGTTGTAGCCGGGGAACACGAAGTCTTCGACGCGCAGTTCTTCTGCGTGGAAGTCCACTGTTTCGAGCACGTCGATCACGGTGGGCAGCATCTTCTTGGTCAGCGTGAAGGTCGAGTCGTGTTTGGGGTCGCAGCCGATCTGCAGCACGCGCTTGCCAAGCTTGGAGAACGCGGCCGACAGGTTGCTCGACGTGGTGCTCTTGCCGATGCCACCCTTGCCGTAGATGGCGAAGACCTTGGCCGTGCCGATCTTCAGGCTGGGGTCGAGTTCGACCTGGACGCTGCCCTCCCCATCGAGGCGCAGGTTCTTGCGCACGCCAGGGTTCTTGATGTCCGGGACCGGGATCGTGGTGGTGCTCATACGGGTACTCCTTCGTAAATGCCTTCGAGCCTGTCTTCGAGTTCTTCGCCTGCGCGGCGCAGGGCTTCGAGCGTTTGGGCGTCGGGTTGCCAGTAGTTGCGCTCCGACGCTTCGATCAGACGATTGGCCACCCGCGCTGATGCGGTGGGGTTCAGCTTGGCGAGGCGCTCGCGCATCGCAGGATCCAGCATGAAGGTCTCAGTCAACTGCTTGTAGACCCAGGGCTGAACCTGGCCGGTGGTGGCTGACCAGCCCATCGTGTTGGTGACGTGGGCTTCGATCTGGCGAACGCCTTCGTAGCCGTGCTCGAGCATGCCTTCGTACCACTTGGGGTTGAGCATGCGGGTACGGGTCTCGAGGGCGACTTGCTCGCGCAGCGTGCGCACGGCGCCGTCGCCCTTGGTCTGGTCACCGATGTACACCGGAGGCGTCTTGCCGCCGCTGGCGACCTTGACCGCCTGCGTGATGCCACCGAGCGTGTCGAAGTAGTTGTCGACGGTGGTCACGCCGAGTTCGACCGAATCGAGGTTCTGGTAGGTGAGTTGCACATCGGCCAGCACGCTTTGCATCAGCGCCGACTGCTGCACTGCGCGCCCGGTGCGACCGTAAGCGAAGCCCTTGCGCCGCGAGTAGGTCTCGGCCAGTTCGCCCTCGTCGGACCAGCGGCTGCTTTCGATCAGGCTGTTGACGTTGGAGCCGTAGGCGCCTTCGGCATTGCCGTACACGCGCAGGGCAGCAATCTCGAGCGTGCAGCCATGCTCTTGCTGGTAGGCCAGGGCATGCCGGCGGATGTGGTTCATCTCCAGCGGCTCGTCTTCTGCGGATGCGGCCAGGAAGGCGGCTTCGGCCAGCAGCTTGATCTGCAGCGGCATCAGGTCACGGAAGATGCCCGACAGCGTGATCACCACGTCGACCCGCGCACGGCCCAGTTCGGCCAGCGGGATCAGCGTGGCGCCTGCGATGCGCCCGTAACTGTCAAAACGCGGCAGCGCGCCCATCAGCGCGAGTGCCTGGGCGATGGGCGAGCCTTCGTTCTTGAGGTTGTCGCTGCCCCACAGCACCATGGCGATCGACTCGGGCAGCGGGTTGCCGTCGGCGATGTGGCGCTCGAGCAGCAACTGCGCCTGCTTGGCGCCATCCTTGACGGCGAAGCTGCTGGGAATGCGGAACGGATCGAAGCCGTGAATGTTGCGTCCGGTGGGCAGCACGGCCGGCGTGCGCAGGATGTCGCCGCCTGGAGCCGGGCGGATGAACCGGCCGTCGAGCGCATGCAAAAGACCGGCGACTTCGGTTTCTTCGGTCAGGATCTTGTCGATGCGTGCGAGTTCGCGCATCAGCTCGAGCGTGGCATCGTCGTGCGCGAGGCCGGTGGTGTCGAGAGCGCGTTCGATGCTGTCGCCGTCCACCAGAGCCTCGATCGTGGCGCGTTCCAGGCGCATGCCGTGCGAGGCGTCAGCAATCGACATCAGCATGTCGATGCGTTCGGTGGCGCTGGCAGCCCGACCGGCCACGTGCAGACCGTGCGGGATCAGCGTGTATTCGAGCTCCAGGACCTGCTCGGCCAAGCGGGCCACGCAGGCGTCGATGGTGTGCGATGCCCGTGCACCGGTCTCCACCACCCAAGCCGGTTCGGCGTCGGTCAGGTCGAGCGCCGCGGCTTGCGACTGGATCAGCGCTGCGAGGTCGCCGCGGTCAGAAGCGCCGGGTTCCATGCCGCGCCAGCGCTCGATTGAGCCCTTGAGCTCGTTGAGCCCGCGGTACAGGCCAGCCTGACTCACCGGCGGAGTCAGGTAGCTGACCAGCGTGGCACCCGAGCGGCGTTTGGCAATCGCACCTTCGGACGGGTTGTTCGAGGCGTAAAGGTAGATGTTGGGCAGGTCGTCGATCAGGCGATCGGGCCAGCACGCGCCGCTCATGCCGCTTTGCTTGCCAGGCATGAATTCGAGCGCGCCATGGGTGCCGAAGTGCAGCACCGCGTGCGCCTTGAAGTCCTCGCGCAGGTAGCGGTAGAAGGCCGAGAACGCGTGCGTTGGCGTGTGGCCTTTTTCGAACAGCAGCCGCATCGGGTCGCCTTCGTAGCCAAAGCCCGGCTGCACGCTGACCAGCACGTTGCCGAACTGCTTGCCCAGCACGAAGATCGAGCTGCCGTTGTTGAGCTGGCGCCCGGGCGCCGGGCCCCACTGGGCCTCGATTTCAGCCAGCCAGCGCTCGCGGCGCACGTGGTCACCGGTGGCGATCAGGTCGTGCACGTTCGCATCCGCACCGTACTGCGCGGCGTTGCCTTGGAGGATGCCGTCGCGCAGCGCATCGACGCTTTCAGGCAGGTCGACGCTGTAGCCCTGGGCCTTCATGGCGACCAGCGTGTGGAACATCGACTCGAAGACCGACAGGTAGGCGGCGGTGCCGATGTTGCCGGCGTTGGGTGGGAAGTTGAAGATGACGATGGCCACCTTGCGCGCCGCGCGTTCGCTGCGGCGCAGTTCCACGAGCTTGGAGATCCGCGCGGCCAGCATCAGGGCGCGCTCGGGGCACGAGTGCATGTCCTGCGCGGTGTCGGTGGCCTTGAAGGTGCAGGCGTGGTGGCAGCCGGTGCAGGTCACGCCAGCAGCGCCGGGGCGCCCGCCGAACACCATCGGTCCGGTGGCGCCGTCGAGTTCGGGGATCGCCACCATGATGGTGCTCTCGACCGGCAACAGGCCGCGATCCGAGCCGCCCCACTGGTCGAGGGTCTGAAACTCGACCGGGTTGGCCGCGAGGTAGGGAACGTCCAGCTGCGCCAGCACATCGGCCGCCGCCTTGGAGTCGTTGTAGGCCGGCCCGCCCACCAGCGAAAAACCGGTGAGCGAGACCACGGCGTCGACGACAACGTGGCCGTCCTTGACGAAAAAGGCTTCGATGGCGGGGCGCGAATCGAGCCCGGCTGCAAAGGCGGGAATCACGCGCAGGCCGCGCGATTCGAGTGCCGCGATCACGCCGTCATAGTGGCCGGCGTTGTTCGACAGAAGGTACGAGCGCAGCAGCAGCACGCCAACCGTGCCAGCCGCGCCGCCAGCCGCCGGCTTGGGCAGGGCGGTGGCCTCGGTGGCAAATCGGGAGGCCATGCGCGGGTGATAGACACCGACCTCGGGGTATTCGATCGGTGCGGGAATCTTGGCGAGTCCGCGCAGCACGCGACGCGGACCGTCTGCGCCACGGTCCACCACGTGGCGAACCAGATTGAGCATGTTCTCGTCGGAGCCGCCCATCCAGTACTGCATCGTCATGAAATAGGCGCGCACGTCCTGGGCGGTGCCGGGAATGAAACGCAGCATCTGCGGAAGACGGCGCAGCATCTTCATCTGCGCCGCACCGCCCGTGGCATTTTTTTCCTTGTTGCCGCGCAGTTTCTTCAGCAACGCCATCGGCCCGCTGGCGGGCTTGGCCATGTCGAAGTTGCCCAGCCGGGTCAGCTTGACCACCTCGCTGGCCGAGGCCATGCAGATCAGCGCGTCGCAGTTGTCACGCCGCGCACGGAGGTCTTCCATCACCGGCAGGAAGTGGTCCTCGAGGAACAGCATGCCCACCACGATGATGTCGGCCTGTGCGATGTCGGCCTTGCAGCGCGCGAGTGCGGCGGGGCTGGCAGCGTATTCGGATGCCGCGTGCAACGACAACTGCAGCCCAGGCAGTTCGCGCGACAAGGCGGCGCGGGCACGCCCGGTGGCGCTGGCCAGGTGGGTGTCCATCGTGACGATGACCACACGCACAGGCGTGTGTGCCGCCATGTTGCGAGCCTCAGCTGCCGAAGTGGGCTTTTGCGTCATAGAGGGTCTCGACAGTGATCAGCGGCACGCTTCGTTCCAGGGCATAGCGCTCGGTGTTGCGCTTGGCCTTGCCACGGACGAAGAACGGGATCTTGCGCAGTTCTTTTTCGGCCTCCGGCGCCCAGGTGGCGACGATGGCGGTGGCTGGTTCGGCCTGGGCTGGCGTGTGGGCCTCACCGGCCTGCTCAGGCTCGATGGCCATCGTTTCTGTCTGTGCGCTTGCCGCTGCCGACTCCCGACTGGCGCGGGCATCGCCGTGGCCGCCGAGGTGCGACGGGGCGGCGTCCTCGTGGAACTCGAAGTCACCACGGAACATGCCGATCAGGTGTTCTTCCAGTCCCATCATGAGCGGGTGCACCCAGGTGTCGAACAACACGCACGCGCCTTCGAATCCCATCTGCGGCGAGTAGCGTGCCGGGAAGTCCTGCACATGCACCGGAGCCGAGATCACTGCGCAGGGGATGCCCAGGCGCTTGGCGATGTGCCGTTCCATCTGGGTGCCCAGCACCAGCTCCGGGCGAAGCTCGGCAATCCGGGCCTCGATTTCGAGGTAGTCGTCGCTGATCAGCGCTTCGACGTCGTACCGCTTGGCCGCGTCACGCACCTCGCGGGCGAACTCACGGGCGTAGGTGCCGATGCCCACCACCTTGAAGCCCATTTCCTCGCTCGCAACCCGGGCGGCTGCTACGGCATGGGTGGCATCCCCGAAGACGAACACACGCTTGTTGGTGAGGTAGGTCGAGTCCACCGATTTCGCGTACCAGGTGGCACGTGAATCGGCGCTGGCGAGCACTGCGCTGGCGTCGATATCGGCCAGCGCGGCCACTTCGCGGATGAAGTCGCGCGTGGCACCGGCGCCGATCGGGATCGTCTTGGTGGCGGGTTGGCCGAACGTGCGGTTCAGCCACGAAGCGGTGAGGGAGGCGATCTCCGGGTACAGCACCACGTTGAATTCGGCCTCGCCCAGGCGGGCCAGATCAGCTGGCGTGGCGCCAAGCGGCGCGACCACATTGATGTCGACGCCCATTTGCAGCAGCAAGGCGGTGATCTCGCGCAGGTCGTCGCGGTGCCTGAAGCCAAGCGCCGAGGGCCCCAGGATGTTGCAGCGCGGGCGTGCACCTGCGGCACGCTGGACCTTGGGCGTGCCCGGCGCCGGAGCGTTCGGCCCGGCGAGGGCGCGCACCATCTGGTAGAAGGTTTCCGAGGCACCCCAGTTTTCCTTGCGTTGGTACGAAGGAAGCTCAAGGGCCACCACCGGCACTGGCAACTCCAGCGCCTTGCACAAACCGCCCGGGTCATCCTGAATCAATTCGGCGGTACAAGAGGCGCCCACCATCATGGCCTGGGGCTTGAATCGCTCGTAGGCCTCACGCGCTGCGGTCTTGAACAACTCAGCGGTGTCGCCGCCAAGGTCGCGGGCCTGAAAGGTGGTGTACGTCACCGGCGGGCGCTTGGGCAAGCGCTCGATCATGGTGAACAGCAGGTCGGCGTAGGTGTCGCCCTGAGGCGCGTGCAAGACGTAATGCACGCCTTCCATCGCGGTGGCGATACGCATTGCGCCCACATGGGGCGGGCCTTCGTAGGTCCAGAGCGTCAACTGCATGGTCTGGTGCTTTCGGTGCGGGGCGGCGGCGCTCGCCTTCAGGCGACGAGCTTCATGCGACGAACGAGCGGCCGGGCGAACAGTTCAGCCAGATCAGCGGCCTGCTCGTAGCCATGGATGGGGGTGAAGACCAGCTCGATCGCCCACTTGGTGGTCATGCCTTCGGCTTCGAGCGGGTTGGCCAGTCCGAGCCCGCACACCACGATGTCGGGCCTGACTTCGCGGCAGCGATCAAGCTGGTTCTCGACGTGCTGACCTTCTGACAGCAAGGTGCCGGCGGGCAGCATGTCGAGTTCTTCGGCCAGGTGCTGACGGTGAAGGTACGGAGTGCCGACCTCGACGAGTTGCATGCCCAGTTCGCGGGCCAGAAAGCGCGCGATCGGGATCTCAAGCTGTGAGTCAGGGAAGAAGAACACCCGCTTGCCTGCCAGCTGCAGCCGGTGCCGGGCGAGGGCGTTGGTGGCCCGCTCGCGGCCGGCGGCGGTGACCTTGTCGAAGGTGGCCGCGTCCACACCGAACGCATCCGCCGCGGCACGCAACCAAGCGGTGGTGCCTTCGACGCCGAGCGGGAATGGAGCGGCCAGGCGCTCGGCTCCACGGTCTTCGAGTGCGCGGGCGGTGTCTGCCAGAAAGGGCTGGGCCAGCAGAAATTTCGTGTTCGGACCGACTTCGGGCAGGTCGTCAGCCCGGCGGGGCGGGAAGAACCGCACTGCTGGCTTGTCGGTGCCAAAACCCAGTTGGGCAAACAGCCGGGCGAACTGGTCTTCGACCACATCGGCCAGCGTGCCCACCACCATCAGCGACGCCGGTGCGCTGGCGCTGGAGGCTGGCAGGCTGGGCACCAGCGAGGCCAGACAGGCATCCTCACCTTGAGTGAAGGTGGTTTCGATGCCGCTGCCCGAATAGTTGAGCACCCGCACATCGGGCGAGAAACGACCCGACAACCGCGAAGCAGCGCGTGACAAATCGAGCTTGATGACCTCGGAGGGGCATGACCCGACGAGAAACAGCAGCTTGATCTCGGGGCGGCGCTCCAGCAGGCGTGTCACCACCCGGTCGAGTTCGTCATTGCAGTCGGCCAGACCTGCCAGATCACGCTCGTCGATGATGGCCGTGGCAAATCGTGGCTCAGCGAAGATCATGACCCCCGCCGCCGACTGGATCAGGTGAGCGCAGGTGCGCGAGCCCACCACCAGAAAAAACGCATCCTGAATCTTGCGGTGCAGCCAGATGATTCCGGTCAGGCCACAAAACACTTCGCGCTGGCCGCGCTCGCGCAGTACGGGTGCCTCGCCGCAGCCGGAGGCCGCTTCGCGAATGGGGATGACGGCGCTCATGCTGCCAACCCGCCTTGCAGGGCGGCGGCATCACGCTGCGCCATGTCGAGCCGCGCCAGGCGCAGTTTCCAGATGAACTGTGCGGCGTTGATGGCGTAAGTCGCGTAGGCCGCGAGCGCCAGGTACATCTGCTGCAAAGGCGTCAATGCACCGGTGAAAAGCGCCACGAGGTAAGCGGTGTGCAGCGCCAGAACCAGCATGCTGAACACGTCTTCCCAGAAGAACGCCGGGGCGAACAGGTAGCAGCCGAAAACCACCTTTTCCCAGATGCAGCCGGTGATCATGATGGTGTAGAGCGTCAGGGTCTTGACGACCACCGAAGTGGTGGCAGCGGCGAGGCCTTCGCCAGTACCGATGTAGCGAAGCACAAGGCAAACGCTCACCAGAAAGACCAGAAACTGCACCGGCGCCAGAATCCCTTGAACGAGGGTCCAGACGCTGGAGTCGCGGCGAATGCGCTCCTGCGGGGTGTACAGGGGGCGTCTCGCATTTAACTGTGGCCCACGTTCGTACATCAACATCCTCGGGAGAAATGGCGGTCTGCTTCGAACGAATTTAGACGGACACCTGGCACTTGTCAATCCAGATTGACGTAAATTAATCTTGACACTATTGACTCCGAGATTGATCATCGAACCCAATGGCTGATGGCTCCTTGTGGAGCTGCTCGGTCCAACCAGTTGGCGGATTCCGGTACGGGCCGCTGCCTCTTCACGGGGTGCCAGGTGTTGCAAGGTCATCTCCGCTCGAGCACATGGCGTCCGCGCGCAGCAAGGCGGATGACTTGGTGCGCGCACTCGCCGCTTGGTGTGTCGGGCGGAAGGGCGCTTCTGGTCAATGGCTTGCCCCGTGGACGGATCGGAGGGACCACTGGGTTGGTATCGCCATGGGTAGTTGCGGGGTGGACACGGCCGGCGAGGTCGTGCATCCTGCGCCACCCGACGAGCTTGAGGAATGTGTCATCGTTGCGAGTCGGGTGGCGTGTCAATCCGACGGCCGCAGTACCTTGCTGGTTCAGCCAGGTGCAGTGCAGCCCCAGCAACCACTCTCGCATAGCAGTACGCGTGTGCGCCCCGCCTGGAGTCACCCCATGTCCCGCTTCAACCCCGGTGCATTGCCGTCAAATCCTGACGGCGCATCGTCAGACGGCAGTGCCAATGAGTGCTGGCAACAGTCGCATCGCTTGCCGTTCAACTCCGATTCGCCCACCTGGATTCAGGAGCGGATGGCCCGCCCGGCTGCCGAAGAGCGGATGACCCAGCTCGTGAAAACCCTCGAAGCTGAAGTCATCCCCAGGTTGGTGGAAGCCCACCGGACGCTGAATGCGGGTGTTTCGGTGTCGCCTGGACAGCGCGTGTCTGTCGCCGATGTCGATGCGTTCGTGCAACTCACTCTGAGCCAGGACGACGCCGCCGCCAGGGGGTTTGTGGAGCACCGACGGCAACAGGGGCTGCCGGTCGAGACGATCTATCTTGAGCTGCTGGCGCCTGCCGCCAGAAAGCTCGGCGTGATGTGGGAAGAAGATGAGTGCGATTTCACGGCTGTCACTCTGGGAGTCGGTCGTCTGCAATTGCTTCTTCAGAAATTGAGCCCGGCTTTCGGCCATGACGTGGCCTATCCGGCCAACGCACGCCGTGTGCTGCTGGTGCCCGCTCCCGGTGAGCAGCACACCTTCGGCCTGTCAATGGTGGCCGAGTTCTTCCTGCATGACGGTTGGGATGTGGTCGGTGGCCAAGGCGCCTTGCGCGATGAGGCTGTCAGCCTGGTTCAGCAGCAGTGGTTCGACGTCATCGGCTTTTCGGTGGGCAGCGAAGCTCGCCTCGACTGGTTGACCAGTTGCATCAAGTTGGTGCGCGAGGCCTCATGCAACCCGCACATCGGTGTCCTGGTTGGCGGGCCGATCTTCACGCTGTTCCCTGACTACGTGGCCATGGTGGGAGCTGACGCCACCAGCAGCGACGGCAAGCAGGCTCCCATCACGGCCGAGAGCCTCATCGCCAGCCGCGTCCAACCGTGCAGTTAACATCGGATTTACGCCGTCAAAGCCACTCATGACCAACTTTTGTCTAAGCTCAGCTCAGCAGGGGTCTGCATGACGCCGTTCACGTCGCCGTCGCAGTTTTTGGCCCACCTGAGCGCTGAGACAGCCGGGAAGCTGGTCGCTGCTGCGGCCGATGTGGCCTTGATCGTCGACGCAGACGGCGTGATCCGTGACATGGCGTTTGGCAGCGAGAGCCTGAAAAATCTGGGTTATGACCGCTGGATCGGCCAGCCTTGGGTCCAGACGGTGACCAAGGAAAGCCGCCAAAAGATCGAGGCCATGCTTCGCGACGCCGACACACAGGCTGCGCCGCGCTGGCGTCAGGTCAATCACTCATCGGCATCGGGCCCGGATTTGCCGTTGTCTTATTGCGCCGTCAAGGTTGATGACTTCACTCACGGGACCCCCGCGAGCTACTGGGTCATGTACGGCCGCGATCTTCGGGCCATGGCGGCCTTGCAACAAAGCTTGGTGGATGCTCAGCAGGCTTCGCTGCATGAGCACTGGCGGCTGCGCGATGCGCAGTCGCGCTTCCGGCACGTCTTTCATACGTCATCCGAAGCCATGCTGATGATCGACGGCAACAGCCAAAAGGTGCAGGAGGCCAATCCGGCTGCTGTCCAGTTGTTTGACGATTCCGTGCGCAAACTGATCGGGGCGTCGTTTCCGGTTGGCTTCGATGAGGGCAGTCATGAGACCTTGCAGGGCCTGATCACCACGTTGCGTTTGTCCGGCAAGGCCGACGACGTGCGCGCCCATCTGGCCGATGGTCATGGTGAACTGACGATTTCGGGGTCGCTGCTGCGCGAAGAATCCGGCTCGCTGCTGGTGCTGCGCCTGGCCAGGGTCGTGGCCAACCACAGGCCCGTCACCGCCAAGACGGGTGTGTCGTCGGCGCTTCCCAAGATGATGCAGGCATCTCCGGACTGCATCGTGGTCACGGATCTCGACGGCATCATCGTGTCCACCAATGATGCTTTCGTTGAAATGCTGCAGATGCCGTCCGACAAGCAGGTGCGCGGCGAATCGCTGGGGCGCTGGCTGGGGCGCACAGGCGTCGAGATGAACGTCCTCATCTCCACCTTGCGTCAACGTGGGTCGGTGCGGCTGTTTCCGACGGCGGTACGCAGCGAGCAAGGCGCTTCGAGCGATGTGGAAATCTCCGCTGCCATGGTGGTCGATGGCGGTCAGTCGTTGCTGTGCTTCACCATCCGCGACGTCAGCCGGCGTCTGACGGGCGATGCGCGTGCGTCCAAGGAGATTCCGCGCTCCGTGGGCCAGTTGTCCGAACTGGTCGGGCGTGTGCCGATGAAGGACATCGTTGGTGAAACCACCGACCTGATCGAGCAGTTGTGCATCGAGGCGGCTCTCGAGCTGACCCGTGACAACCGCGCGGCGGCCGCCGAAATGCTGGGCCTGTCGCGGCAAAGCCTGTATGTCAAGCTGCGCCGCTACGGTCTGAGCGACCCCGTGGCCGAGAGCGAAAAGTAAGCCGGAGCGTCGAGGTGATGGCCGCCGCTCAGGCGTCAGGCGGTGCAGTGGCCGTGATGGTGCTGTGCGACATCGCCGCCGGCGAGCGGATCTGGGGCTATTCCCGATTTCTGTTCGGCCGCTTCGGGCTTCCCGCAGTGCCGGGGCTGCGCTTTTTCAAGGTGCTCGGTGCTGGCTACGAGTCCGGCTTCGGCTTGCGGCCCAGCGCATCGCGCCAGGGATTTTTCGGTGTCTTTGATGACGACGGGAGCGCCGATCACTTCATCAACGGCTCACCGTTGATGAACGGCTACCGGGACCACTCGCGCGAGTTCTTCGCAGTCAAGTTGCGGGTGTTCAGCAGCCGCGGGAGTTGGTCGGGCATGAGCTTGCCAGTGACCGATTCCGAGCCTGAATCTGGCCCGATCGCAGCACTCACACGGGCATCGATCCGGCCCGCACTGGCGCGAGCCTTCTGGAAGCAAGCCCCCTTGACGCAGCGTTCGCTCGAAGGGGCGCAGGGCTGCCTGTTCGCAGCCGGGGTCGGTGAGGCGCCACTGTTGCGGCAGGCCACCTTCACGATGTGGGAGAGCGTGGCGCACATGGACGCCTACGCGCGCAGCGGCGCCCACCTCGTGGCCATCAAGGCGGCCAAGCTCAACAACTACTTTTCCGAGTCCATGTTCGTGCGCTTCGTGCCGTACGACGCCCAAGGCGTGTGGCTGGGGCGCGCCTATGGCTGAGGCATCGCGCACCCACCGCGTGGTGGTGGTCGGCGCCGGGGTGGCCGGTTTGGTCAGCGCGCTGATGCTGGCCTGCCGCGGGTTGCAGGTCACGCTGGTCGAACGGGCCGAAACGCCCGGCGGCAAGATGCGCCAGGTGCTGGTGGACGGCGCGGCCGTCGACTCGGGCCCCACGGTGTTCACCATGCGCTGGGTGTTCGAGCAGATTTTCGAGGCGGCCGGTTCGTCGCTCACCGAACAGCTGCGTTTGCAGCCGCTGGGCGTGCTGGCCCGCCACGCCTGGGGCGCTGACACCCGGCTCGATCTTTTCGCCGACGCTGGGCGCTCGACCGAGGCCATCGGCGAGTTCTCCGGGCCGCAGGAGGCGCGCCGTTTCGTTCAGTTCTGCGCGCAGGCCAAACGGGTGTACGACGCGCTCGAGGGCCCCTACATCCGTTCCGAGCGCCCCACGCTGATGAGCATGGCGCGCGATCTGGGTCCGAGCGGGCTGGGCGTGCTGGGTGGCTTGGGTCCGTTTGCGTCGCTGTGGCAATCGCTGTCGCGGCACTTCCATGACCCGCGACTGCAGCAGCTGTTCGGCCGCTACGCCACCTATTGCGGGTCCTCGCCGTTTGCCGCGCCCGCCACGCTGATGCTGGTGGCGCAAGTCGAGATGGACGGCGTGTGGGCGGTCGAGGGCGGCATGCTGGCGGTGGCGACCGCGCTGGCCGGTCTGGCGCAGCGCCGTGGCGTGCAACTGCGCTTTGGCCAAGGCTGCGATGAAGTGCTGGTGCGTGGCGGCCGGGCTTGCGGCGTGCGGCTCGCGGGCGGCGAGTGCATCGACGCCGATTCGGTGGTGTTCAACGGCGACGCTGCGGCGCTCGCGCAGGGTCTGCTGGGGCCGCAGTGCCGTCCCGCGGTGTCCGCGGTGCCGGCGGCGGGCCGGTCGTTGTCGGCCATGACGTGGTCGATGCACGCGTGCACACAGGGTTTTCCGCTGGTGCGCCACAACGTGTTCTTCAACGCCGACTACGCGTCGGAGTTCAAGGACATCTTCGAGCGCCATCGCCTGCCGCGCGAGGGCACGGTCTATGTGTGCGCGCAAGACCGCGACGACAACGCTCAACTTTCCCCCGCGGCAGACGGCTCACAGGCTTCGCGCCCCGAGCGGCTGCTTTGCCTCGTCAACGCGCCGGCCACCGGCGACCAGCCCCCCCTCGACCCCACGGAGATCGACACATGCGAGCGGACTCACTTCGCATTGATGCAGCGCTGCGGCCTGACCATCGACCGCCAGCCGCACAACACGGTGCTGACGACGCCGGCCGGATTCCACCGGCTGTTTCCGGCGACGGGCGGAGCGCTCTACGGCCAGGCGTCACACGGATGGATGGGGCCGTTCAGTCGGCCCTCGGCGGCGAGCCGGATTTCAGGGCTTTATCTGGCGGGTGGCAGCGTTCACCCGGGGCCGGGTGTGCCGATGGCGGCGATGTCCGGCCGACTGGCGGCCGAGACGCTGATGGCGCACCTCGATTCGACCAGCCGGTCGCGCCGGGTGCATATCTCTGGTGGTACGTCGATGCGATCAGCGACGACGGACAGCACGCACTGAGCATCATCGCCTTCGTTGGCAGCGTTTTTTCGCCTTACTACGCCTGGGCGCGCCGCAAGGGCGAGGCCGATCCCGGCAACCACTGCTCGATCAACGTGGCGCTTTACGGGAAGGCGGGCAAGCGCTGGACGATGACCGAGCGCAGTCGCGCCAGTGTGCAGCGCAGCGCCGATCGTCTGGTGATCGGGCCGAGCCAACTGCACTGGGATGGTGAGTGCCTGACCATCGATATCGACGAGGTGTGCGTGCCGATCCCCCGGCGCGTGCGGGGGCGCGTTCGCGTGCATCCGCAGGGGCTTTGCCGGTTCGTGGCCGCGCTCGACGATGGCGGCTTGCACCGCTGGGGGCCGATCGCACCGTGCGCGCGAGTGGAAGCCGAATTCGACTCGCCCGGCGTGTCGTGGTCGGGCCACGCCTACCTGGATAGCAACGAAGGCGACGAGCCGATCGATCGCCCCTTCACTGAGTGGGACTGGTCGCGCGCGCCCTTGAAGGACGGCAGCACCGGCGTGATCTACGACGTGCGCCAGAAGCAGGGCAACGACCGGGTGATCGCCGTGCGCTTTCAGCCCTCGGGCGAGTTCGAGCACTTCACGCCGCCCGAGCGCCAGCCGCTGCCGCAAACCGCCTGGCGCATCGGGCGCACCATGCGCACCGATGAGCAGCAGCCTGCGTCCGTGACGCAAACCCTCGAAGACACGCCGTTCTACGTGCGATCGGTCGTGGCGTCGTCGCTGCTGGGCGAGCCGGTGGTGTCGGTGCACGAAACCCTCAACGTGCCGCGGCTGGTGTCGACGGCGGTGCAGCTGATGCTGCCGTGGCGGATGCCCCGCGTGAGGTGAAGCGGTGCCGAAGGGCGAGGTGCTTACTGCCGCCAGCCGCTGAGCGCTGAGGGTCGCCGCTCGCCGGCACCCACAAATGAGCTGTTGGTGCGGTTTCTTTCCTCGATGCGCTCGAACAGGCCGATCGCCCACAGTGCGCGTTCGTCAAATCTGGCGTTTCGTCCGGTGGTGACAGCGGGCTGGTCGGTGGCGTCGACGGTTGCTGCATCAACGAGAAACTGGATCGCTGCCAGCGGTGCAGGCGCCAGATCGCGGCCTGCCTGGCGACGCACCGGGGACACCGCAGCAGCACCCAGCGCCAGCGCCATCAGGCCGAGCTTGCGCTGCGTCGAGACACAGGCGCGCCGGCTCACGGAGTCACACCCGGCACGCTCGATCTCGCGGCCGATTTCGGCGTACACCAGCCGTGCCGCCTGAATGGCCGGGCGGCAATCGCGTGGCAGCGCCGCAATGCCCAGCGCGGCGCGTTCGTAAAGGTCATCGGCCGCCACCAGCAGGCGCGCCACCACCGACGCCAGCGCCGGGCTGAAGCTGGGGTTGAGCAGCCAGGCGTCGGGGTCGATACCGGCTTCGCGCATCCAGTTGCGCGGCAGGTAGAGACGCCCCGCCAGCGCGTCTTCACCGACATCGCGGGCGATGTTGGTCAGCTGCATGGCCACGCCCAATTCGCAAGCCCGTGCCTGTGCCTGTGCGTTGCGGGTGCCCATGATGATGGCCATCATCGAGCCCACCGTGCCTGCCACCCGCGCTCCGTAGGCGTGCAGGTCCTCGAGGCTGTCGTAGCGGCGTGCTGTGAGGTCCCACTCGAAGCCTTCGAGCAATCCATCGAGCAGCGCTTTAGGGATGGCGAAGCGCGCGACAACGCCGGCCAGCGCGCGGTCGGCCGGCACCTGCGAGGGGCGGCCTTCGTAGATGCGCTGCAGGCGGTGCTGAAGGTGCTGCAGGGCGCCCAGCGGACCGCCGAACAGGTGCGCATCGAGGTCGATGGTGTCGTCGGCCAGGCGGCAAAACGCGTACAGCGCGGTCGCCGGTGCGCGCACCCGGCCGGGCAGCACCATCGACGCGGCAAAAAAGCTCTTCGAGCCGGTGCGCATCAGGTCTTCGCAGTCCTGAAGGTCGAGGCGCTGGCGCGTGTGCAGGCTGGTTTCGGCCGCAGCGTCAGGATTGGCGCTCGCAGCTTGCGCGTCGGCCATGGCGGGAGCGTGGGCTGTGTTCATGCGAATCCTGTGGGTTGAAGTGGGTCAGCTGCGGTGAGCCAGGCTTGGTGCGAAGGAAGCGACGTCGGGCACCACCGACTCGAGGGCCTTGGCCGACCCCAGCACGCCCGGCACCCCGGCGCCAGGGTGGGTGCTCGCGCCAACCATGAACAGGCCATCGACGTCTTCGCTGCGGTTGTGGGGTCTGAACCACGCGCTTTGCAGCAGCACCGGCTCCAGCCCGAAGGCCGCGCCCTTGTACGACAGCAGCCGGTCATGGAAGTGCTGCGGCGTGGTGATGAGCGATGTGGCGATGTGCTTTTGAAAGCCCGGCATCACCTTGCGATCGAGCGCATCGGCGATGGCCTGTCGATAGGGCTCGGCCTGCGCTTGCCAGTCGGTGTGGCTGTCGAGGTGCGGCACCGGCGCCAGCACGTAGAAAGCATCGCATCCGGGTGGGGCCATCGACGGGTCGGACGCGGTGGGCCGGTGCAGGTACAAGCTGAAGTCTTCGGCCAGCACGTGGTGCTTGAAGATGTCGTTGAGCAGCTCGCGGTAGCGCGGGCCGAGCACCATCATGTGGTGCGGCACATCGGGGTATTGGCGGTCTGTACCGAAGTACCAGACGAACAGGCTCATCGAGTAGCGGCCGTTGTCGATCTTCCTGTCAGTCCAGTGGCGGCGGAATTGCGGTGCGATCAGGTGCCGGTAGGTCCAGGCGGTGTCGGCGTTGGACACGACGATGTCGGCATCGAGCCGCTCGCCGCTGGCCAGCGTGACGCCAGTGGCGCGCGGCTTGCCGCCGGCGGTGGGCACGCAGCTGATCTCACGAACTTCCGAGTCGAGCCGCAGCTGCGCCCCGCTGCCTTCGAGCAGCCCCACCAGCCCCTTGATCAGCGCGCCGGTGCCACCCATCGCCCAGTGCACGCCGAACTTGCGCTCGAGTGCGGTGATCAGGCTGTACACACAGGTCACGGCAAACGGGTTGCCCCCGATGAGCAGCGGATGAAAACTCATCACGATGCGCAGCTTGTCGTTCTTGAAGTGCTTGGCCGCCATGCTGTACAGACTGCGCCAGGCGCGCATCTTCACCATCGATGGCAGTGCGTCGACCAGATCGCCAAGCGTGTCGAAGGCCACAGTGGCCAAGTCTTCGAAGCCGAGCTTGTAGCAACGGTCGGACTCAGCCATGAAGTTGTCGAAGCCGTTCAGATCCGAGGGGCAAAAGCGTGAGACTTCAGTGCGCATCGCCGCGAGGTCACCGCTGTAGTCGAAGTAACTGCCGTCGTCGAACTGGATGCGATAGAACGGATCGAGCGCGCGCAGCTCGACGTCGTCTGACAGCTTCTTGCCGCACAGTGCCCACAACTCTTCGAGCATGAACGGCACGGTGATGATGGTCGGGCCCGCATCGAAGGTGTAGCCGTCTTGCCGGTGCACGTAAGCGCGCCCGCCTGGAGCATCGAGTTTTTCCAGCACGGTGACCTGGTAGCCGCGCGCTTGCAACCGGATGCCGGCGGCCAGCCCGCCGAAGCCGCTCCCGATCACGATGGCGGTGGGTTTGCGGGTTCCGGCGCGCCGGATGGCGCCATCGGCACCCGCCAGAAGGTTGTGTTCAAGGATCGACGTTGGCTTCATCGGTAGGGTGCTCTCCGCGATTACTGCGTTGCGGTTGTGCGGGATTTCGATAGCCCGTTTCAGTGTAAGTTTAGATTGACACTCACAAGTGTCAAGCCCAGAATGACCCGCATGTCAGCCAAAGTCCTGCCCTCATCGTCAGCGGTGCCCGCGTGGCCCGTGGTGGCTGAATTGCTCAAGCCCATCACCTGGTTCCCGCCCATGTGGGCGTTTTGCTGCGGCGTCATCGCCTCGGGCATTTCGCCGGACGGGCGTTGGCTCACGATCATCACGGGTGTGCTGCTGGCCGGTCCGCTGGTGTGCGCCAGCAGCCAGGCAGTCAACGACTGGTTCGATCGCCACGTCGACGCCATCAATGAGCCGAATCGCCCGATTCCTTCAGGCCGCATGCCGGGTTCGTGGGGCCTTTACATCGCGATCATCTGGACGGGTCTGTCGCTGGCGGTGGCTGCCACGCTGGGCACTTGGGGCTTTGCCGCGGGTGCACTCGGTCTGCTGCTGGCCTGGGCCTACAGCGCGCCTCCATTGCGCTTGAAGCTCAACGGCTGGTGGGGCAATGCCGCGTGCGGGCTTTGCTACGAGGGGCTGGCCTGGGTCACGGGCGCGGCGGTGATGGCCGGCGGGGCGATGCCCGATGCGCGCTCGCTGGTGCTGGCCGGCCTGTACAGCGCGGGTGCCCACGGCATCATGACGCTCAACGATTTCAAGTCGGTCGAGGGTGACCGCCAGATGGGCGTGGGCTCGCTGCCGGTGCGGCTGGGCATTCAACGAGCGGCCTGGGTGGCCTGCATCGTGATGATGGTTCCGCAACTGGTGGTGCTGCTCTTGTTGATCAGCTGGGGCACCACAGGTCAGGCCATCGCGGTGGCGGGGTTGATGGTGGCGCAAGCTGTGTTGATGGCGCGCTTCGTCAAGGATCCGGTCAAGCAAGCGCTGTTCTACAGCGGGTTCGGCGTGCCGCTATTCGTGGCCGGCATGATGGTCAGCGCTTTTGCGCTGCGCTCCTTGGGTGGTGCAGCATGAGCGGGTCGGCCCTGAATCACACCTTCGGCTGGGGCAGCATCGCCCGTTTGGGGCTGGTGCAGGCTTGTCTGGGCGCGATCGTGGTGCTCACCACATCCACGCTCAACCGCGTGATGGTGGTCGAGCTGGCTTTGCCCGCCTTGCTGCCGGGTGCGCTGGTTGCGCTGCATTACCTGATTCAAGTGGTGCGCCCGCGCATGGGCCACGGCTCCGATGTCGGCGGGCGCCGCACGCCTTGGATGATCGGTGGCATGGCCGCGCTGGCCGTGGGTGGCGTGACCTCTGCCGCAGCCACGGTATGGATGTCGTCGCAGATTGCCGCCGGCATCGCGCTGGCCGTGATCGGCTTCTCGCTCATCGGTCTGGGCGTCAGCGCCTGCGGCACGTCGCTGCTGGTGCTGCTGGCCAAACGGGTGCCCGAGACGCGGCGCGCGGCTGCCGCCACCATCGTGTGGATGATGATGATCGTGGGCTTTGCCGTCACCGCAGGCGTGGCCGGCAAGTTGCTGGATCCGTATTCACCGCAGCGGCTGCTCGCCGTCACGTCATGCGTGTCGGCGATTGCGTTCGTGGTGACGCTGCTGGCGCTGTGGAGACTCGAACCCGCGGCGGGTAGCGACCCAACCGCCGCGCATCCCGACGCCTCGCAGACCCGGGCGGTGCCTTTCAAACAAGCCCTCGCACAGGTCTGGCAAGACTCTGCCGCGCGCCGGTTCACCATCTTCGTGTTCGTCTCGATGCTGGCCTACAGCTCGCAGGACCTGATCCTCGAGCCCTTCGCGGGCTCGGTGTTCGGCTACACGCCGGGCCAATCGACGCAGTTGTCGGGCGTGCAGCACGGCGGCGTGCTGCTGGGCATGCTGCTGGTGGCGGTGGCCGGCAGCGGCGTGCTGGGCCGGCTGATGGTGCGTCTGGGGATGCGCCAGGGGGCAGACCGCATGGGCTCACTGCGCATCTGGACGGTGGGTGGTTGCCTTGCCTCGGCGCTGGCCCTGGCAGGGCTGGTGATGGCGGGTCTGCTCGCGGGGGCCTGGCCGCTGGCCGCTACCGTGTTTTTGATGGGTGCGGCCAACGGCGCGTTTTCCATCGCTGCCATCGGTTCGATGATGACCCTGGCCGGTCAGGGCGAAACCTCGCGCGAGGGCATCCGCATGGGCTTGTGGGGCGCTGCGCAGGCCGTTGCGTTTGGTTTGGGAGGCATCGTCGGAACTGGTGCCAGTGACCTGGCGCGCTGGCTGATCGGTGCCACCGGACCGGCCTACGCTGCGGTGTTTGCCTTTGAGGCGGTGCTGTTTGTGGTGGCCGCCTGGCTGGCCAGCAGCATCGGCGCTGTGCGCCAATCCGACCCTGTCGTTGCCGAAGTCGATCGATCAAGACAGCCCGGCGTGCCGGTGCTGTCTGTCCAGTGAAGACCCATGAGAAATCCCCAGGCCGGTGACCGTCGCGTCGCCATGAAATCAAGGTGAGTGCCATGAATACCAACGAGACTTTTGATGTCGTGATCGTGGGCGGTGGACCCGCCGGGGCCACTGCGGCCCATGATCTGGCGCGCCAAGGCCGCTCGGTGCTGCTGCTCGACCGGGCCGGGCGCATCAAGCCTTGCGGTGGCGCGATCCCGCCACGCCTGATCAAGGATTTCGAAATCCCCGACGAGCTGCTGGTGGCCAAGGCCCGCTCGGCACGCATGATTTCGCCCAAGGACAAGCGCGTCGACATACCCATCGAAAACGGCTTCGTCGGCATGGTCGATCGCGATGTGTTCGACGAATGGCTGCGCGAGCGTGCCGCCTCGGCCGGTGCCGTGCGCCGCTCGGGCACCTTCGAAAAGCTCACCCGCGATGACGATGGCGTGAGCGTTGTGCACTACCTCGACCGCACCGGCCGCAGCCGCCGCGGCGCCAACGAGGTCAGCACGAACGAAGGCCAACTGGTGGGCGTGCGTGCTCGCGCAGTGATCGGCGCTGACGGCGCGCGCTCCAAGGTGGCCGAGCAGGCCGTGCCCGGGGCGCGGGACACCGAGTACGTGTTCGCGTATCACGAGATCGTGCGTGCGCCGGAAGTCAAGCCAGCCGACTATGACGGCACGCGTTGCGATGTGTACTACCGCGGCACCTTGTCGCCTGATTTTTACGGGTGGGTATTCCCGCACGGTGACACGTTGAGCATCGGAACCGGCAGCGCCGACAAGGGCTTCTCGCTGCGCGGCGCAGTGGGCAGCCTGCGCGAGGCCGCAGGTCTGGGCAACACCGAAACCTTGCGCCGCGAGGGCGCTCCGCTGCCGATGAAGCCTCTGCGCTGCTGGGACAACGGCCGCGATGTGGTGCTGGCCGGTGATGCCGCCGGCGTGGTGGCGCCCGCATCGGGCGAGGGCATTTACTACGCGATGGCCGGCGGGCGCTTGGCCGCCGAGTCGGTGGAAGCATTGCTCCTCACAGGCAACGTCAAGTCACTGGCGCAGGCGCGCAAGCGCTTCATGAAGGCGCACGGCACGGTGTTCCGGGTGCTGGGCATCATGCAGTGGTTCTGGTACGCCACCGACAAGCGGCGCGAGAGCTTCGTCAAGATCTGCGAAGACAAGGACGTGCAACAACTGACCTTTGAGTCATACATGAACAAGGAACTTGCGCGCAAGAAGCCCATGGCTCACGTGCGCATCTTCCTCAAGGACATGGCTCACCTGATGGGCTTCGCGCGCGCCTGATGACCTGGGCCGAGTGGCTGACGCCTGAGCGGCTCATCACGCTGGTGATCTCGGTCACGCTGCTCGAGGGGCTCGGGTTGTGGGCCTATCGCTGCCGCACCGGCAAGGGCGTGGCCGGCCGCGAGTTCATCGCCAACTGGGTTTCAGGCCTGTGCCTGATGCTGGCGCTGCTGAGCGCTGTGCGCGGCTCGTGGTGGCTGTGGGTGTCGATGTGGCTGCTGGCTTCCGGGCTGGCGCACTGGAGCGACGTGTGGCGCCGCTGGGAGCGTTGAGCGTCATTGGCACGGATCGAGCCCCGGAAATGAACAAGGCCGGCAAGCGCTTTGCGCGCTGCCGGCCTTGCGCCATCAAACGCCTCAATGGCGTGCGACGGGCGTCGTGGTCCTGCCGATCAGGCTGCCTTGGGCGCGTAGGCGCTGCACCAGCCCTTCGAAGACACCTGCTTGCCAGCGAACAGCGGGCAAGCTCCAGCCGTATCAGCCGCCTTGCCCTGGAACAAGGCGCAGTTGCCACACATTTGGGTGGCCTTGTGGGCCGGGTACTTCTTGGCGTCGACCTTGGTCGCGTCAGGCTTGTAGCCCAGCGCCACGGCCTGCGCGTCGGTCTCTGCGACCATGTCGGCCGCCACGACTTGCGATGCTGCCGCGAGGGCGCCACCTGCCACCACGACCTGCATCATGAAAGTACGACGATTGCTGTTGCTCATGAGGGGAATCTCCGTTGTTGGGGTACTTCACTAACGTCCGACGACGACATCGGATGACAAATTCTGCACGATGACCCATTCGGGCTTTGTCGGGGTGACTTTGGATGCACTGAGCGCAGTTGCCTGTCAGTCGACGCCGCGGGTTACTCCGACCCGGTCGAAAAGCACCCGCTCCTAGAATCTTTGCTGCACCCGCACATTTTTGAACTGGAACTTTTCCGATGCCTTCCACCCGACGCACGACCGCAAACAACAAGGCAACGCGTTCGGAAGACGAGCCACAGCCGCAAACTGAAGCCCACCCTGAAGGCATCCGGGTCCTCAAGAAGTACCCCAACCGCCGGCTGTATGACACGACAGCCAGCAGCTACATCACGCTGACCGACGTGAAGAAGATGGTGCTGTCGGGACAGGGCTTCGTCGTTCGCGACGCCAAGACCTCCGAAGACCTCACGCGCAGCATCTTGCTGCAGATCATCCTGGAAGAGGAAACGGGCGGCGTGCCCATGTTCTCGAGCCAGATGCTCGCGCAGATCATCCGTTTCTACGGGCACGCGATGCAGGGGATGATGGGCTCGTACCTCGAAAAGAATCTGCAGACCTTCACCGACATTCAGGCGCGTCTGGCCGAGCCGTCGCTCGGCCTGTACGACGCACCGGTTCCCACGCCCGAGGTCTGGGGACAATTCCTCAACGGGCAGGCACCGGCCGTTCAGGGCTTGATGGGAACCTACCTCGAGCAGTCGAAAACCATGTTCACCCAGATGCAGGAGCAGATGGCCAAACAGGCTGAAACCCTGTTCCCCGGCATGCCCGGGTTCATGCCGCCCAAGCGCTGAACCGCACGTTTGCCCCGGCCCTGCGGGGTATTGGGCGAAAATGCGCAGATGACCATCGATGCCTCCACCGCGGTTGCTGACACCGCCACCTCAGGCACGCCGAAGATCGGGTTCGTGTCCCTCGGCTGCCCCAAGGCGTTGACCGACTCCGAACTCATCCTCACGCAACTGCGTGCCGAGGGTTACGAAACCTCCAAAACCTACGCCGGTGCCGATCTGGTGATCGTCAACACCTGCGGCTTCATCGACGACGCGGTGAAGGAAAGCCTCGACACCATCGGCGAGGCGCTGGCCGCCAACGGCAAGGTGATCGTCACTGGATGCCTGGGCGCTCGGGCCGCCGAGGGCGGCGGCAATCTGGTGCGTGAGATGCACCCGAGCGTGCTGGCGGTGACCGGCCCGCACGCCACCCAGGAGGTGATGGACGCGGTGCATCTGCACGTGCCCAAGCCTCACGACCCGTTCATCGATCTGGTGCCGGCATCCGCTGCAGGCATTGGCGTCAAGCTCACGCCGCGTCATTACGCGTATCTCAAGATCAGCGAAGGCTGCAACCACCGCTGCACGTTTTGCATCATCCCGAGCATGCGCGGCGATCTGGTCTCGCGGCCCATCGGCGATGTGCTGGGCGAGGCGCAGCGGCTGTTCGAGTCTGGCGTCAAGGAACTGCTGGTCATCAGCCAGGACACCAGCGCCTACGGCGTGGATGTGAAGTACCGCACCGGCTTCTTCGATGGCAAGCCGGTCAAGACGCGCATGTTCGATCTGTGCGCCAAGCTGGGCGAGTTGGCCGCCGTCCACGGCGCCTGGGTGCGCTTGCACTACGTGTACCCGTACCCGCACGTCGACGAGGTGCTGCCACTGATGGCCCAGGGTCTGGTGCTGCCTTACCTCGACGTGCCGCTGCAGCACTCGCACCCCGATGTGCTCAAGCGCATGAAGCGCCCCGCCAGCGGCGAGCGCAACCTCGAGCGCATCCAGCGCTGGCGCGAGGCCTGCCCCGAGATCGTCATTCGCAGCACGTTCATCGCCGGGTTTCCGGGCGAGACCGAGGCCGAGTTCGAACACCTGCTCGATTTCATGCGCGCCGCCGAGATCGACCGCGCAGGCTGCTTTGCGTACTCGCCTGTCGATGGCGCCCTGGCCAACGAATTGCCCGGGGCGCTGCCCACGGCCGTGCGCGAGGAGCGTCGTGCGCGGTTCATGGAAGTCGCCGAAGCGCTGTCAACCGCCAAACTGGCGCGGCGCGTTGGAGCCACCATGCAGGTGTTGATCGATTCAGCCCCCGCGCTCGGCCGCCGTGGCGGCACCGGCCGCAGTTATGCCGATGCGCCCGAGATCGACGGCGTGGTCCAGTTGCTGCCACCCGAGAAAGCCTCCAAGATCCTGAAGGTGGGCGAGTTCACCCGCGCACGCATTGTTGGCACGCAAGGCCACGACCTCGTCGCGCAGCCCATCTGAGCATGGGCCAGGACGACGCGGCGCCCTCGGCCGCCACGGCACTCATCCACCATCCTTACGCGCCGCCGGCGGGCTTCGAGGCGGTGCAGCCTCCGGTGCACAAGGCGTCGACGGTCATCTTCCCGAACACGCAGGCGCTGCTGGCGCGCGGCTGGAAAGACAAGTCGGGCTACTCCTACGGGCTGCTCGGCACGCCCACGACCTACATCCTCGAAGAGCGCATCGCCAGCCTCGAGGGCGGGCTGCAGACGGTCTTGCTGCCCAGCGGGCTGGCAGCCGTGACGCTGGTCGACCTGGCGCTGCTGCGCGCGGGCGACGAGGTGCTGATCCCCGAAAACGCCTACGGCCCGGGCAAGGATCTCGCGCGAACCGAGCTGGCCCGCTGGGGCATCACCCACCGCTTCTACGACCCGATGGACGCGTCTACGCTGGCCGCGGCGCTCAGCCCGGCGACCAAGTTGGTGTGGCTCGAGGCTGCCGGCTCGGTGACGATGGAGTTTCCCGATCTGCCGGCGCTCATTCGCGTGGCGCGAGCGCATGGCGCGCTCACCGCACTCGATAACACCTGGGGCGCGGGCATCGCCTTCAACCCGTTTGATATCGAGCCCGGCCTGGGCGTCGATATCTCGGTGCACGCGCTCACCAAATACCCCTCGGGCGGCGCCGATGTGCTGATGGGCTCGGTCACCACACGCGACGAAAGCCTGCACCTGCGCATCAAGTCCACGCACATGCGCATGGGCTATGGCGTGGCCGCGAATGATGCGGAGTTGATGCTGCGTTCGCTGCCGACGCTGGCGTTGCGCTATCACGCTCACGACGAAGCCGCGCGCCGGTTGGCGCAGTGGTGGGCCGGCCGCGCCGAGGTGGCTGCGGTGCTGCACCCGGCTTTGCCCGACGCGCCGGGGCATGCTGCCTGGAAGCGTCTTTGCAGCGCCTCGGCAGGTTTGTTCTCGGTCGTGTTCGATGAGCGATACAGCACGGCTGCGGTGCACGCGTTCATCGACGCGCTGCGGCTTTTCAAGATCGGTTACTCATGGGCGGGCCCGGTGAGCCTGGTCGTTCCGTACGAGCTGTCAACCATGCGAAGCCAGCCGGCCTGGCCGGGCGTGCTGGTGCGTTTTTCCGTGGGGCTCGAGTCGGCTGACGACCTGATCGCCGATTCGGCTCAGGCGCTGGACGTGTTGCGATGAGCCACCATGACACGCACCGATTGCCGCTGATCGACTTGCTCAAGGTCATCGGCTCGCAGCTGATCGTCTTGCACCACCTCGCGTTCTACGGGCCGATGTCCGACTATGCGGCGCTGTTGATGCCCGCGCTGATGGACTGGTTGTCCGATCACGCACGGGTGGTTGTGCAGGTGTTTTTGGTGGTGGGCGGCTTTCTCGGTGCGACCAGCCTCGCGCCGCAGGGTCACCTGAAAGAGCCGGCCCGAATCGGCTCGCGGATATTCGAGCGCTACCTGCGACTTGCGCTGCCGTTGTTGCTGGCGCTGGTGGTGGCGATTGCCGCAGCGGCGCTGGCCCGCCAGTGGATGCACCATCCGTCGGTGCCGGATGCGCCCACGCCGATGCAGTTGTTGGCGCACCTGTTTCTGGCGCAAGACCTGATCGGCGAAGACGCGCTGTCGGCTGGCATCTGGTACGTGTCCATCGATTTCCAGCTGTACACCACGTTGTTGTTGTGGATGTCGCTGGTGGCAGCGTGGTCCAAGGGGCCGGACACGGCGAAGCGCGTGTTGCCACTGGGCGTGGTGTGCGCGGTGGCGTGGTCAGCGCTGCACGTCAACCGCATCGCCGCTTGGGACATTGCAGCGCCTTACTTCTTTGCCGCGCACGGGCTGGGCGCCTTGGCGGCCTGGGCTCGGGTTGGCCGCACCGCGCGCATGGCGTTCGGTCTGGCGATGGCCAGCGTGCTGCTCGGTCTGTGGCTGGAGTGGCGGGAACGGCTCGCTCTGGCCGCCTCGGTGGCGGCGCTTCTTTGGGCGTGGCAGCGAACCCGCAGCAGCTTTTCGGTGCACGCGACGCCGCGCAGCGGTCGCGTGCTGGGCCTGATGCACTACCTGAGCCGCATCAGCTACGCGGTTTTCTTGCTGCACTTTCCGGTGTGCCTGGTCGTGAACGCCGCGTTCACCGAGTTCGTGCCTGCGCAGCCTTGGCCGCAGGCTTTCGGGATGCTGCTGGCCTGGACGAGCAGCGTGGCGGTTGGTGCCTTGTTCCACCACATGGCCGAAGCGCCGGCGATGCGCTGGATCACGCGCCGCCGGTCTACCGGTTGGCATCTGGGCCAGCGGCCTGTGGCGGATTGATTCGCCGGCGTGCTCGCTGAGCGCTACGCTTTTGATGAGACCTTGTGTCTCATCAACCGACCCTTTTGCCGAAAAGTCCGGTGCCTCGCTGCCGCGATGCAGGCTACGCCTTGGATGAGACCTTGTGTCTCATCAACCGTCCTTTTTACCGAAAGGTTCGGTGCCTCGCTGCGCGACGCATCGCTACGCTTTTGATGAGACCTTGTGTCTCATCAACCGACCCTTTTCCCGGTCCCAGTCGCGTTCTTTTTCGGTGTTGCGTTTGTCGTGTTCGGCCTTGCCCTTGGCCAGGGCGATTTCGATCTTCACGAGACCTTCCTTGTAGTGCAGGTCCAGCGGCACCAGGGTGAAGCCCTTTTGCTCGACCTTGCCCACCAGTCGCTTGATCTCTTCCTTGTGCAGCAGCAGCTTCTTGGTGCGGTCGGCTTCGGGGCTGACGTGGGTCGAGGCGCTGCCCAGCGCATTGATGCGGCAGCCGATCAGGAAGAGTTCGCCGTCGCGGATCACCACATAACCGTCGGTGAGCTGGACCTGGCCGGCGCGGATGGCCTTGATCTCCCAGCCTTGCAGCATCACGCCGGCTTCGTATCGCTCTTCGATGTGATAGTCGAACCGGGCGCGTCGGTTCTCGGCGATGGGCATGGGGGCTTCGCGCTCAGGGCGCGTCAATACAATCGAGGCATTGTATGAAGCAGGTCAAAAAGTCAGTGCTGTTGTGGTACTCGCCGCACGAGATGTACGCGCTGGTGACCGGCGTGGCCGACTACCCGAAGTTCCTTCCGTGGTGCGAGCGCGCCGAGGTTCTCGAGCACACAGACACCGCCATGAAGGCGCGTTTGCATCTGGGCTTTTCAGGCATCCGGCATGCCTTCACGACTGCCAATGAACATGTCGCCGACCGGGAGGTCAGGCTGCGTCTGATTGACGGGCCGTTCTCGGTGCTCGACGGCCACTGGAAGTTCGAGCCCCTGGGCACCGAGCCCAACGCCTGCAAGATCGAGTTCGAGCTGCGCTACGCGTTTTCGAGCCGCGCACTTGAGGTCGTGATCAGTCCGGTTTTTGACCGCATTGCCAACACCTTCGTCGACTCGTTCGTCAAGCGCGCCGCTCAGGTCTATGGCGAGCGCTGAGGCAACGATGCGCATCGAAGTCGCTTGCAGCCCGGCCACGGGGCAGGTGTTGAGCCGCCAGTTGCTGCTCGAGCCTGGGGCGACCGTGCGCGAGGCGATTGCTCGAAGCGATCTGCCCATGTCCCCGGAGGTCGACGACGCCAACCCGCCGAAAGTCGGCGTGTGGGGTCAGTTGCGCCCGTTGGATCACGTGCTCAGGGACGGTGATCGCGTCGAGATCTACCGCGCCTTGCTGATCGATCCGAAGGACGCGCGTCGCGTGCGGCACCGCAGCCAGAAATCGCCGAAGCGCTGAGGGTGCGAGTCGCCGGGGTGGCGAGCGATCGGCCTCGTGCGGTGGGTTACTTGCAGTCGGACGCGATGATCGCCTTGACGCGCCGGGTCTCTTCGGCCCGGCCTTTGTCGTCGAGTACTTCGCGTTCGCCCTTGGCGTTGATTCGCGCGATCCGGAAGCCCTCGTCCAGCCCGTGCATCTGACTGCGTGCTCGGCTGCAACTGTCGGCCTTTTGCGCGGTGATCTTCTGATCCTCAAGCTTGGCCTTGTCGGCTTTGGCCTGCTGCTCCTTGCGCAGTTTTTCCTCGAGTTCGGGGTCTACCGTCTTGGCCGAGGGCAGCGCAGCGGGCATCGCTGCAGAGGCTGCTTCCGCAGCCGATGCCGCAGATCGTGGCTTGGCTGAGGCCGGCCGCGAAAGGATGTTCGATTCAGCGACGCCCTGAGGCGGCGGCAGGTCGCTGTACTGCGTTTGGCCCTTGGCGTCGCGCCACTTCCACTGCGCCGAGGCGGGCGAGCACAGGCTGGCGAGCAGCACGACGATCAACCCACTGACAAGTCCTGCACGCATGAATGAACAGCCTCTCGTTTGAAACTGAAGAAAGTGTAAGCCTGCGATCTGCACGGCGGCGCATGAATGCAGGGCAGGGCCACAGTGCAAGCGTGCCGGCCTCCCTATAATTTCGTTTTGCGTCAGGAGCCAAATCCATGCGCCTTCTTGGTAAAGCGCTCACCTTCGACGATGTGTTGTTGGTGCCAGCGTTCTCCCAGGTGTTGCCACGCGAC
>CANGBT010000014.1 GCA_947452135.1 Burkholderiales bacterium
GTCGGCCAGCGACGCGCCGATGCGCCCCAGCGCGCTGCGCTCGCCGGTGGCCACCACGCAGCCGCGCGCGGTGCCGCTGGTCACCAGCGTGCCCGAGCAGGCCATGGCCAGCGCGTCGATCTGATCGGTGGGCGTGCCGCTTGGGGCGGTGTGCTTCATCACCGGTGCCGACTCGCCGGTCAGCAGCGATTCATCCACCGCCAGGTGCGAGGTCTGCAGCAGCATCAGATCGGCCGGCACGCGGTCGCCTTCAGCCAGCAGCACGGTGTCGCCGCACACCACCTCGCGCCCGGCAATGCGGTGCATCTCGCCGCCGCGCAGCACCGCGGCGCGCGGGCTCGACAGCTCGCGCAGCGCGGCCAGCGAATGCTCGGTGCGCTGGCGCTGCACGAAGGTGATGCCCATCACCACCACCACGAAGCCCATCAGCATGAGCGCCTCATGGCGGTCGCCGAGCAGCAGGTAGACCCCGCCGCAGCCCGCCAGCAGCAAGAACATCGGCTCGCCCATCACCGCCCGCATGGCGTGCCACGCACCACCGTTCGCCGCCGCGGGCAACTCGTTGGGGCCGTCTTGCGCCAGCCTGCGGGCGGCTTCCTCGAGGCTCAGTCCGGCAACGGTCCCGGCCGATCCGGCGGGGGTTTCGGTGGACGGCGGGCGGGAGTTCAGCGAAGCGACCATGGGCTGCACCCTAGGGCCTGGCGTCACCCCTGCCTTGATTCGGCTCAATTGGCGCGGCGCGCGCCCGGTGTCTGATCGGCGCAGTAGGGGTTCACCGGAGCACGGCGTTGGACGTGAGCAGCGGTTGGTGCTGGCAGGGCGGGCTGACCGCGCTGGACGTGTGGGCCTCGTCGTGCCTGCCTGCTGCGGTGCTGGTGGAGCGTCAGGCCGCGCGGCTCGCCGCGCTGTTGCGCCGGGCGGTGCGCCAGTCGCCGCTTTACCGCGAGATCGCCGGCGATCGCGACGCCACCCGCCTGCAGCTGAGCGACTTTCCGGTGATGACCAAGCGCCGGCTGATGGAGCGCTTCGACGACTGGGTCACCGACCCGGCGTTGCGGCTGGCCGATCTGCGCGAGTTCGTGGCCGACCGCGGTCGCATCGGTGACGACTACCTCGGCCGCTACCAGGTCTGGGAGAGCTCGGGCAGCACCGGCGAGCCGGGTCTGTTCGTGCAGGACAGCGAGGCGCTGGCCGTGTACGACGCACTCGAGGCGCTGCGCCGTCCGGTGCTGCAACCGCTGCGCCGCTGCCTTGACCCGTGGGGCGCGACCGAGCGGCTGGCTTTCGTGGGCGCCACCACCGGGCACTTCGCCAGCACCGCGTCGATCCGCCGGCTGTGCCGCATCAGCCCGTGGATGTCGCGCACCGTGTGCAGCCTGTCGTTCCTGATGCCGGTGCACGAACTGGTGGCCGCGCTCAATCGCCACCGGCCCACCGTGCTGGCCACCTACCCGAGCGCGGCGCTGGTGCTGGCCGCTGAAGCGAAGGCAGGGCGCTTGCGCGTGCCGCTGCAAGAGGTGTGGACCGGCGGCGAAGCGCTCACCCCGGCCATGCGCCGCTTCATCGCGTCGAGCTTTGGCTGCGCGGTCAGCCAGAGCTATGGCGCCTCGGAATTTCTCGCGATGGGCTCCGAGTGCAACCTCGGCCGGCTGCACCTCAACAGCGACTGGCTGGTGCTCGAGCCCGTCGACGAGCACCACCGGCCGGTGCCGCCAGGCGCCCTCGGCCACACGACCTTGCTCACCAACCTGGCCAACCGGGTGCAGCCGCTGATCCGCTACGACCTGGGCGACCGCGTGCGTGTGCTGAGCGCGGCGTGCGCGTGCGGATCGTCGCTGCCGGTGATTGAAGTCGAGGGCCGCGTCGACGACATGCTGGTGCTGCACAACGACCTCGGCCAGCCGGTGAAGCTGCTGCCGCTGGCGCTGACCACCGTTCTCGAGGACGACGCCGGCGTGTTTGATTTCCAGCTGCAATGCCGCGGCACACGTTCGTTGTGGCTGTGCGTGGCCGATGGGGGACCGTCAGGTGCGGCCACGCTGGTGCGCGCGCTGGCGGCGCTGCGGCCTTTTCTTGTGGCTCACGGGCTGGGCGGGGTCACGCTGAGCGGGGCCTGCGGCGATGGCGGCTTGCCCGGTCGCAGCGGCAAGCGTGCGCGCGTGGTCGCCGGTGCGCCGCGCCGCAGCCGTGGCCGCGCGGCGGCGCCCCGCGGGCTCACTCAGCCAGCTTGAGCACCAGGTTCAGCGCGTCGGAGTCGCTGTTCGCCTTGTCGAGCACCATGCCCGCCGAGCTCGCCAGCTCGAGCATCGCCCGGTTGTCGGGCAGCACCAGCGCCACCATGCGCTGGGTGCCGCGGCTCTTGAGGTACTTGATCATCTTGTCCATCAGCAAGGCGCCCAGGCCCTGGGCCTTGAGGTCCGTGCGCACGACGATGGCGAACTCGGCGACGACGTTGTCCGGGTCGGTCACCGCGCGCACCACGCCAATCGTGTGCTGCGTGCCGTCGGCGTCGGTGCGCACCGCGATGAAGGCCATCTCCCGCGAGTAGTCGATCTGCGTGAGCCGCGCCAGCTCGCTGCGCGGCAGCTCCAGCCGGCTGCTGAAAAACCGCAACCGCAGATCGCCCGCCGACAGCGAATCGGCAAATTCGCGGTGCTGCGGCTCGTCTTCGGGGCGGATCGGGCGCACCACCAACTGCTCGCCGTGCCACATCACGGTTTCGCTCAGCTCGAACGGGTAGGGCGCGATCGCGAAGTGCGCGGCCCCTGCCGGCCGCTCACGCTGCACGCGCACCCGTGCGTCGAGTGCGATCACGCCCTCGTGGTCGGCCCACAGCGGGTTGATGTCGAGCTCGGCCAGCTCGGGCAGGTCGGCCAGCATCTGCGACACCGCGATCAGCACATCGCACACCGCGTCGAGCTTGACCGTGGGGTGATCGCGGTAGCCCGCGAGCAGCCGCGACACCCGCGTGCGCGACACCAGATCGCGCGCCAGCACGCGGTTGAGCGGCGGCAGCGCCACCGCGCGGTCGGCCACCACTTCGACCGACGTGCCGCCTTGCCCGAACAGCAGCACCGGGCCGAACACCGAGTCGATGCTCGCGCCCACGATCAGCTCTTGCGCTTGCGGCCGCATGGCCATCGGCTGCACCGTGAAGCCGTCCAGGCGGGCCGCGGGTGCCACTTCACGCAGGTGCGCGAGCATGCCGTCGGCGGCTTGCCGCAGCGAGGTGGCGTTGCGCACGTTGAGCGCCACGCCACCCACGTCGGTCTTGTGGCTGATGTCGGGCGAGCGGATCTTGAGCACCACCGGATAGCCCAGCTGGTCGGCCGCCTCGACCGCCGCCTCGGCGGTGGGCTTGACCGCCAGCGTGGCCACCGTGGGGATACCGTAGGCGCGCAGCAGCGCCTTGGCCTCGAACTCGTCGAGCATGTCGCGCCCGTCGGCGAGCACGGCGTCGATGAGCGCTCGCGCGGCCGCCAGGTCGGGCGCGACGTTCTCGCTCGCGTTGGGCGCTTCGAGCAGCAGCGTCTGGTTGCGCCGGTAGGTCGCCAGCATCGAAAACGCGTGCACCGCTTCTTCGGGCGTGCCGTAGTCGGGCACGTCGGCATCGGCAAACACGCGCCGCGCCTCGGCCACCGAGCGCTCGCCCAGCCAGCACGCCATCACGCGCCCTGCGTTTTGCCGCGCGATCGGCGCACAGGCGCGGGCGATGTCGTCGCTGCGCACGATGGCCGTGGGCGCATGAATGAACAGCACCGCGCCGGCCGCCGGATCGGCCAGCAGCGTTTGCAGCGTGCGCGTGTAGCGCTGCACCGGCGCGTCGCCAATGATGTCCACCGGGTTGCCGCGCGACCAGTTCGCCGGCAGCCCCGCATCGAGCTGCTCGATCAGCGAGTCGGGCAGCTCGCGCAGCGGCACACCGGCAGCCGACGCGGCATCGGCCGCCATCACACCGGCACCGCCGCCGTTGGTCATCAGCGTGAGCCAGTCGTCACCTGCACGCGGCACGGCATTGATCGGCCTGGCCCCGAAGTGCGCCAGCGTCTCGGCCGCGACGAACAGCTCTTGCAAGGTGTCCACGCGCAGCATCCCGGCACGCCGGATCGCCGCATCGAACACGATGTCCGAGCCGGCCATCGCCCCCGTGTGCGAGGCCGCAGCCTTCACGCCGTGGCCCGAGCGCCCGGCCTTGACGACGATCACCGGCTTGTTGCGGGCGGCCGCCCGCGCGGCCGACATGAACTTGCGCGGCGTTTCGATCGACTCGATGTACAGCAGGATCGAGCGCGTGCGCGCATCGCTCGCCAGGTGGTCGAGCAAGTCGCCGAAGTCCACGTCGCAGCGCTCGCCGATCGAGATCAGGTGCGAAAACCCGATGCGCCGCGAGGTCGCCCAGTCGAGCACCGCGGTGACCAGCGCGCCCGACTGCGACACGAAAGCCATGTTGCCCGGCAGCGCATCGGTGTGCGCGAAGCTCGCGTTCAGCCCGATGTGCGGGCTCAGCAGCCCCAGGCAGTTCGGCCCGAGCAAGCGCAGCACGTGCGGGCGCGCCGCGTCCAGCATGGATTGCTTTTGCCTGGCGCTCAGCCCGGCGGTCATCACGATGGCTGCCTTGGTGCCGCGCCGCCCGAGTTCGGCAATCAGCCCGGCCACGGTGGCCGGCGGGGTGCAAAGAATGGCCAGATCGGGCGTGATGGGCAGCTCGGCCACGGTCGGGTAGATGGTCTCGCCGTCGAGCGTGTCGTGGTGCGGATTGACCCCGTAGATCAAGCCTTTGAACGCCCCGGCGCGCAGGTTGCGCCACACCGTGGCCCCCACGCTGGACACCTGATCTGACGCGCCGATGACCACCACCGAGGCGGGTTCGAGAAGGCTGTGGAGGTTGCGAATGCTCATGGGTGCGGGGTGCTCAAAACGCGCAGCGTAGTCAACACCATGCGGCTGCGCCTTGCGGTCGATCAAGGCGGCGGCCGTTCACGGCGGTGGGGCTCGCTGCGTCACTCGAACGCCTGGACCCGCTGCCGGCAGATTTCGAGCGCTCGGCTCACGGCAGCCTCGGCGGACGGGCTGCGCCCGGGCAGGGGCGGCAAGTCGATGGTGGCCAGCGCCGCTTGCAGGCGTTGCAGCAGCTCATCGATCGCAGCGTGTGTGTCGGCGGCTCTCAGTCCGGCGATCGCCGACAGCGCGAGGAAGTCCGCTCGCTTGAGCCGCTGATCCTTGCCATTGAGCGTGAGCGCCATGCGGTCGTGTTCGAGGCGCGGAAACACACGCGTCGTCACGGCGTCGTAGACCGGCGCGAGCCGAACGCTGCGCACGGTGGTGTCGCCGGGCTCGCATGTTTTCAGCATGGCCAGGTTCTTCAAGTGCATGTCGCCATCGGCGATCAGCCAGGCGAACAAGGCGCGCCTCACCAGAAGCAGCAGGTCTTCGTCTGGCGAGGTGGACAGCGCTTTCAAGGCACGCGCGGCGCGCTCGAGCGTGCCGTCGTACTTGGCATCGGGAGCCAGGTCGAGCACCGAGCAGAAGTCTTCCATCGCGAGCCGGCGGTGGTCGTCGTTGCCTGCGCGGATGTCAAAGCGCTCGACCACGAGCGCCTCGCTCATTGCGTCGGGCATGGCGATCAAGGCGGCATCTGGCACCGGCAGTCCGGCGCGTCTGGCCAGTTCGAGGCCGATCCACTCGACCAGCGGCAAGGCTTCAAAGCCGCTGGTTCCCGCGGGTTTCAGGATGTGCGTGAACGGTGTGCTGATGGCCGGCGACAGCGTGCCGTCCGGAGCCAGCGTCATGGGCGCCTTGATCTGCACGCCCGACAACCGGGGCGTGTCGGCATGCGTGTAGATCAGCGCCAGGTTGCGCTCGAAATCGTGCTCCAGCGCGCTGCGTCCGGGGCCTGCGTAGGTGCCGGTGAACACGCCCGCCGTCGCGTGTTTGGCCAGGCGCGTTGTCAGCACATCCAGTGGCAAGGCGGCCAGTGCCGACTCGCTGTCGGCGATGGTGATGTTGGACATGTAGCGAGTGCCCGAGCGCAGCGCAGCGCGTTCGTCGCGGTTGTTCAGCACGGCTTCGAGCCAGCCTTCAGGCAGCAACGAAACGATGAAAGGCGGCAGCTTGCCAGGAGCCGTCTGGCGAACGATGGGCGGCAGGGGTGCGCCGCTGTCGCTCGCGGACCACCGCCACTCGAACCCGTCATGCCCCAGATGGCCGATTGGCAGACCATGCCAGGCGACCGTGAGTTCGAACGCCGCCTGATTGCGCACAGGCGTGGCCGCAGGGCGACGCAGCAGGTATTTTTCGGCCGCCTCGCCCTCCCGGTACCAGTCGTTCTCGCGGGCCAGTGCCCAGATCGCGTCGCTGGCCGCCTTGGGGCTGGCGTATTCATCGATCAGGCGCTGCGCGATCAGCTCGCGGGTGTCCCCGTTGATGGACGCCGCATGCTCGCTGCGCATTCGAAAGGCCTCGAGAAAGCGTTGCCGGATCGACGAGACGTTGACCGGGAACTCGCCCAGGCTGTCGGCGACGACAGCCGAAGCGAGCGACGGTCTTCGGGGCGCCTTGTTCTGGACGATCTCCAGCGAGCGCAGCCGGGTGCGCTGGCTGCGCTGGCCCGTCAGGTAGAGCCGGCCGTCGCGGGTCGGCCCCAGCAAGACCGCGCTGGCGGCTGAAAGGTAGGCATTCGGATACAGGTAGCGCGCGATGCGCACCGCGTGAGCCAGCACCGTCTGGTCGATGTCATCGGCGGCATCGACATAGATGCCCCGCATCAACTGCACCAATTGGCCCGAGTCGGCGAGGTAGTGGCTGCGGGTTTTGGTGACGCTTTCGCCGACGAGGTGCAGCGGCATTGACTAACTTTCGCGTGTTTCAGGTGCGAGAAAGTTAGCATTTCAGATGCGGTATGGCAAGAAGTATCAACTTTTACGCACTTGAAAAACGCAAAAGTGATATTTCCGCCGAGGGGCTGCTCCCCCCGCCGGCCGGTAGCATCGTCCGCAGACCGAGCGGTGAGCGGCTGCTGAAAGCGCGTTCACAGGCCGGCTGATCATTCAAACCCCGCGACCGGATCACAAACACAAGGCGATCTGGCGATCTGCACTTGGAGGACCTGATGCAACACCTGAAATGGCTGATCCTGACCTTGACGCTCGCCGCCGGTGCGGCGTTTGCCGATCCTTCGGATCTGGCTGCCGAAGCGCTGGCCAAGGGCGACTACGCCACCGCCCTGCGCATCCTTCAGCCCCTGGCTCAGAGCGGCGATGCTCCCGCCCGTTACAACCTGGCTGCCATGTACCTCCGGGGGCAAGGCGTGCCCAAGGACGACAAGCAGGCCATGTACTGGTATCTCAAGGCTGCCGAGCTTGGCCACAGGTCTGCCCAGTACAACCTGGGCGTCATGTACCTCGAGGGTCAGGGTGCTCCCAAAGACGACCGGCAGGCGGCGCAGTGGTTCCGCAAAGCCGCTGAGCAGAGTCATGCAGAGTCACAGAACAACCTGGGCTACATGTACGAGAGCGGCCAGGGCGTGCCGCAGGACGACCGGCAGGCGGCGCAGTGGTACGCCAAGTCCGCCCGGCAGGGGATCGCCGAGGCCCAGTACAGCCTGTGTGTCATGTCGGTCGAGGGCAGAGGCGTGCCGAAGGACGATCGACAGGCGGCGCGTTTGTGCCGGCTGGCTGCCGATCGGGGTGTGGCGCGCGCCCAATACCAACTGGCCCTCATGTACTCCGGCGGGCAAGGCGTGCCGCGCGACGATGAACAGGCGATTTACTGGCACCGCAAAGCGGCCGAGCAAGGCCTCGATGCCTCCCAGTACAACCTGGGTGCCTTGTATGAGCAGATTGAAGGACCGACGAGAGACTATTCGCAGGCGATCCAGTGGTATCGCAAGGCGGCCGATCAGGGCCACGCCAAGGCCCAGTACAACCTGGGGTCCATGTACGTCCTGGGCGAGGGCGTTCCCAAGGACGAGCAACAGGCGGCCTACTGGTATCGCAAGGCGGCTGATCAGGGACTGGTCCAGGCCCAGCTCAGCTTGGGTGTGATGTACGCCAATGGCACCGGCGTCCCCGAGAACATTCAGCAGGCGTACTTCTGGTGGCTGCTTGCCTCCGCCAGCGGCGACGCCACGGCGGCCAAGTACCGGGACACGGTCAAGCCGACTTTGACGCCGCAGCAGCGCGCCGCAGCGCAAGCCGATGCGCGCAACTGGAAGCCGCGCCAGCCTTAGGCGCGGCCCGCCAGAAGCGCCCGGTCAGGGCTGAGTGCGCGTCCAGCTGAACGGCCCGAAGGCGTTGCTGCCGTTGGGGGCGTTGGCCGCCGGGTTGATCGTCAGCCTGAGGTATTCCAGCGGATTGGCCGCGTTGGTGTGGGCCACGATGCGGTGGAAGTTGGGCACGTTGTAGCCACCGGGCTGGTTGGCGTAAGGGTCGGTGGTGGCGTCGGGCGTGCCGTAGACGTCGTAGTGGTACTCCTCCATCACGCTGGCCACCGACGCATCGCTGCAAGCCACGGCTGCGGTGGCGGGCACCAGTGCGGCACCGAGTCTGGCCGTGGCGGGCAACTCGGTCACGCAAGCGGCTCCGGGCATCAGGGGGTTGTCGGAGCGGTAGATGTGCGAGTCGCCGTTGATGAGCAGCACGGGTTTTCCGAACGCCACGGTCTGGGCCGCGATCGCGTCGATGAACTGCCTGTATTCGGTCAGGTGAGCCTTGGTCCAAAAGCTCTGGTTCCACAGGTCGGCCTGGGTCAGAACCACCACCGCGATGTCCTTTTTGGCAATCGCCTGAGAAAACGCCTTGTTGATCCAGCGCACATTGGCGCCCGTGCGCGTGGCCACCTCGGTCGCCTGGGCGTTGCTCATGCTCGGCGTGCCGTACCAGATGTCGGTGTCGTTGTTGGATTCACCGGGCAGGTTGATGGTGAGAAATAGAACCCCGTTTTTCTCGACCCAGATGTTTTCGATGAATTGGGCATCTGCCGGGTGGGCGGGGTCATACTCCAGAGCCTGAGTATGTGTTTCGATCGGCTTGCTGCCCAATGATTTTCCGGGCAACGGAAAGAAAATAGACCGAATCAAATTCAAATTGGCCAGCGGATCGCCGTGGGCATACGAGCCGCCATCGGTGGTGACATAGTCAATGGCATCGGTTTGCGCGTCGTAAAGGCCGCCACCTTGCTTGACCTTGTGGCAATCGGCCCACTCGTTGTCGCCCGGCGTGTAAATCAACGGAATATTGAAACTCTTCCAGAGATTGAAAATATCCAGGTTATACGATTCGGTGCAATAGTCCTTGCCCGAATGAATATCTCCAACATGAATGGCCAGCTCCACGTTGGTGTCTTGGTTGATCGCTGAAATGAAAGCCGGGTAGGCCTGGTACTGGGCTGTTTCCCGGTAGGCAATGCTGTAGGGCGAGTCGCCGATCACCGCCACGCTGAAAGGCGCGTCCGTGGCGTCAGAGTCACCCCCGCAGGCGGCCAATCCGAGGCTGAGCGTTGCAACGGCAATCGAGCGCGCCATGTGTTTTGCGGTCATCGGTGGCCTTCTTGAGTCATCAACAAGGCGACATCGTATGCGCGCACCGGCGCCTGGCGCGCTCGGTCTTGCCAGCGCCCCCACGCCATGGCGCCGCCCGAGCAGTGGCATAAAAAACCCGTGGCGTGAACCGCGCCCAAGGGGACAAGGCGCGGGGTGAAGGTCGCCACGGCTCAAAACATGTGCTGGCCTCCGTTGATCGACAGGTTGGCCCCGGTGATGAACGTCGAGCGCTCGCTGGCCAGAAAGGCCACCAGCTCGGCGACCTCGTCGGGCTCGCCCAGGCGGCCCAGCGGGATCTCGGGAATGATGCGTTGCGCCAGCACCTCGGGCGGCACCTTGGTGACCATGGGCGTGCGCAGGTAGCCCGGCGAGATGGTGTTGACCGTGATGCCCTTCTTGGCGAACTCGAGCGCCAGCGACTTGGTGAAGCCGTGCATGCCGGCCTTCGACGCGGCGTAATTGGCCTGTCCGAACGCGCCGCGCTGGCCGTTGACCGACGAGATGTTGATCACGCGGCCCCAGCCCTGCGTGAGCATGTCCTCGATCACCGTCTTGGTCATGTGGAAGACCGAATCGAGGTTGGTGCGCAGCACGCTGTTCCAGTCGTCGAGCGTCATCTTGCGAAAGCTCGCGTCGCGCGTGATGCCCGCGTTGTTGACCAGCACCGACACCGGCCCGTGGCGCTGGCGCACGGCGGCCATCGCGGTGGCGCAGGAATCGAACTGGCTCACATCCACCGGCTCGGAGCCGAAGTCGTAGCCCTGCGCCTTGTGGGTGGCCAGCCAGTCCTTCACCTTGCCGTTGCCCGGCTGGTGCAACGCCACCACGCTGAACTGCCCATCGGCCAGTCGCCGGCAGATCGCTTCGCCCAACCCACCCACACCGCCTGTCACCACCGCCACCCGCCTCGTGTCTGCCATCCAGCCTCCCGCGTGTTTGAGGGGGACCGAGCATGCGTGGCCGATCGCCACCGCCGATTGCGCGAAATCAAGCCGCGGGCGTCGCGCCCCCCGCGCCGGTTCGCGCCATTGCAGACTCTCGCCATGGACACGCCTGCTGCCACCTCGCCACCCCTCGACCGCACGCTGATCCACGCCTTGCGCGAGCAGCTGCAATCGCAAGGCGGCCAGCCGGTCGCGCTGATCGAAACCCACATCTCGTGGGTGCTGCTGGCCGGCGAGCGGGCTTACAAGGTCAAAAAGCCGGTGCGGCTGCCCTTCGTCGACTTCAGCACGCTCGCATCACGCCGGCACTTTTGCGAGCTCGAGCTGCGGCTCAACCAGCGCCTGGCACCCCAGCTGTACCTCGAGGTGCTGCCCGTGTGCGGCACGCCTTCGTCGCCACGGCTGGGCGGCGCGGGCGAGCCCATCGACTACGCGGTGTGCATGCGGCGGTTCGCCGATGGCGCGCTGCTCAGGGAGCAGCTGGCCGCCGGGCGGCTGCAGGCGAGCCAGATCGAGCAGCTGGCCGGCGCGCTGGCCGCGTTCCACGAGCGCGCGCCGCTGGCCGATGCCGCCACGCCGTGGGCCACGCCCGCGCTGATCGTGCAAGCCGCGCGTGACGTGCTGGCTGCGCTGCAGCCGCTGGTGGCCGCTGGCGCCATCGACACGCTGCGCGGCTGGCTGGCCGGGTGCGAGCGCGCGCTGACGCCGGTGTGGCTCGAGCGGCGCGCTGCCGGTGCGGTGCGCGAAGGCCACGGCGACTTGCACCTGGCCAACGCTGCACAGGTGGGCGATGAGGTGGTGGCGTTTGACTGCATCGAGTTCGACCCCGCCATGCGCTGGATCGACGTGGCCAACGACCTGGCTTTTTTGACGATGGACCTGTACGCCCGCGGCCGCAGCGATCTGGCTGCGCGCGCGCTTGATGCCTGGCTGCAGCGCAGCGGCGACTTTGCCGCCTTGCGCGTGCTGCGCTTTTACGAGGTGTATCGCGCGTTGATTCGTGCGCTGGTGGCGGCTTTGCGCGCCAGCCAGCCGGGTGCGCCTGACGCCGCGGCATCCGCATCGCCCGAGACGGCCGAGGCCGGCCCGGACTACCTTGCCTGGGCGCTGGCCACGGCACAGGCGCGGCCCGCCCCGCGATTGCTCATCACCCACGGCCTGTCGGGCTGCGGCAAGTCGAGCGTGGCCTTGCAGCTGCTCGAGCGCACGGGCGCGGTCCGGCTGCGTTCCGACGTCGAGCGCAAGCGGCTGTTCGGCCTGGGCGCGCTCGAGCGTTCGGCGGCTCGCGCGCTCGATGTCTACACGCCCGAGGCCACGCGGCGCACCTTCGAGCGCCTGGCCGAGATCGCGCGCCTTGCGCTGCGCGCGGGCTGGCCGGTGATCGTCGATGCGGCCTTCTTGCGGCGCGGTGAGCGGCAGGCTTTCAAGGCGCTCGCCGCTGAGTTGGGCGTGCCGTTTGCCATCTTGCATTGCCACGCCAGTGAAGCCGTGCTGCGCCAGCGCGTGGCCGCACGCAGCGCGGCGGGCCACGATGCGTCCGAAGCCGATGTGGCGGTGCTGCAGCGCCAGATCGACTCTCACGAGCCGCTCGACGCCGGCGAGCGTGCGATCGCACTCGATGTGGCCACCGACGGCACCGTGGACGCCGCCGCGCTGGCCGCACGCTGGCTGGCCGGCACTTGACGCCACGCAACGCGCCGCGCGGCGCGGCTGCCCACACTGGCCGCGACGCCGCCTGCCAGGGCCCGCGGCGTCGGGCGAGGGCGCCGCACCGCAACCGCGGCAGCGGTTCGACCCGCCGTGAACCGGAGCGTTGCGATGAACGAGATTCGATCGGTGCTGCTGCACCAGGACGCCAGCGAGGCGTCGGTGTTGCGCGTGCACCTCGCGCACCGTCTGGCGGCGGCCCATGGCGCGTTGCTCGAGGTGCTGTACGCGGTCACGCCTGCGCTGCTGCAGTACCCGATGGCCACCTCGGCCGACAGCCAGCTCGCCGCCATGCTCGCGCTGTCGGACGCCGAAACCCGCGAGCGCGCCAAGGCCGCCTTCGAACATGAGGTCACCACCGCCGGCTACACCGACGTGCTGTGGAGCGAGGGCAACGACGAGCCGGTGAGCGTGTTCAAGGCGCACGCCTTTGCCAGCGACTTGCTCGTGCTCGCGCAGATCGAGGCGGACAACCGCTTGCAAGCGCAAGTGCCGGTCGATTTCGTGCCCACCGTGCTGATCGAGACCGGCAAGCCCGCCGTGGTGCTGCCCGCCGACTACACGGCCGACCGCCTCGGCAGCACCGTGCTGATCGCATGGAAGCCCACCGCCTCCTCGGCACGCGCGGTGAGTGCGGCGCTGCCGTTTCTGCGCATGGCGTCGCGCGTGCACGTGGCCACCTGGGAGGACAGCACCGACTACGACCGCAACAACCCGCTGCCCATCGAGCGCTACTTGCAGCGCCACGGCGTCACGGCCACGGTGCACCAGGGCGGGCGGCCGGCGCACGACATGGGCGAGTTGCTGCTCGCGCTGGCCGCCGACGTGCACGCCGACTTGCTGGTGATGGGCTGCTACGGACACAGCCGCACGCGCGAGTGGATCCTCGGCGGCGTCACGCGCAGCGTGCTGCGCTCGGCGAAGCTGCCCCTGCTGATGGCGCACTGAGGGCGGCGTCAGGCCGTGGCGCGCGCTTGATCGCACTCAACGGCCCTGGCATGCGGCGGCAACACCATCGCAGGCTCACATCACTCGAACGGGAGCACCGTCATGGTCCGCACTACCAAGCCCACCCCTCATCACGCCGACACCACAGCCCATCCAGACGCAGCCTCGGGCGGCTTCAACATGCTGCAAGGCAACGCCAGCGCCATGCGCGAGATGCTCAACGGCTCGCTGGCCGCCGCGCAGGGCGTGGCGCAATGGCTCGAGCAGCAGCAGCAACTCAACGCTGCGGCGGTCGACACCTTGAACCAGAACCTCCATGCGGCGCTGCGCGAGGCCGAGCAGGCCGACGACGTGCAAAAGCTCATGGGCGTGGGCACCAACCTGATCAACCGTCAGATGGGCAGCTCGATGCAGCAGTTCGGCATTGGCCTCAAGCACACGCTGGAAACCGAGGCGCAGTTCGTCGAGCGCATGCGCAACACCGCCATGGAGCTGTCGCAGCGCGTGATGCAAGGTGCTCAGGCGGCCAAGCCGTTTGACGCCGGCAGCAGCGTGGGCAACGGCGGCACGTCGCCGCTGGCACAGATCAGCCACGCGCAAGCCGAGTGGCTGGCGCTCACGCAGCGCTGGATCGACTCGATCAAGTCGTCCACCGGTCACCACTGAGCATCGCCGCGCGCAGCGGCCAGCAAAAAGCGGCGCTGTGGCGCCGCTTTTTTTGGGGGTGAGAAACCTTGCTGTGCGGCTCAGCGGCGGCTGATCAGCATGCCGATCAGTGCGCCCACCGCCGCTGCGGCGCCCATCGACGCATACGGGTGCTCATGCACGGCCTGATCGGCCGCCTTGGCGGCGCGGCGTGCGCGGCGCAGGGCGTTGTCCTGCAGCGCTTCGAGCTCGTCGCGCGCGCTGGCCAGCGTGGTCTCGAAGCGGTCGCGGGCCCCCTGGATCTGCTCGTTGCCGCTGCGCTGGATGTGCTTGACCAGCTCTTCCGACTCGGCCACCAGCGTGTGAAGCACAGAGGCGAGCTGGTCGCGGGTGGTGTCGACGGTGGGTGTTTCGGTTCGGGTGTCCATGCTGTTGGCGTCCTTTGAATTGACCGGAGCCCGACGGGCCCCTTGGGTTTCACAGTGTGGTCAGCCACCCGGGTTGCGCCTTGAGTGCACGCAAGCAAACGCCGTGTCGACAAGGTGCCGGCACGGCGTGCGCTCAGTTCACCGTCAGCGAGGCCGCTTCGAGCGATCGCGTGCGCTGGCGCAAGCCGGCAGGCCGCCCACCCACCGCCGAGCGGTAGGGCATGTCGTCGGCCAGACCACGGGTGTTGCGGGTGCAGGCCTTGAGCCGCTCGAGGTCGATGATCTCGACTTCGCGGTTGGCCACGCTGAGCACACCGCATTCGACGAAGGTGCTGAACGAGCGGCTCACCGTCTCGTGCGCCACGCCCAGCAGGCTGGCGATGTCGCGCCGGCTCATGCGCAATCGCAGGCGGCGCGGTGACTGGCCGAGTGCTTCCATGCGCGCAGACCACCACATGATGAAGCGCGCCAGGCGCACCTCGGACGACACCGCGGCCATCAGCTCGGTCATCTCGCCGGCACGCGCCAGCCGTCGGCTCAGGGCGAGCTGCAAGGCGTGGTCGAGCGTGGGGTACTGGCGGCGCCACAGCAGCAGGTCGCGCGATGCGATCGCGAACACGATCGAGTCTTCCAGCGCCACCGCACCGGTGTGCTGACGGTCCTCGCACAGCGCCTCGAAGCCCAACACGTCGCCGGGGCTCGAGAACGCCAGCACCTGCTCGTAGCCGTCTTCGGCCGTCTTGATCGACTTGAAGGTGCCGGCGCGCACCACATACACGTGGCTGGCGCGTGCGCCTTCGAGCAGCAGCGTGGCGCCGGCGCGCACCTGCCACAGCGGCACGGTGAAGGCATGGTCGGCTTCGCTGCCATCGGGCTCGCCGCCCATCAGGCGCAGCAGGTCGGTCAAGGGGCGCGATGCGGGCATCGGCGTGAGGGCGCAGCGGCCGGTGACTCGGGGTTCATTCCGAGTGCTGTCCGTGTCGGCCAAGCGGGTGTCTGGGGTCATGTTCTTCTCCGGAGTGAGGTGTTCAACGCTGCTGCAGCGAGGACCCAAGGTTGGCCTTTGCGGCTGGTTGCGGCAATCGGCGAGCGCCTCAGTTGGTTGGTGAAAAGCCTTGTCCCGCGCAGGGTGTTACGCCCGATGTCGGGGTCGGAAAACTCCGAGTGCGACGGCGGCCATGCCGTGCACTTCTCGTTGATGGCACTCAAGTGCCCCGGCGCGGGGCCTGTTGACACTGCATCCATGAGCAGAACACCCCAACCCGCCGGCTTGCAGATCCTCATCGTCGATGACCATGCGATCGTTCGCGAGGGGCTCAGACGCATCCTCGAAGCAGCCGGCAAGCACTGGGTGGTGAGCGAGGCCGACAGCGGTCTGCAAGCCCTCGAGCTGCTGCGCAACCACCGCATCGACTTGCTGATCGCCGACCTGTCGATGCCCGGCATGAGCGGGCTCGAGCTCATCAAGCGGGTGCACGCCGAGTACCCGGGCGTGCATCTGCTGGTGCTCAGCATGCATGCCGAGGAGCAGTACGCGCTGCGTGCGTTTCAGGCCGGCGCCCGCGGCTACGTCACCAAGGACAGCGCGGGCAGCGAGTTGATCACCGCCGTGCGGCGGGTGGTCGAGTCGGGCAGCTACGTCTCGGCGAATCTGGCCGAGCGCGTGGTGATGCAGCTCACCGGATCGCGTCGCACGCCGCGCCACACGCAGTTGTCCGAGCGCGAGCTCGAGGTGCTGCGCGGCATCGTGGCCGGCCAGCGCCTGACCGACATTGCCAGCGATCTGCACCTGTCGGTCAAGACCATCAGCACGCACAAGAGCCGCATTCAGGAAAAGCTCGAGCTGCCCACCACCGCTTCGCTGATCCGCTACGGCCTGGAGCACGGGCTGGCATCCGAAGGCGAACGCCACCTCGAACACGTGGTCGAGGTGCACTGACAACCGCTAGACCGCGCCGTAGCGCGGCACAGGAGACACGCCTCATGTCTGCTCTGGCCAGCCTGATCTCCTCGCGCCTGACGGCGTTGTCTTCGTTGCCGGCGGGTCTGGCGCTCGAGTGGCCGGGCGGTCGTCTGGGCGCGCAGCCCGCGCCGGTGCGCTTGCGATTGCCCGATGTGCGCTCGCTGGGCTGGCTGGCGCAGGGGCGCATCGGCTGCATCGCCGACGCCTATGTGCGTGGCGATGTCGACATCGAAGGCGCCATGCCCGACGTGATGGCCGTGGCCGGCGAGCTGGCCGGCGATCCGCGGCGCAACGGTGCGCCGGCGCTGCTGCCGAACTGGCTCGCGCGGCTCGGCGCCAAGTCGCGCCACGACCGCCGCCGCGACGCCGAGCAGGTGCAGTTTCACTACGACGTGTGCGACGAGTTCTACGCGCTGTGGCTCGACGCGCAGCGGGTGTACTCGTGCGCCTATTTCCGCGAGCCCGACATGAGCCTGGCCCAAGCGCAGCAAGCCAAGCTCGAGCACATCTGCCGCAAGCTCGCGCTGGCACCGGGGCAGCGCTTTCTCGACATCGGTGCGGGCTGGGGCGCGCTGCTGCTGTGGGCTGCCGAACACCACGGCGTGCGCGCCACCGGCATCACGCTGTCGAAGCACCAGCACGCCCACGTGAACCGGCTGATCGACGAGCGCGGGCTGCGCGGACAGGTCGACATGCAGCTGCTCGATTACCGCGATCTGCCCGAGTCCGAAACCTTCGACCGCATCGCGTCGGTGGGCATGTTCGAGCACGTCGGGCGCGCCAACCTGAGCGACTATTTCGCGCGGCTGCACCGGCTGCTCAAGCCCGGTGGCCTGCTGCTCAACCACGGCATCACCGCCGGCGCTTTGGGCATCGGCCAGCTCGGTGCGGGCATTGGCGACTTCATCGAGCGGCACATCTTTCCGGGTGGTGAGCTGGTGCACGTGAGCGAGGCCACGCGGTGTCTGGCCGAAGGCGGCCTCGAACTGCTCGATGTGGAGAACCTGCGCCCGCACTACGCGCGCACGCTGTGGGCGTGGTCCGACGGCCTCGAGCGGCAGATTGCGCGCTCGCGCGAACTGGTGGGCGAGGCCACGCTGCGCGCCTACCGGCTGTATCTGGCCGGCTCGGCGATGTCGTTCGAGCGTGGCTGGCTGTCCATCCATCAACTGCTGGCCAGCCGTCCCGACGGGCGGCTCGACAGCGGCACGCTGCGCGGTGCGCAGTCGGCCTATCCGTTCAACCGCGATTACATGACCGGCTGAGGCTCGTCGTCGCCGGTGCGCAGCTGTTCCGAGGCGAGTGACTCGGAGATGTGGTGTTCGATGCCGTAGCGGATCAGCGCGGCCATGCTGGTGAGTTCGAGCTTTTCCTGGATGCGCGCCTTGTGCGTGCTCACCGTCTTGACCGACAGGTGCAGCTCTTCGGCGATCTCGGTCAGCCGGTGCCCGGCCACGATGCGTTGCAGCACCTCGAGCTCGCGGTTGGACAGCTCCTGGTGCTGCTCCTTTTGCGAGCTGCCGTTGAGTTGCTGCACCACGCGTTCGGCCAGGCTGGCCGACACATAGGTGCCGCCGGCGGCCACCTTGTTCACGGCGGTGACCAGCTCGGTGGCGGCACTGTCCTTGGTGACGTAGCCGTTGGCGCCCAGCTTGAATGCGCGCATGGCGTACTGCTCCTCGGCGTGCATGCTCAGCACCAGCACCGCCGTGGCGGGGTGGTCTGACTTGATGCGCCGGATCAGGTCGAGGCCGCTCATGCCGGGCATCGACAGGTCGACGATGGCCAGATCGACGCGCTGCTGTCGCATGCAGTCGAGCGCCTCGTGCCCGTTGGACACCTCGCTGACGACCCATTCGCTGTTGGCGGGCGCGAGCAGGCGCTTGAGGCCCTCGCGGACGATCTGATGGTCATCGACAAGGAGCAGGTGCATGGTGCTGTACCGGTATTTGATGTTCATGGGCTGACCCAAGGCGTCAAGGGCAGGCGGAAGGCCACCCGCCGGCTTTGGTGGAACGAGTCTTCGACCTCGATGCGTCCGCCCAGCAGGTGCGCTTGCTGAACCAGCGGCGAGTGCGCGGTGATGGACTGCTTGATCGCGTCGGCGAGCGGCCAGCCGGTGCCGCTGGACTCGAGCAGCAGCTCGAGTTCATCGTTGCTGTGGCGCAGGTGGATGGTGGCCGCCTGGCCGCAGGCGTTGCGGGTGATCAGCCCCAGCGCGGTCTGCACCAGACGGAACACGCCCACGCTGCGCGCGTCGTCGAGCGGCGGGTCGTCGTCGTCGTGATGCACCGTGATCTGCACGCCGGTGCGCGCTCCCACGTCGAGCGCCAGCCAGTGGACGGCCGCGTTGAGCCCCAGGTCATCGAGCATCGGCGGGCGCAGCTCGATCGCGATGCGGCGCACCGTGGTCAACGCGTGGTCGATGGCGCCGAGCATGTGGCCCACGCTGCTGTCGTGCTGGGCGCTGGGCTGCTGATGCAGGCGCGACAGGTCCATCTTCAGCGCGCCGAGTTCCTGGGCCAGGTCTTCGTGCAGCGCGCGGGCCACGCGCCGGCGCTCGGCTTCGCTCTCATCGACCGCGCGCAGCGCGATGCGCCGGCTCATGGCCGCCTGAACACGGGCCGACACATCGCTGACCGTGGCGCGCAGCACCGTCTCGACGCCGCCACGCCGCTCATGCGTGCAATCGACGCGGGCATGAAAGGCCATGCCCCTGGCCGGCTGCAGCATGACTTCCACGCACTGCAAGCCCGGGCTGAGCAGCGAGCGCAATGCGTGTTGCTGCCAGCGCGCGCCGTCCCCGGGGCTGACGAACTTCACAAAATGCGTACCGATCAGCGAGCCGCGCATGGTGTCGAGCAGCGACGCTGCGGTCATGTTGGCTTCGATGATGAAGCCGGCATCGTTGATCGTGAGGTAGCCCACCGGCGCGTAGTCGTACAGGCTGAGATAACGGTCGTGCGCCGCGCCAAGCTCTGCCTGGATGCGCCGCAACTCCATGTTTTGCGATTCGAGCTCGGTTTTATGACTCGCCAGATCGCTCTCGCGCGTGCTGTCGGTGAGCCCGGTGGGGCGCAGCGCGGTCGTTTCGGGGCGGGCCGGGTCTGGCGCATGCAGCGGCAACTCGACGCGCACGCAGGTGCCGCCCGTGGCCACGGCGCCGATGCTGAAGCGCCCGCCCAGCAGGTGCGCGCGTTCGCGCATGCCGACCAGCCCGAGCGAGCCGCGCCCGTTGGGCTCGCGCTGGCCGATGCCCACGCCGTCGTCGTCGATCTGGAGCTGCCACACCCCGTCGGCGAGCCGCGTTTCGATGTGCACATGGCTGGCCTTGGCGTGGCGCGCCACGTTGGTCAGGGCCTCTTGCACGATGCGGTAGATGGCAATCGTGGCGGCGCTGCCCAGCACCTGTGTGTCGGCGTCGAGTTGCAGGTCGATCTGGATGCCCAGCCGGTTTGCCGTGGTGGTGGCCAGCGCTTCGATGGCGCTGTTGAGGCCGAGGTCGTCGAGCATGGGCGGGCGCAGCTCACGCGCGAGCTGGCGCACCGCGTCAACGGCGTCGTCGAGCATGTGGCCCAGATCCTGGAGGCCTGCGATGAGCTTGGTGCTGCGCCCGGCGACCTGCGTCACCCCGCCGAGCACCAGCTTGGCCGCGCTCAGGCGCTGGCCGAGTTCGTCGTGCAGCTCACGCGCGATGCGTTGACGTTCGGATTCGAGCGCGTCGAGCTGCAGGCTGGACACGCCGCGCCGCTCAACGCTGCGCCGCTCGGTCCCGGCCACCGGCGATGCGGCCGCGGCCGGGGGTTCGCCCGGCGGCGGGGGGCTGCCTTTATTGACCTTTCGCGCTTGGAGCATGTGGAGCTTTCCGTGCTGTGCGGTGGCGCGTCGCTGCCGTGCCTGGATGCACGTCAGCCCCGCCCAGCGGCAAGAACTGACTTGATTCTGGGTGTGTGGCGGCAGCCGCTCACCACGCATCGGGCTGAAACTTGATCTGCATCAATTGTCTTGGGCCCGGGCCTCGGCTAATGGGGTGAGCCGTTCGGAATAGTCCGAGTTTCATGTTGGATAAACCCTGACAAGGCCGGATTTGTCGCACTGAATTCATGCCGGCGCGCCGATGGCGCACGCGCTTCAATTGCTGCACGCTCGGCGGTTCCTCACGGCACTTTGGCTGAACCGGCATGGATGCAAAAAACCCCCCGACACTTGAACTGCCACCGGGCGTGATCGCACTGGTGCCGATGCGCAACGTGGTGCTCTTTCCGCACATGCTCATGCCCATTTCGGTGGGGCGAGACAGGTCGATCGCCGCGCTCAGGCATGCGGTCGAGGGCAACTGCCAGCTGGGCGTGGTGCTGCAGCACGACGCCAACGTCGACGATCCGCAGCGCAGCAACCTGTGCGATGTGGGCACCATCGCGCGGGTGGTGCAGCAAGGCGAGATCGCGCAGCGGGTGCATCACGCGGTGGTGCAAGGCGTGCAGCGCTTTCGCCTGGGCGAGCTGGTCGAGGGTTACCCGTTCATGGCCGCGCGCGTGACGATGATCGACGAGCCCGCCGAGGTCTCGGCCAAGGCCGAGGCCATGTGCCTGCAACTGCGCCAGCGCGCCGACGAGATCCTGGCGCTGCTGCCCGGTGTGCCGGCCGAGCTGGCCCACGCGCTGCAGTCGTCAAGCTCGCCGTCGAACCTGGCCGACATCGTGGCCGGCGTGCTCGATGCGCGCGTGACTGAGAAGCAGCAGCTGCTAGAGACCCCCGGCACCGAAGAGCGCCTCGAGCGCGTGCTGCAGGTGCTGGCGCGGCGCATCGAGGTGCTGCGCATTTCGCAGGAGATTGGCGAGCGCACCAAGGAACAGCTCGACGACCGGCAACGCCGCTTCCTGCTGCGCGAGCAGCTGAAAACCATCCGCAAGGAACTCGGCGAAGAAGGCGAGAACGACGAGGACATCAACCACCTCGAGGCGTTGATCGGCAAGGCCGGCATGCCCGCCGACGTGGAGACGCAAGCGCGCAAGGAGCTCGGGCGGCTGCAGCGCATGTCGGATGCGTCGTCCGAGTACTCGATGCTGCGCACCTACCTCGAGTGGATGACCGAGCTGCCGTGGGCTGCGCCCCCCGATGCCGCCATCGACCTGGCCGCCGCGCGCGCCATCCTCGAGGCCGACCACCACGGGCTGGCGCGCATCAAGCAGCGCATCCTGGAGTTTCTGGCGGTGCAAAAGCTCAACCCGCAAGGGCGCGCGCCCATCCTGTGCTTCGTGGGGCCGCCGGGGGTGGGCAAGACCTCGCTCGGGCAAAGCATTGCGCGCTCGCTGGGGCGGCCCTTCGTGCGCGTGTCGCTGGGCGGCGTGCACGACGAGGCCGAGATCCGCGGCCACCGCCGCACCTACGTGGGCGCCATGCCCGGCAACATCGTGCAGGGCCTGCGCAAGGCCGGCGCGCGGCACTGCGTGATGATGCTCGACGAGGTCGACCAGCTCTCGGCCAGCGCGCAGGGCGACCCGTCGGCCGCGCTGCTCGAGGTGCTGGACCCGGAGCAGAACTCCACCTTCCGCGACAACTACCTCGGCGTGCCGTTTGACTTGAGCCGCGTGGTGTTCATCGCCACGGCCAACGTCATCGACCACGTGCCCGGCCCGGTGCGCGACCGCATGGAAGTCATCGAGCTGCCCGGCTACACCCAGGAAGAAAAACTGCAGATCGCCCAGCGCTACCTGCTCGCGCGGCAGCGCGACAACAACGGCTTGCGCGCCGACCAGTGCGAGCTGACCCCCGCCGCGCTGGCCACGATCGTCAGCGAGCACACCCGCGAAGCCGGCGTGCGCCAGCTCGAGCGCGAGATCGGCCGCGTCATGCGCCACGCCGCCATGCAGGTGGCCGAAGGCACGCACACGCAGGTGAGGGTGGACGTGGCGGATCTGGACGCCATCCTGGGGCCGCCGCGCTTCGAGCACGAGATCGCGCTGCGCAGCAGCCTGCCGGGCGTGGCCACCGGGCTGGCCTGGACGCCGGTGGGCGGCGACATCCTGTTCATCGAGGCCACGCGCACCGCGGGCACCGGCCGGCTGATCCTGACCGGGCAGCTCGGCGACGTGATGAAGGAAAGCGCGCAGGCCGCACTCACGCTGGTGAAGTCGCATGCCCCGGGCCTGCGCATCGCAGCGGCGATGTTCGACAACATCGACATCCATGTGCACGTGCCTGCGGGCGCCATCCCCAAGGACGGCCCGAGCGCCGGCGTGGCGATGTTCATGGCGCTGGCCTCGCTGTTCACCGACCGCTCGGTGCGCTTCGATGTGGCCATGACCGGCGAGATCAGCCTGCGCGGGCTGGTGCTGCCGGTCGGTGGCATCAAGGAGAAGGTGCTTGCCGCCCAACGCGCCGGCGTGCACACCGTGATGCTGCCCGCGCGCAACGAAAAAGACCTGCGCGACGTGCCCGAAGCCACGCGCAACGCGCTGCGCTTCGTGTGGCTGCACAACGTTGACGACGCGGTGGCCGCCGCGCTCGAAAAGCCCGGCCATCCGCTGCGCGGGGACGGCTTCGAGCTGATCTGAAACGCTCGCCCCGCACCGCGCTCACCGGCCGCGGTCGTCGCCCCGGTCGCGGTCTTTGCCGTGGTCCTGGCCTTGGCCCTGTCCGCGGTCATGCTGTGGCTGCCGCACGGCGGGGTCACGCGGCTGGTAGCGGTAGTTCTGGCCGTGCAGCTGTTGCTGCTGCTCGGGTTGCTGCGGGTAGCGGTCTTGCGAGTAGCGCTTCTGGTAGCTCGGCAGCGGTGCCGGCGGGGGCGCGGCGCGGCGGTCCCAGCGGTCCCAGCCGCTGCGGTTGTGTTCCCATTCGCCGCCCCAGTGTTCGCCCCAGCGCGGCGGCGCATCGGCGTGCCATGGCCTGAAGTACGGCGGCGGTGCGCGGTAGTAGCGCACCGGGACACGCAGCACGAACAGCGGCACCGCCTGCGGATCGACCAGACCCCACGGGCCGTTGTACCAGGCGCTGGCGTACCAGCGGTCGTCCTCGTAGACCCAGTACATGCCGTCGTAGAAGAAGAAGTTCGAGTCCACCTGCGGCGCGTAGTAGACCGGGTAGCCCGGCACGCGCACCAGCTGCGGGTACGCCGGCAGGTTGATGCCGATGCTCACCCCGGGCAGGCTGATGCCCACGCCGACGCTCACCTGCGCACCGGCCGAAGCCACGGTGCACACCACCATCCACACACCGATCAGCAAGCCGCGCATGTTGTTCCCCCAGTGCCAGGCCGAACGCCTGTGCCCTTGTAACGACCGGGCTGCGCGGTGCATTGCGCAGGCGCACCGCGGGTGCATGCCGAACGGTCCTTGAGGCCGCTCAACGGGTGCGCAGCACGCCCACGTAGATTGGCGTGGCGGAGCAGGTGAACGTTGATGCCAGTAGCCCAACCCGTGAAGTGAGGTTCCCCTGAATGGGGGAGTTCGCGGTGTCCCCGCACCGCGGTGGATGAGGGCATCCTCAGACTGGTCCGGTGTGCGAGCACCGCTCCAGGGGCCCTCACCAGGCCCGCCCGTTCGCAAGGACCGGCGGGCCTTCTTGTCTGCGTTGTGCGCTGCTTGCGCGGGTGGCTACGGCACCGTGGCGCGGGCGTCTTGCATCTGAAAGGTGAGCATGTTGAACCCGGGCAATCACAGGCGCGCACGGCGCGTCATTGCGGTGGCGCTGATGGTCACCGGCGGTGCGCTGATGGCGTTGTCGCCCGACGTGCGTGCCGGTCTGGCCGCCTTTGCGGTGGGGCTGTTGCTCGAGCTGGTGGGTCTGGCGCTGGAGCACCGCACGCCGCGTTGAGGCGGCGCGCGCAGGGGCGGGCGGCCGCGCTCAGCGGCTGGCCAGACGGGGGTCGGCGCGTTGCGGCACCAGCAGCACCGGGACGTGGCACTGGCGCACCACCGACTCGGCATCGCTGCCCAGCATCATGCGGCGCAGGCCGCGACGGCCGTGGGTGCCCATGACGATCAGGTCGCACGCCGCATCGCGTGCCACCTCGACGATGGTGTCGCTCACGCGCCCGGTGACCAGCTCGCGCACGATCACCTGCGAGTTCACCCCCTGCTCGGCGGCCTTGCGGCGCGCGGTCTCGAGCATGCCCTCGCTCCAGCTGCGCAGCGACTGCTTCATGGTCTCGAAGCTGGTTTGCGCCGACATCTCGAACATCACCGGAAACGAGTCGATCACGTGCAGCAGGTGCAGCGTGGACTTGTCGCCGCGGGCGATGTCGATGGCCTGCTGCAGCCCGTCTTGCGACGCTTCGCTGCCGTCCAGGGGCACAAGAATCGATTTGTACATGCCGGTCTCCTGAGTGGGGGTGTCGGACATCGTGCAGCCGACCAAGCGCCGCCGCATTGACGCCGCGCAAGGCGCTGGCAGCTTGCCGCGCCATCCTGCGGCACGGCACCGCGCGGCGTTCACTGGCGCGCTCGACTCACAGCACGGGAGCACACACCGGATGAAACGGCAGCGTTGGGCATCAGTGGCAGCGGTGTGCGCGGCGCTCGCGCTCGTGTCGTGCGGTGGGGGCGACAGCGGTGGTTCCGCCGACGGCAGCGTCAACGCGCTGGGCTCCACCACCGCCGGCACCATCGTCGGCACGATCAGCGCCTTCGGCGACCTGCTCATTCATGGCACCGGCATCGACGATGCGTCCGCCGCCGTCACCATCAACGCCACCGTCAGCACGCGCGAGCGCCTGCGCGAGGGCATGGTCGTGCGGTTGCGCGGCCGCATCCACGGCGACGGCACCGGCGAGGCCGACAGCATCGAGCGCTTCGACTGCGTGCAAGGCCCGGTCACCGCGGTGGACCGCGCGCTCGACACCGTCAGCGTGCTGGGCCAGACCGTCCACACCGGCGACGACACCGTGTTCGATGGCCTGGGCGTTCGCGATGTCAGCGGTCTGGCCATCGGCGATGTGGTGGAGGTCAGCTGCCTGCACGACCGCGCCGGTGGCCGCCTGCGGGCCACGCGCGTGGAGCGCCTGGGCGGCTTCGAAGACGGCATCACCGACATGGACATCACCGGCACCGTGCACGACCTCGATGCCGTCAACCGCACCGGCACGGTCAACGCGCTGGCGGTCACGTTTGCCGGCATTCCCGCAGCCGACCTTCCGGCCGGGTTGTCCAACGGCATGACGGTGCGCGCCAGCGGCCGCCACTACGCCGGCGGGGTGCTGAGCGCCGACCGGTTGCTGGCGCGCGATCGCACGGTCTACGCGCAGGGCGAGCGGCTCGTGCTCGATGGCTACATCGAGCGCTACGGGTCGCCGGCCGACTTCAGCATCGACGGGCAGCCTGTCGATGCGTCGGCGGCCGTCATCCGCAACGGCACCGCCGCCGACCTGGGCGACTCGGTGCGCATCGAAGCCGAGGGCACCGTGCAAGGCGCGGTGCTGGTGGCGCGCATCGTGACGATCCACCCGCTCGCCAGCGTGCGCATCGAAGCGCGTGTGCAGTCCCGGGATGCCGGCGCATCGTCGCTGGTGGTGCTGGGCCAGCCGGTAGGCATCACGGCCGACACGGTGCTGAGCGACCGGCAGGTCAACGCGCCGCAGCCGCAGCGCATCGCCCTGTCGGCGCTGTCCGCAGGCGACCGAGTCGAGGTGCGCGCCTGGCGCAACGGAGCGGGCACCCTGGTGGCCATCGGCGTGCAGCGCACCGAGCCCGAAGCGCTGGTGCTCGTCAAGGCCGCCGCCCAGAGCAAGGCGGTGGCCAACCGCGTGGTGCTGGCGGGCATCGGCGTGGCCACCAATGCGGCCACCCGCTACCTCGATGCGGCCGGGGCGCCGCTGGGGGCGGGCGAGTTCTTTGCCGCGGTGAAGGTGCCACCCGACAAGGCTTCGGTGGTGTGCGCGCGCGGCGTGGTGGCCGATCTGTCGTCCACCGAGGTGGATGTCACCGGCGACAGCCGACCCGCCGCCAGCGCGCTGCCCGCCGATTGAGCCGGCGGCGGCCAGCGCCGTCCTACTTCTGCATCACGTAGGTGCCCGGCGCCTTGCCCAGCGAGGGCAGCTGCACCGGCAGGGCTTCGAGGCCCGACGAATGGCGGTTGAGCCACTCCAGCCACGGCGTCCACCACGAGCCGGCCTCGGGTTCGGTCTGCTCCAGCCATTCGTCGGGCGTGAGCAGCCGGTCGAGGTGCTTCCAGTGGCGGATGCGGTGGCTCGACTTGGGCTGGCCCGGCGGATTGACGATGCCCACGTTGTGGCCGCCGGCGGTCAGCACGAAGGTCTGGTCGGCGGTGGTGAACTGGTGCAGCTTGAACACCGAGCGCCATGGCGCCACGTGGTCTTGCACCGCGCCCACGCTGAAGATCGGCGCGTGGATGTCCGACAGGCTGATCGGCACGCCGCCCAGACGGTACTCGCCGTGCGCCAGCGCGTTGTCGAGGTACAGCGCGTGCAGGTATTCGCTGTGCATGCGGTAGGGCAGGTTGGTGCCATCGGCGTTCCAGGCCATCAGCGCGCTGATGGGTGCGCGCTCGCCCATCAGGTAGGTGGCCAGCCGGTACGACCACACCAGGTCGCGCGAGCGCAGCATCTGGAAGGTGCCGCGCATCTGACCCTTGTCGAGCACGCCCTGCACGGCCATCTGGTTCTCGAAGAAAGCGACCTGGCTCTCGTCGATGAACAGCGACAACTCGCCCGGGTCGGTGAAGTCGACCTGCGCGGCCAGCAGTGTGATGCTCTTGATGACGTGCGAGCGCTCGCGCCCGAGCAGCGAGGCCACCATGGCCAGCAGCGTGCCGCCCAGGCAGTAGCCCACCGTGTGCACCGCGCGGTGGGGGCACGCCTTGGCGATGGTGTCGAGCGCGGCCCGCACGCCCAGCCGGTGGTAGTCGTCCAGACTCAGCTCGCGGTCTTCGGCGTGCGGGTTCTTCCACGAGATCATGAACACCGTGTAGCCCGCGTCGACCAGAAACCTGACCATCGAGTTGCGCTGTTCGAGGTCGAGCACGTAGTACTTCATGATCCACGCCGGCACGAACAGCACCGGCTCGGCGTGTGCCTTGGGCGTGGTGGGCGTGTACTGGATCAGCTCCATCAGCCGGTTGCGCAGCACCACGCGCCCGGCCGTGGCCGCCACGTTGACGCCCAGCTCGTACTGCTCGGCGCCCACCGGCGGCAGGTTGGATGACTCCCGATAGGCATCGCCCAGCGCGTGCAGGGCACCGCGCGCCAGGTTGGCGCCGGCTTCTTCGAGCGTGCGGCGCGTGACCACCGGGTTGAGCGTGACGAAGTTCGACGGCGAGATCATGTCCAGCCACTGCCGCGCCGTGAACTCGACCATGCGCTCATGGTGCGGCGAGACTCCCGGCACGCCGGTGGTCGCGTGCTGCCACCACGACTGCTGGAGCAGCAGCGCCTGCGCAAACCACACGTACGGCCGCTCGCGCCAGGCCGGGTCATCGAAGCGCTTGTCTTGCGGCAGCGGTTCGATGCACCAGCAGTTGTCGGCCGGCCCCGCAGTGGCCGCGCGCGCCCAGCGCATCGCGTTTTGCACGGCGATGTCGGCCAGCTCCCACTGCTTGGCGGGCGAGGCCAGCAGGTGCTGCATCCAGTCCGAGTAAGCGCCCAGCGCCGTGGAAGGGGACACCGCGCTCACCGTCGACGGCCACAGCGATTGCGCCGCGCGTTCGATGCCCTGGTAGCGCTCGAAGGTTTCGGTGGGCTCGCCGCGCCGGCCCAGCCACGGGCTGCCGCCGGGCTCGCGCGCGCCGGCATGGTGGTTGGTGCGGTGGGGCGGACTCAGTGTCAGGGCTTGGCTCACGGCTTTGCGCACGGTCACGGTGGGTTCTCCTCAAGGGGCTCGGCGCAGGTCGCACCATCACAGCGCAATCTAGCCAGCGGGCGGCCCGGTGGCCTTGCGTTCGATCACCCCGTGGCGATTTGCCTGGCTGGCGTCCCGAGGCAACACGCGGCTCGCCGGGTTCATCGCGCCGCGTTGCTCGGCCTCAACGTGCGCCGCGACCGCCTGCCTAGAGTGGTCTGCAGCAAGGGCGTGGCCCGAGCGCAATGGCGGCCCGACGCCGCAGCAAAGGGAACGGCAATGAAAAACAACTGGCTGGTGGTGGCAAACGCCTCGCGTGCGCGGGTGCTCGAAAAACAAGGCACCGAAGGCGCGCTGGTGCACGTGGCCGATCTGGTGCACCCCGAGAGCCGCCAGAAGGGCACCGACCTGGGCGATGACCGGCCCGGCCGCGTCGACCGCATCGGCGCCGGGCTCAACAGCAGCGCGTACCCGCCGCACACCGACCCGCGCCGCCGCGAGCACGAGCGTTTTGCGCAGGAAGTGGCCAAGCTGCTCAGCGACGGCGTGGCCGCCGACCGCTGCGGCGGCTTGCTGCTGGTCGCGTCCAACCCCTTCCTCGGCGAGCTCAAGTCGCACCTGAGCGAACAAGCCACCAAGGCCATCGTGCGCACCGTGCCCAGCGACTACACGAACCTGCGCGAGTCGGAGCTGGAGGAGCGGCTGCAACTGTGAGCTACCTACAATCGCGCAGGCGTTTTCTGAGGGGAAACACATGCGGCCGTCTGAAGTCCTTCACTCCCATCGGGTCGCGATTCGCCGCATCGTTGAAGCCCATCGTGCCTGCAACGCCCGCGTGTTCGGATCGGTGGCACGCGGCGTCGACACCGACGACAGCGACCTCGACATCCTGATCGACCCCACGCCCGACACCACCTTGTTCGACATCGGAGCCATCCGCTTCGAGCTGGCCGAGTTGCTGGGCATCCGGGTCGATGTGCTCACGCCCAAGGGCCTGCCTGTCCAATTCCGCGACCTCGTGCTGGCCGAGGCCTTGCCGGTATGAGCCAGGCGGCGCCCAGGCTGCCCGACTATCTGGGCCACATCCTGCAGGCCATCGAGCGCATCCAGCGCTACACCAGCGGCATGAGCGAGCTGGATTTCGTTCGCTCTGAAGTCATTCAGGACGCCGTGATCCGCAATTTCGAGGTGCTCGGCGAGGCCAGCCGAAACATCGCTCGCGACTGCGCCGACTTCGCCGCGGCTCACCCGGAGCTGCCCCTGTCGGTCGCCTACGAGATGCGCAACGCGCTGGCTCACGGCTACTTCACGGTGGATCTGGGCATCGTGTGGAAGACCATCGAGAACGACCTGCCCAACCTGTAGCGGCAGGTTCAACAGCTTGCCGCCGAACTGAAAAACAGCCCGCCGCCCGTCTGATCGACGGGTCGGCGGGCAGTGGCGCGTGCGCGCCGGGCCTGCTCAGGACGACACGATCAGCTCGTTGACCACGTGGGTGATGCCCGGCGCTGACCAGCTGGCGCCTTGCACGGCCATGCGTTCGGCCCAAGAGTGGACCTTGCCGCGCAGCGTGACGGTCGAGCCGTTGACCATCACCTCGATGTTGCGGGCCTCGCGTTCGGCCTGACGGGCCAGGGCGTCGCGGATGCGGTTGTTGATGTCGGCCGGCGGGACCTGCGCGCGCAGCGTGATGCTGTTGGTCACACCGATCACGCCGGTGAGCGGACGCACCGTCTTTTCGCAGGTGCTGCGCTGGTATTCCCAGTCGACTTCGCCGGTCAGGCTGACCCAGCCTTTTTCGACCTTGACGCGGATGCGCTCGGCCGGAATGAACACATGCCAGCGGAACGCCGATTCGATGGCCGAGGCGATCTCGGCGTCGCTGCGCTTGTGGTCGGGGGCGAGCTTCACATCGAGCTCCACAGCCACGGCCTTGACGCCTTGCACGCGCTGCACGGCGCGCTCGATGGCGTACTTCTCGGCATAGGTGTCGAGGTGGCCGGTCAGCGTCACGATGGCATCCTTGACGCCGACACCGACGTTGGTGGCGTTGATCGAGCTGTCCCACTCGAGCTCGCGGGCGATGTCGGTCTTCAATTGCGTATCGGTTTTCATGAAATTCCTTTCTGGAGGAGGGGGCAAACAGCGGTTCAAAGGCGCCGCGCAGCGCGGTGTGGACACCGTGGCGCCAGCGGTTGAACAGTGTTGAGCCGGGCCCCGCCGCGGCAGTTGAGTGCGCGCAACGGTGCGCCAGCGGCCCGCGAACTGAGCGGCGTCAACATGCCGCGCCGTGCAATGTCTAGATTGGCGGGTATCGCAACACACGAGGAGATCGGCAATGAAAAGAGCAACGGTGGGAATCGCCTTGCTGGTGGCCGCAGGCCTGTTGAGCGTGGCCAGTGGCATGCAGCAGGCCACCACCGCACAGGGGCAGAA